>NZ_JAQQDB010000081.1:0-10304 GCF_046030135.1 Caballeronia jiangsuensis
AGCAGCAAAGAAAGTGACCCCCGCCCCGGGGAGGGGCAGTGCTAATAGACCACCACGAATCCGGGATCCGGCGACGAGCCAGCGAAAAAATCAAGCAAACGTATCAACAAGCCCCACGGTGCGCCGCACCGGCACACTTACACTGGCGGAGGCCGAAGAATCGACCCCACCGATCCCACCAGCGCCCCCAGCCCCCCGCGACCCCGACGAGCCCGACGAGCGCCCCTCCTGCTGCGACTGCCTTCCAAACGCCGACCCATCCGAAACCGAAGCGCTCCCAAGACTGATGCCATTCGCCTCCATCGCCTCACGCAGCTTCGGCATGGCGGCCTCGACCGCCTCGCGCACCTGCGCATGTTGCGACACGAACAGCGCGTGCGCATGGCTTTCGGAAACCTGCAAGGTCACCTGCAACGGCCCGAGATCTCGCGGATTCAAAGTCAGCTCCGCGCTCTGCTGATCCGCCTTCGACAGAAACACGACCTTCTGGCTGAACGCATCGTCCCAGCCGGAGGCGCCCACGTGCGGCGCAATCGCCGCGCTCGTCGCCGACGCCATCGCGCCTTGCGGACTCGACACCGCCGAATTCGCCGATGCCGTCTGCATCGACACCGCGTGCGCAGCCGCATCGGCGGCTTGTTTGTACGCGGCGGTCGCGGCATCCGCGGGCATCGTCGCGACAGCCAGCGCAGTCGCGTCGGTCGCCTTCGCATCCGCGTTCACGTTGTTCGTCAACACGGCGAGACTCGCAGCCTTTCCGCCCTTGGCGAACAGACCGCCCTGATCCTCGCCGTCCGCACCTTCGCGCGCCGTCGCCACGGAACCGTTCGCCGGCACTGCATTCGGCGTAGCGTTGTTCATCGCCGCGAGGGCCGCCTGAAGCGCGTCCTGCGCCGGTTTCGCGTCCGCGCTCTTGTGCGTCTCGCCCGTCGATTTGGTGTCGTCGGTCGAAGCGGTGGCCGTCGCCGTAGTGGCCGCGTCCGTCAGATCGGCGAGTGTGGTGTCCGTGTCGGCATCGTCGGCGTTGGCGGCGTCCGCGCGTGCTTTCGCCTGCGCCGCCGCCGTCGCTGCGTCCGGTGCGGAACCGGATGGCTGCGCCGCCGGCTTCGATGCGTCCGCCGTATCGGTCTTGCCCGTATTCTTCGATGCCTCTTTCGGCGCGTCGGTCTGATCGGGCTTCGCGGCGGCCTGCGCGTCCGACGCGTCATCGCCCTTCGATGCAGCCGCGGTCGCGCTGTCATCCGGCTTCGGCGCGTCGTGCACGCTCGATTTGTCGGCGGACGAATCCGCCAGCGCCTTCGCCGCCTGCGCGTCGGCGTTTGCCTTATCGGTGATGCCTTGCAGCGTCATGCCGAACGACGCGCCCGCGCTCGCCGCGCGCTGCGCCGCGGCCTTGCTCGATGACGTGGCGGCGGTCATCGCGCCGAGAAGTGATACGGAGGACATACGAGTCTCTCAAATGCAATGGTTGGGTAACGGCTCAGGCACGCTCGGCGCGCATGCGCAGTATCTTCGCGGCGTGCTCGTCGGATTCGCGCTGCTCGACGCGCGCAGCCTTCTTCGCGAGCATCGCCTCGCCGCGCGCGGCCAGCACTTCGTAACTGCCGAGCTTCTGTTTCTTGAGACGCCAGTCGGGTTTCGCCGCCTCGATGCGCTGATCGGCCATGACGAGCGCCGTGCGTTGCTGCGCAATCGCCGAATCGAGCGTGTCGACGAACGCCTGGAAGTTGCGCAGCGTCTGCGCCGTGGTGCCCTCCTGCGCCGATGCCGTGAATCGTGCGTGGTACTCGTCACGGTAGGTGATGAGCGAGTTCAATTGCGTTTCGACTTCGTTGCGTTCCTGCTGCAGCTTGCCGAGCTTCTTCGTGGCGGCGTCGAGTTCCTCTTCGGCAAGTCCGATGAGGGTGTTGATCGGCAGATTCTTGGACATGGCGTGGCGGTCCCGTATGGTCTTTTGGCTTTCTTGTGATGAATGATTCGGATACTAGTCGAAAACTATTCGAAGAGCTGATTCAACATCGCGATGCTCGGCTCGAACGGCGCCTGCTCGCGAAAACCCTGCTGCAAAAACGACTCCATGCGCGGATACAGCGCGATCGCACGGTCGAGGAGCTGATCGCGCCCGCTCGAATACGCGCCCACGTTGATCAAATCCTTGTTGCGCTGATAGCGCGAAAGCATCTGCTTGAAGAGGCGCACGCGTTCGAGATGCTTGTCGTCGATGAGCGCGGTCATCGCGCGGCTGATCGACTGTTCGATGTCGATGGCCGGATAGTGCCCCGCCTCCGCGAGCGAGCGGTTCAGCACGATATGGCCGTCGAGAATCGCGCGCGCCGAGTCGGCGATCGGGTCCTGCTGATCGTCGCCTTCGGTGAGCACGGTGTAGAACGCGGTGATCGAGCCGCCGCCTTCCGGTCCATTCCCGGTGCGCTCGACGAGCGCCGGCAGCTTCGCGAACACCGAAGGCGGATAACCCTTCGTCGCCGGCGGCTCGCCGATCGCGAGCGCGATCTCGCGCTGGGCCATCGCGTAGCGCGTCAGCGAATCCATCAGCATCAGCACATGCTTGCCCTGATCGCGGAAATATTCGGCGAGCGAGGTCGTATACGCGGCGGCCTGCATGCGCAGCACGGGCGATACATCCGCCGGCGCCGCCACGACGACCGAGCGCGCGAGACCTTCCTCGCCGAGAATCTGCTCGATGAATTCCTTCACTTCGCGGCCACGTTCGCCGATCAGCCCGATCACGATCACTTCCGCGCTCGTGTAGCGCGCCATCGTGCCGAGCAGCACCGACTTGCCGACGCCCGAACCCGCGAACAGGCCCATGCGCTGGCCGCGCCCGACCGTCAGCAGCGTGTTGATCGCGCGCACGCCGACATCGAGCACCTTGTGGATCGGCTCGCGGTTCAGCGGATTGATCACCGGCGCGGACAGCGGCGCATCGACCTTCGCGCCGAGCGGGCCGAGGCCGTCGAGCGGACGGCCGGACGCATCGACGACGCGGCCGAGCATTTCCCAGCCGACGGGCAAGCGCTTCGCGCCCGCCATCGGATCGTTGATCGGCGCGCTTTCGAGCGGATAGACGCGCGCGCCGGGCAACAGGCCGGCCACTTCGGTGGTCGGCATCAGAAAGAGCTTGTCGCCCGCGAAGCCGACGACTTCGGCTTCGGCGGTCGGAATCGCGCTGCCCGGCGGCAGTTCGATCATGCATTCGGAGCCCACGCCCATCTTCAGGCCGACCGCTTCCAGCACGAGTCCGGCCGCGCGCGTGAGACGCCCGCACGGACGCAGCGGTTTCGCGATGGCGTTGCGCGACCTGAGCGCGTCGAGCTTCTCGCGCCACGTATCGATGTGCGGATTGCCGGCGATATGCGCCAGTTCCGCGATGGTGCGCGCGGCGAGTTCGTCGGCCGATTCGTCGCCGACGGATTCATCGACGGCGAGCGGGCCGAACGAAGCGCGTGCGAGTTCCTGTTCCAGCTCGCTCAAACCATCCTGAGTGATTCGGCTCACCACGGCTTGTTTCTCCCCAGAGCAGCCACGACGCGTTCCCATCGCGACACGATGGTCGCGTCGATTTCGCCGGTCGCGGCGTACGCCTTGCAGCCGCCGCGCTCAACTTCCGGATCGGGACGCACAGTCCAGCCCGCTGACTCGAGTTCGTCTTTCAGATAAGCATCGACGATCGGCATGTCGGCCGGATTCACGACGAGCGTGGGCGCGCCCGAAAGCTCCGGCTCGGCGGCGATCACTTCGCGCGCCACCGCGACGAGCGCGGTCGGATCGAGCGCGAGATGCTGACGCACGACCTGCTGCGCAATATCGATCGCGAGTTCTGCGAGCGACTCCGCGATGGCCGCATCGGCGGCCTGCAACGCGGTCCTGAACGTATCGGCGATTTCGGCGAGACGCGCGGCCTGGGCGAGCGCTTCCTTGCGGCCATCCTCGAAACCCTTCGCCTGACCTTGCTCGTAACCCGCCTGATAACCGAGCGCCTGGCCCGCGACATGCCCCTTCGCGAGCCCGTGCTGATGCGCGTCTTCCTCGACGCGGCGCAAGTGCGCTTCGAGCGCGGCCTGTTCCGCCGCGCTGTCGTCGACCTTGATTTCGACAGGATCGAACGAGGCCATTTCCCAGCGCTGATACGCCGAGAGCGGAGTCTTTTGCACGCGAGCGTCAGACATATGCATCCTCCGCCTTGCCGCCTAGCTGGATCTGGCCGTTTTCCGCGAGATTGCGGACGATCTGCAGAATCTTGCGTTGCTGCTGCTCGACTTCCGACACGCGCACCGGACCGCGCGAATCGAGGTCTTCCGCGAGCAGTTCGGCCGCGCGCTGCGACATGTTCGACAGGAACTTCTGGCGCAGCGCCGGCTGCGCGCCCTTGAGCGACACGATCAGCGTCTCCGACTCCACTTCCTTCAAGAGAAGCTGGATCGCGCGGTCTTCCAGGTCGAGCAGGTTCTCGAACACGAACATCTGGTCGATGATCTTCTGCGCGAGTTCGGCGTCGTATTCGCGCACGTTCGCGATCACGCCTTCTTCATGATTGCTCGACATGAAGTTGAGAATCTCGGCCGCCGTGCGGATGCCGCCCATCGGCGCGCGCTTCAGGTTGTCGCTGCCGGAGAGGAGCGTCGTCAGCACGTCGTCGAGTTCGCGCAGCGCGGCGGGCTGAATGCCGTCGAGCGTCGCGATGCGCAGCAGCACGTCGTTGCGCAGACGGTCGGCCAGCAGCGACACGATCTCCGAAGCCTGATCGCGGTCCAGATGCACGAGGATCGTCGCGATGATCTGCGGATGCTCGTTCTTGATCAGCTCCGCGACCGCGCCCGAGTCCATCCACTTCAGGCCTTCGATGCCGCTCGTATCGCTGCCTTGCAGGATACGGTCGATCAGCGCGCCGGCCTTGGTTTCGCCGAGCGCCTTCGTCAGCACCGAGCGGATGTACTCGCTCGAATCGAGCGACAGCGCGGTGTGCTGCTCCGCTTCCGAAACGAATTCGGTCAGCACGTTGTCGAGCTGCTCGCGCGTCACGTTTTTCAGCGCCGCCATGGTCGCGCCGATCTTCTGCACCTCGCGCGGAGCGAGATACTTGAAAACTTCGGCGGCTTCTTCCTCACCGATCGACATCAGGAGGAGAGCGGCTTTATTCAGGCCTTCAGCGTTCATCGGACACCCAGTTCTTCACGACCGTCGCAACGATTCTCGCGTCCTGACGCGCCACCATGCGCGCGTAGTCGAGGTTGCGATCGAATTTGGCCTTCTTGCTTTCATGACCGAGGAGACTGACCTCGGCATCCTTGTCCTCGTCTTCCTTCTTCTGCCCGCCGTCGAGCGACGGGCCATCGAGCAGCGAGAGTTCATCCGGTGCGCCGAGCGCGGGGGCGGCTTCGGGCAGCGGCGGGAAGGCGCGGCGCATCGCCGGCTTCACCATGCTGAAGTACAGGAACAGCCCGACGATCCCGATGCCCACGTACTTCGCCGCCTGGATGCCCCACGCGATCATCTGCGGGGTGCGCCACCACGGCACGTCCGGCGTCACGTTCAGGTCGGCCGAGAACGCGCTGTTCACCACGTTCACCGAGTCGCCGCGCTTCTCGTCGAAGCCCATCGCGTCCTTCACGAGCTGCTGGACCTGCGCGAGCTTGTCGGCGGCGAGCGGCGTCATCGTGACGTTGCCCTTCGCGTCGACCTTCTTGTCGTAGTTCACGACGACCGCCACCGACAGGCGCTTGATGCCGCCCGTCGCCTGCTCGAAATGGCGCACGGTGCGATCGACTTCGTAGTTGGTCGTCGTGTCGCGGCGCTGGTTTTGCGGCGTCGTCTTCGTGCCGACGGCGCCCGAAGCTGCCGCGTCGATCGGCGCGGAAGCCGGCTGCGGCGGCTGATTCGAGAGCGCGCCCGGCACGCCCGATGCGCCGCCGCCCGTCGTTTCGCTCGATTCGCTCGACTGCTGGCTGCGGATCGCCGTGCTTTGCGGGTTACCGTTCGGACCGTAGCTTTCGGCGGTCTGTTCGAGCTTCGAGAAGTCGATGTCGGCGCTCACCTGCGAGCGGGCGTTGCCGGCGCCAAAGAGCGGCGCGAGAATCGCGTCGATGCGCTTTTGCGTGTTGTGCTCGATCTGCT
Organism: Caballeronia jiangsuensis; assembly: GCF_046030135.1. Taxonomy (NCBI): domain Bacteria; kingdom Pseudomonadati; phylum Pseudomonadota; class Betaproteobacteria; order Burkholderiales; family Burkholderiaceae; genus Caballeronia; species Caballeronia jiangsuensis. The sequence continues at coordinate 6,133 of NZ_JAQQDB010000081.1, forward strand.
GCACGTACTTCAGTTGCGACGCATCGAGGCCGCTGGCGGCGCTCTGGCTCGTGAGCAGGTTGCCGTCCTGATCGACGATATTCACGTTCTTGACCGGCATGTCCGCGACGCCGGACGCGACCATGTGCGCGATCGCGACCACCTGGCCTTCGTCGAGCACGCGGCCCGGATACAGATTGACCATCACGGACGCGGTCGGCAGTTCCTTGTCGCGCACGAACACGCTCGGCTTCGGAATCGCGAGATGCACGCGCGCCGACTTCACCGACGAGATCGCGCCGATCGTGCGCTCCAGCTCGCCTTCCAGCGCGCGCTGATAGTTGACCTGCTCGGCGAACTGGCTGATGCCGAACTTCTGGTTGTCCATCAGTTCGAAGCCGACCGAGCCGCTCTTCGGCAAGCCCTGGCTCGCGAGACGCAGACGCGTTTCGTGAACCTGCTCGGCCGGCACGAGAACGGCGCCGCCGCCGTCGGACAACTTGTAGGGAATGTTGCCCTGCTGGAGCGCGGCAACGATTGCGCCGCCGTCCCGGTCGGAGAGATTGGAGAAGAGGACGCGGTAGTCCGGCTGGCGCGACCACATGACGAGGCCGGCGATCACCATCGCCAGAATCGCGACGGCCACGATGAGCGGCACGCGCGGATTCGAGCGGAACTGGTTGAGCATCGGCACGCGCTGCGCGAAACCGCCGAAATCGGCGCCACCCGCGAGTCCCGGCGCGGCCGTTCCGGCTGCTCCCGGTTGTGCGCCCGCCAGGCCCATTCTGGCGTCGGGCGTGATGAGTGAGTTGTTGGGCGTATCCATTTAGCGTCGAAGCTCCGAATCCTGAGGTTCTCCTCCCGCCGCTTCCCGCTTTTCATGTCAGCGGCGGTGGAGGACTTTTCACGATGGGGATTATCCGCAGAAGATTGCAACTCGATTCGCTGAATAGAGCGGGGTTTTCCCCGTTCTTCCCGCGCTTTGAAAAACCGCCGGCTGCTAATCTTTTTCGTACTCGGTGAACCTCCGCGAAACGCATCCCGAGCACCCAGGTCCACGCCACGCGAGGCGCCGGCTTTCCCCCTGTCACCCGGAGTCAACATGAACTTTCCGATCAATCCGCTTTCCGCCGCGCTCTCGGCCATTCAGTCGCTGGCATCGCAAGCCGCGGGCGGCGTGTCCGGCCCGACCAGCGCAGCGGGCGCCGTCACGGGCCAGAGCGGGACATCGGGCGCGGCGAGCGTCGGCAGTTTCTCCGATGCGCTGAAATCGTCCATCGACAAGATCAGCGACAACCAGACCAAGGCGCTCGGCGAGGCGCACGCTTTCGAGATCGGCGCGCCGAACGTGTCGCTCAACGACGTGATGGTGGACATGCAGAAGGCGAACGTCGGACTGCAATTCGGGTTGCAGGTGCGCAACAAGCTCGTGTCGGCCTACAACGACATCATGCAGATCTCCGTCTGACGATCCGTTCGCGATCCAGCCCCCAATCGTTGTTGCGACGGCTCTAGAGTCCCGAGTCCTAAAGCTTTGCCGCGTTTCTCCGATAACCCCGATAACGGCACGGCGAACGATGGTTCGTTTGCCCGCGCCGGTTTTTGCCGGGCGCACGGGGATCCGGACGAGAAGCAGGGCGTCCGTTTGAAGCAAGCGGAACGCCGCGGCATCGCATAAGGAGAATCGAGAGATGTATTCCCCAGGACACGCTGGAGCCAATGCCTACGCACGCGTGGGCGTGCAGACAGGGGTGATGGGAGCCAGCCCGCACCGTCTGATCGTGATGCTGTATCAGGGCGCACGCCAGGCGATCGCGCAGGCGCGCATGCACATGCAGCAGAACAACATCGGCGCGCGCGGCACGGCGATCAGCAAGGCCATCAGCATCATCGAGAGCGGCTTGCAGCAGGCGCTCAACAAGGATGCGGGCGGCGAGATCGCGGAGCGGCTGGACGCGCTGTACACGTATATGACGCGCCGGCTGCTCGAGGCGAACCTGAAGCAGGACGAGACGATGCTGGTCGAGATCGACAACCTGCTCGCGACGCTCGAAGACGCCTGGGTGGGAATTGGACCGGAAGTGGCGCAAATGACCGCCGCGCCCGTTTGACACGATGCGCGTCGACTGCCTCGAAAGAATGAAGACGACACAAGAATATTTCGCCCACTACGAAGCCATCGCGGCGGTTTCCGGCCAGATGCTGGCGGCTGCGCGCGGCGGCGAATGGAGCGAGCTGAAGGCGTTGCAAGGCACGTACCGCGAGTTGATCGAGCAACTGAAGCAAGTGGATTCCGGCTCGGAACTCGACGAAAACGCCCGTGCACGCAAGCTGGACCTCGTGAAGAAGATTCTCGCCGACGACGCCGCGATCCGCGATCTGACGTCGCCGAGCCTCGCGCGTCTTTCGGCGCTTTTCACGGTCAACAGCCCGGCGCGCGTACTGAAAAAAATGATCGGACTGCGCTAGGCGCTGGTCCGCGCCCGATCGCGGCGCATATGAGGATGTGGGCATGACTGGACTCGATACCGCGATCGCATCGTTGCTCGCCAGCCGCACCGAGCTCCTGTTGTCCGCGATCCGTGCGCCGAACGGAGTGAGCGGCAGCGGCGTCACCGGCGCGAGCGTCGGACAGACGACGACGCAGACGGACATGTCGCAGACCGTCGGCACGCATCCCGGCGCGGCGACGCCGGCGGCATCGGCGCAAACCGCGTTCTCCAGCGTCGCGCGCACGCTCGACGTGATTTCGCGCTTTCCCGGCGCGACGCCCGCGCTGACCGGCGATACGCCGCTCTGGCCGACTCCGCCGCGCCCCGCGAGCGCCTTCGCCGCGCTCACGACCGGCCTCTTCGATACCGCTTTCTCTTCCAACGCCGCCGCGGTTGCCGCAGCGCGCGCCGCGACGCAGAATCTGCCGCCGCTGCCCGCCGCCGCGCTCGCGACCGCGCTGGCGAAGACCGTCGACGAAAGCGGGCTCTTCTACGAATCGCATCTGGTGCAATGGCTCGCGGGCCAGCGTAGCGCCGCGTCGCTCGGCAACGAGCCGCAGGCGCGGGCCGATGCGCGTTCGATGTCCTTGCCGTTCGATTTAGCGAACGTCCCGACGCCCGGGGACGCCTGGCTGGACGACGCCCGCGCGCCGCAACCCATACCCGATCTGCCCGACTTTCACGGACGCCCGGTCGCGACGCCGCAGACGCCGCAGCAGGCGGCCGCGCTCGCGGCGTCGGTGCGCGATGCGCCGCCGTCGGCGCTTTCGAATTCGCAAAGCGGAAGCGTCAGCGCCGGCATGAACGCGCAGAGCGCGCAGCCGAGCCAGCAGGAATCGGCGTTGCAGGCGTCGGTCGCGGCGGGCATCCATCCGGCGACGCTCAATGTCGTGCGCCAGCAACTCGACGTGCTCGCGAATCAGCAGTTCCGCTGGCAGGGCGAGGCGTGGCCCGGCACGCGCTTCGAGTGGGAAGTTGCCCGCGAGCCGCACGATCCGCGCACCGCCGACGATGCCGCCGACGAACGCGCGTGGCGCACGCGCATCACGCTGTCGCTGCCCGCGCTCGGCACCGTCGACGCCGAACTCGTGCTGACGGGCGAAAAGCTCGTCGCGCGGATCAAGGCGGCCGATTCGGGCGCGCGCCGTCTTGCTGCCGACGGGGTCGCGTTCGCGCGTCAACTGGAGGCGGCGGGCATCGCGCTGGCGTCGCTTTCCGTGCGCTCGATGGACGGCACGACCGATCTCGCGCTGTCCGGCGATAATGGCTCCGCGAAAAAACCGGTGCGCTCGCCGCTCGAACATCTGTTTCGCCCGCCGCAAGGCGAGGGGAGCGGAGCATGAGCGGGCAGGATCATCCGCCGTATACGCGCAGGCAGGCGACCGCGCTCGCCTACGAGGCGGGCAACCGCGAGGGGACGCCGCGTGTCGTCGCGAAGGGATACGGCATGGTCGCGGAAATGATCGTGCAGCGCGCGAAGGAAGCGGGTTTGTATGTGCACGAATCGCCGGAGATGGTGTCGCTGCTGATGCAGGTCGATCTCGATGCGCACATTCCGCCCGCGCTTTATCAGGCGGTGGCGGAGTTGCTGTCGTGGGTTTATCGGCTGGAGAACGAGGAGCCGATGCGGGAGAGTGGGCGGGGGGGGAGGTGATGTTGGCTGGGCTTTTGTGGATGGCCTGAATACGCGGTGGTTTATTA
>NZ_JAQQDB010000082.1:0-7704 GCF_046030135.1 Caballeronia jiangsuensis
CGGCGAACATGCAGCAGCGCTTTTTTGCGACAACGCAAGACCTGCTTGCTGCCATCGCAGTAAAGTTTTGCGTTTAAAGGCGTTAAATGACCACCACTACTACTACAAAGAAAGCCGCCGAACGACTTATCAAAAAGTATCCGAACCGTCGGCTGTATGACACGGAAACGAGCACCTACATCACGTTGTCGGATGTGAAGCAGCTCGTGCTCGATCAGGAAGACTTCAAGGTGCTCGATGCGAAGAGCAACGACGACCTCACGCGCAGCATCCTTCTGCAGATCATTCTGGAAGAAGAGAGCGGCGGCCTGCCGATGTTCTCATCGGTGATGCTTTCACAGATCATCCGCTTCTACGGTCACGCGATGCAGGGCATGATGGGCACGTATCTGGAAAAGAACATCCAGGCGTTCATCGACATCCAGCAGAAGCTGACCGAGCAGAGCAAGGGCATCTACGACGGCAACGCGCTCAATCCGGAAGTCTGGTCGCAGTTCATGAACATGCAGGCGCCGATGATGCAGGGCATGATGACGAGCTACATCGAGCAGTCGAAGAACATGTTCGTGCAAATGCAGGAGCAGATGCAGACGCAGGCGAAGTCGATGTTCAACACATTCCCGTTCCCGACGCCCACGCCGCCGTCGACGGAGAAGAAGTAATCCATTTCAGGCGCGCGTACGGGCGACGGGTTTGGGCGCCCGGTGCGAGCGAGCGCGCGTCGGATGCCTAGAGTCCGCCTACCGCTCTTGCCGGGTCCTGCGCCCACGCCGCGCCGAAATCTCCGCGATAGGTGTACGAGCCGTGGTGCGCGAGCTTCGAGCGGGCATCCACGTAGACCTTTCCGCCCAGATCGCGCCAGCGGCGGCAAAACGCGTAGTCCTCGGAAAGATAGCGTCCGGTCTCGCGCTCGACCATCACGTCGAAGAAGCGATGACAGTAGCCATGCAGCGGCGAGTCGGGCGGCGCGTCCGGCGTGTATTGCAGTTCGGGCATCCGCGCGATCATCGTTTCGAGCACCGCGCGGCGAATGCACATGAAGCCCGTCGGCGCTTCGTTGACTTCAAGGAAACCGTCGGCGTCGATCTCGAGGTGCGCGCCCGCGTGCGCGTTGACCGGATAGCGCAGCGCACGCGTCAGAAACTGTTCTTGCGTGAGGCCGGCGGGAATGTCGCCCGTCCAGTCGATGCGCTTGAGCGGATAGACGCCCGCGACGACATCGCGATCCGCCAGCAACAATCGCAGCGCCTGGTCCGGTGTGAAGCCGATATCGGCATCGATCCAGAAAAGATGCGTGTGCTGCTTCTGCGCGAGGAAATGCGCGACGGCTTCGTTGCGCGCGCGGGTCACGAGACTTTCGCCGGAGAGGATGCGCACCGAGCCTTGCACGCCGAGTTGCCAGAGCTCGTTGGTGAGGGCGAGCATGCTGGTGGCGAAGCCGGAGGTCACCTGGCCGGAATAGCAGGGCGTCATGAAAAGGGGATTGAAGTTGCGCAGAGCGGAGGCGTCGAGCATGAGAACGGGTTATGTGTGAGCCGAAAGCGGCGAAAAGGGCGGCGAGTTTGCGGCGCCCGGCCCGCGAAGGGAATGGGACAAGGACGGAAAGCGTCCCGATGCATATCGGCCGCTCCGGAGCTGCGAAACCGTGCCATCGGCACTCCGGGGTAAAATGTTGGATTGGCCTCGCGCGTCCCCACAAGACACTGTTCCCGTGAAAAATTCTTTAGATTCAACCGCCAGAACGACTCCCGCGCCGAAAATCGGCATGGTGTCGCTCGGCTGCCCGAAAGCGCTCGTCGATTCCGAGCAGATCATCACCCAGTTGCGCGCCGAAGGTTACGAAATCTCCGGCACCTATGACGGCGCGGACCTCGTCGTTGTCAACACCTGCGGCTTCATCGACGAAGCCGTGCAGGAAAGCCTCGACGCCATCGGCGAGGCATTGAGCGAGAACGGCAAGGTCATCGTCACCGGCTGCCTCGGTGCGAAAAAGAGCGCGAGCGGCTCGGGCCTCATCGAGGAAGTGCATCCGAAAGTGCTCGCGGTCACCGGTCCGCACGCGACCAACGAAGTGATGAACGCCGTGCACACGCACCTGCCGAAACCGCACGACCCGTTCACCGATCTCGTCCCGCCCGCCGGCATCAAGCTGACGCCGCGCCATTACGCGTATCTGAAGATTTCGGAAGGCTGCAATCATCGCTGCACGTTCTGCATCATTCCGTCGATGCGCGGCGATCTCGTGTCGCGCCCCGTCGCCGAAGTCATGCTCGAAGCGGAAAATCTCTTCAAATCCGGCGTCAAGGAACTGCTCGTCATCTCGCAGGACACGAGCGCATACGGCGTCGACGTGAAGTACCGCACGGGCTTCTGGAACGGCAAGCCGCTCAAGACGCGCATGACCGATCTCGTCGGCGCGCTCGGCGAACTGGCCGCGCAATACGGCGCGTGGGTGCGGCTGCACTATGTCTATCCGTATCCGAGCGTGGACGACGTGATCCCGATGATGGCCGAAGGCCCGCTGCGCGGCCACGTCCTGCCGTATCTCGACGTGCCTTTCCAGCACGCGCATCCCGAAGTGCTGAAGCGCATGAAGCGCCCGGCCAATGCCGAGAAGGTGCTCGAACGCGTGAAGACGTGGCGTGAAATCTGTCCCGATCTGACCATCCGCAGCACGTTCATCGCGGGCTTTCCGGGCGAGACGGAAGAGCAGTTCCAGACGCTCTTGGACTTCCTCGAAGAAGCGGATCTGGATCGCGTCGGCTGCTTCGCGTACTCGCCGGTCGAAGGCGCCACCGCGAACGAACTCGACGGCGCGCTGCCCGACGAAGTGCGCGAGGAACGCCGCGCGCGCTTCATGGAACTGGCCGAAGAACTGTCGGCGAAGCGCATGAAGAAGAAGGTCGGCAAGACGCTGAAGGTGCTCGTCGATGAAGTGAGCACGGACGGCGGCATCGGCCGCACGGCGGCGGATGCGCCGGAAATTGACGGCGTCGTGTACATCGCGCCGGCGACGAAGGCATCGAAGCGCTACAAGGCCGGCGACTTCGTGTCGGTGAAGATCACCGGCGCCGATGGCCACGATCTCTGGGGCGAGGTGTAAGCCATGCCGCAAACGCCGCAAATTCTCGCGCTCGGCGAGGCGATGATCGAGTTCAATCAGTCGACGCGCGATCAGCCGGACTATCTGCAAGGCTTCGGCGGCGATGTCTCCAACTTCCTGATCGCGGCATCGCGCCAGGGCGCGGCGACGGGCTTCGTGTCGGCGGTCGGCAACGATCATTTCGGGCAATTGCTGCTCGATTTGTGGCGATCGGAAAACGTCGATACCTCGACGGTTCGCGTGGACCACGACGCTCCCACCGGCGTCTACTTCGTGTCGCACGGCGAGAACGGGCATCGCTTCGACTATCTGCGCGCGGGCTCGGCGGCGAGCCGCTACGCGCCGTCGCATCTGCCGCTCGACGCGATCGCCGCCGCGAAGGTCGTGCATCTGTCGGGTATCAGCCTCGCGATCGGCGTGGCGGCGTGCGACGCCGCGCTCGCCGCGATCGATCACGCGCGCACACACGGCGTGAAGGTCAGCTTCGACACGAACCTGCGCCTGAAGCTGTGGCCGCTCGCACGCGCGCGCGCCGTCATGCTCGAAGCGATCCGCTCGACGGATATCTGTCTGCCGAGCTGGGACGACGTAACCTTGCTCACGGGTCGCGAGGACAAGGACGCGATCGTCGACGCGCTGCTGAATCTCGGCCCGAAGGTCGTGGCGCTGAAGCTCGGCCGCGAAGGCGCGTATATCGCGACACCCGACGAGCGGCGCGTCGTGCCGGGCCGCGTCGTGAAGGCGGTCGATGCGACCGGAGCGGGCGATTGCTTCGGCGGCGCGTTCATCGCGCGCATCGTCGCGGGCGACGATCCTTTTACCGCGGCGCGCTATGCGAACGTCGCGGCGGCGTTGTCGACGCAAGGCTTCGGCGCGGTCGCACCGATCCCGGATAAAGCCACCGTCGAGCGCGCGCTCGGCGAATGACGAATCGATCATCGAACGAGTTACCAGATCAACACAACCCAGCGGAGACGGCAACATGCAACGTGAAGTAGTGGTGGTAAGCGGCGTGCGCACGGCAATCGGCGATTTCGGCGGCGCGCTGAAGGACTTCTCCCCGACCGATCTCGGCGCGCGCGTCGTGCGCGAGGCGCTTTCGCGGGCGAATGTCGCGGGCGATGAAGTCGGCCACGTGGTGTTCGGCAACGTCGTTCATACCGAGCCGCGCGACATGTATCTCGCACGCGTCGCGGCGCTCGACGGCGGCGTTTCGCAGCACGCGCCCGCGCTGACGGTGAACCGCTTGTGCGGGTCGGGACTGCAGGCGATCGTGTCGGCGTCGCAGTCGATTCTGCTCGGCGACGCGGATGTCGCGATCGGGGGCGGCGCGGAAAACATGAGCCGCGCGGCGTACATCATGCCCGCCGCGCGCTTCGGCCAGCGCATGGGCGACACGCGCATCGTCGACATGATGGTCGGCGCGCTGAACGATCCGTTCGACAAAATCCACATGGGCGTGACGGCCGAGAACGTCGCGCAGAAGTTCGGCATCACGCGCGAGATGCAGGACGCGCTCGCGCTCGAATCGCATCGTCGCGCGGCGAAGGCGACCGAAGCCGGCTACTTCAAGGAACAGATCCTGCCGATTACGCTCGCGTCGAAGAAGGGCGACACCGTGTTCGACCGCGACGAGCACGTGCGCATGAACGCGACCGCCGAAGACTTCGCCAAGCTCAAACCCGTGTTCGTGAAGGAAAACGGCACCGTGACGGCGGGCAACGCGTCGGGCATCAACGACGCGGCGGCGGCCGTCGTGCTGATGGAGCGCGGCGTCGCGGAAAAGCGCGGTGCGAAACCGCTCGCGCGCCTCGTCGCCTACGCACATTCGGGCGTCGATCCGAAGATCATGGGCATCGGTCCGGTTCCCGCGACGCAGAAGGCGCTGGAGCGCGCGGGCCTGACCGTGAGCGATCTCGACGTCATCGAAGCGAACGAAGCGTTCGCCGCGCAGGCGTGCGCCGTATCGCAGGAACTGAAGCTCGATCCCGCGAAGGTCAATCCGAACGGCTCGGGCATTTCGCTCGGGCATCCGATCGGCGCGACCGGCGCGCTCATCACCGTGAAGGCGCTGTACGAGCTGCAGCGCATCGGCGGGCGTTACGCGCTCGTGACGATGTGCATCGGCGGCGGGCAGGGCATCGCGGCGATCTTCGAGCGCATTTGAAGGACCGAAGGATGATGCAAAGCAAGACCGGGCCGCGCCTCTTCGCGGCCTTCGCGATCTCGGCCGCGCTGCTTGCGCTGGCCGGCTGCAATTCGCCGATGCCGCCGGGTTCGTCCGGCGCGTCCGGCGTCATTCCAGTCGATCAGCGCGAACCGTCGGGCGCCGATGCGCACGGCGCGCAGGCCGCCATCAAGGAGCTTGCGCTGCCGCCGCAGAAGCCGCTGACGCCGAACGCGGAATACGCGCGTTTTCCGCGCTATGTCGGCACGCTCGGCGACAGGCAGATCGAGATGAAGCTCGGCGCGAAAACCGACGAGCCCACCGGCGTGCATGGCGAATACAAGTTCGCCGGCAGTCCGAACGTGATTCTGGTCGCGGGCGATCGCGATGGCGACACGCTCGAGATCGAGGAATCGAACGACGGCACGCATATCACGGGCAACTGGGTCGGCAAGTTCGCGGCGGACGGCAGTGTGTCGGGCGAGCGCATGGACCCGGACGAATCGAACGCGCAGCCGTTCGATCTGCGCCCGGCGGTGCCCGGCAAGACCTTGCCGCCGATGGGCGCGGCCAAGGCGCCGGCCGCGCCGTCGCTTGAACCTGCTCCGCCCGCGCCGCCGAAGAATTCTGTCGGTGGCACGAGCAACGTCATCATCGGCGAATAGGCTGTCTCGACTTCACGCCGCCGGGGGTTTCCGGCGGCGGCTTTTCCTTATTTCGCTTCAAATCGACCTCATGACCGATTCCAGCAACAACGCCCTCGACCGCGACCTGCAGACGCGCATCGTGCAGCCCGAGGATCGCATCACGCCCGGCTTCGAGTCGTTCTCGGTGCCGGTCGCGCGCGCTTCGACGGTGGTGTTTCCCGATCTCGCGACGATGCGCTCGCTCGTCTGGAGCGACGATTCGAAGTGGCGCTACGGCTTGCACGGCACGCCGACGACCATCGCGCTCGCGCAGCGCCTCGCGGCGATCGAAGGCGGCGAGTATGCGCTGTTGCAGCCGTCCGGGCTAGCGGCGATCTCCAACGTTTACTTCGGTCTGGTGAAGGCGGGAGACCACGTGCTCGTGCCCGACAACGCCTATTCGCCGAACCGCGATCACGCCGACTGGCTCGCCGCCGATTTCGGGCTCGAAGTGACTTACTACGACCCGATGACCGGCGCGGGCATCGCCGATGCGATCCGTCCGAACACGAAGCTGATCTGGCTCGAAGCGCCCGGCTCGGTGACGATGGAAGTGCAGGACGTGCCGGCGATCGTCGCTGTCGCGCGGGCGAAGGGCATCGTCACGGCGATCGACAATACCTATTCCGCGGGTCTCACGTTCAAGCCGTTCGAACATGGCGTCGATATCTCAGTGCAGGCGCTGACGAAGTATCAGTCGGGCGGCAGCGACATCCTGATGGGCGCGACCATCACGCGCGATCCGGAGCTGCACAAGAAGCTGAAGCGCGCGCGCATGAGAATGGGCATTGGCGTATCGGCGGACGATGCATCGCTCGTGCTGCGCAGCCTGCCGTCGATGAAGGCACGTTACGAAGCGCACGACCGCACCGCGTTCGCGCTCGCGCAATGGCTCAAGACGCGCCCCGAAGTGACGGCGGTGCTGCATCCGGCGCTGGAGGATTGTCCGGGGCACGCGTTCTATGAACGCGATTTCAAGGGTGGCGCGGGGGGCTTGTTCTCGATCGTGTTCGATGGCCGTTATGCGCCTTCGCAGGTCGATGCGTTCGTCGAAGCGCTCGAACTGTTCTCGATCGGGTGGAGCTGGGGTGGTGCGCACAGTCTCGCGATGCCCTACAACATTTCTTCGATGCGCACTGCGTCGCAATGGCCGCATGAGGGGGTGTTGGTGCGGTTTTATGTCGGGCTGGAAGCGGAGGCGGATTTGCGGGCGGATCTGGAGGGGGCGCTGGGCAACGCGCTTGGTTGACGGACGGATATTTAGGCTTTCGCCGGATCCCGGTTTCGTGTCGGTTTATTAGCACTGCCCCTCCCCGGGGCGGGGGTCACTTTCTTTGCTGCTGCAAAGAAAGTAACCAAAGAAAGCAGCTCGTTCAGGCCCGCGGTCACACGCAGTTTGGCCATGCTTGCCAGCCGCAGGCGGCACTCGCCTAAGTGTCGCCCTCGAAGGACTTACCGGGCTTGGCTCGCGCACGGTCTGACACATCGCACTACAGAACAAACTGGTTCAGCACCAAATAGCTCCAGCCCGCTTCGCGGCCGATGGGTCAATCGAGTTTGCGTGCGCTTCTTCTTCGTTGGTTTCCCTCGCATACCCAACGGCAGCGCGTAGCGCTGTGCCGAAGCTCTCTCGTGCTGAACCAGCACGCCACAACACTTGGGGCGGCAGACCGTGCGCGAGCCACGCCCGATTAGGCCTTTGGGGGCGACACTTAGGCGAGTGCCACCGCGGGCTGGCAAGCATGGCC
>NZ_JAQQDB010000083.1:0-6774 GCF_046030135.1 Caballeronia jiangsuensis
AGTTATCCAGCAAGCCGGGTTCCATTCTCATTGTCATCGCGAAGGCGTCGAACGCGTCGGGAGTTCGTCCGCCTTCGAGCACCGGGGCAATCATGGCCAGCATCTGGGATTCACAGCGGCCCACCGTGAAAGATGCTGTTCTCCGCCGCTCCCCGCCTGATGCTGGACCGGATGGGGAACCGCAAAGGACTCGACAGCATCTAGCAGCTTCGCAAGTTGGACCGGCTTCCTAAAGTAGGTGGTCCAGGGCGGATTCAAATGCTCAGGCTCGGGGTTACCGGACAGCAGAATGATGGGCGAGCGACGAAATATCACGCGGCTGCGGAGTCGAAAGCAAAACTCAACCCCATCCATGACAGGCATCTGCCAGTCGGTGACGACTACATGAGGACAATGTGCGGCAAGTAGTTCCAATCCTCTGCGACCATCCTCGGCAGCCAGGACGCGATGCCCAGCATGCTCGAGGGCGAACTGCAAGCTCGAGAGATTCGTTTCATTATCATCGAGCAGGAGGACGGTGGCCATGGTGCACACTGAGTATGCCAATTTCACAGCAACGCCCGTGCCGTGAGCACCTTGGCGTTCATCCAGACCGGTTGCGGTAACCGCCGCAGCCCTGCCTTTGGTCGAGCTTATTCGCGGTCAGTGTGCCGGACCAAGGCGTACACGTGACGCAGCAGGACATCGACTTGGACTGGCTTCTCGACGACCACGTCCGCTAGCCTTTAGCGTCGATTCCTCGCACTGCGGACCAAAGCCGGAGCCGGACGTTCTGAAGGCGCTCGTCCGCACGAACTCGCCGGCAGCCCTCCAGTCCGTCAATTCCCGGCATCATGAAATCGGTAATTATGAGGTCCGGCGAATGCGCGATTGCCTTTGACAGGCCTTCGTTACCGTCGGCTGCCGAGATTGCAACCATTCCTTCTAACTCAAATACCAGACACCAGACGTCGCGGGTGCTGCGCTCGTCGTCGATGAGCAGAACAGTGGGCGGTCGCGTAATTGTGGACATTTCTATACCGCCCCATCGGTTCCTGCCAAACTGAAGAGGGAGTAGCCAAATCGTTCGTGCCGCGACGCGTGCGGGTTTGCACCCACTAACGAACAAACGACTTAGCCACAATCGGAGGTCGAGCGCTGTGCGAATTCGCTCCATTCGACGGCAGCAATTGTCACGACGGGAGCGTTCGCAACCCCAGCGGTAGCGAATTACGGCCGACGGCACGCTGCGGCATCCGTTATGGTTATCTCGGATGCCGTTGAGCATTTCGCGACCTCGCCGGCACGCCACGCAAAAACCCGACTTTGGTCAAGGAGTTGGGCTACACGAGACCTGTCGCTGTGGCCGGGCCCTCCCTCGGGACACCGATTGCGGTACAGGCCATCTATGTTTTACTGTATTGCCGGGGCGCCTTCCCGCGCCGCTAGACGAAAAGTAGACAAGCCCACCGACGCACACCATACGAACGATGAGTACGCGAGTGAAATGGCCCGCAGAGTTCCCTGACTGCGCTGGATGGGCAGGCGAGATGGCGGAGCGCATAGCCGCTTTCGATTGGACCTGCACGGCTTTAGGTCCGATAGAACGCTGGTCGCATAGCCTCCAATCGGCAGTGAGGTTCGTGCTCGCATCGCCGCTGCCACTTGTGATGCTGTGGGGGAAGCCCGGAACCATGATTTACAACGACCCCTATGCCGCATTCGCGGGCGGCCGGCATCCTTTTCTACTTGGCAAACCCGTTGAAGAAGGATGGCCGGAGATTGCAGACTTCAACAGGAACGTCGTCGATACCTGTCTTTCTGGCGGAACGCTATCGTACAAAGACAAGGACCTAACCCTCCTGCGCAGTGGTAGACCGGAGCAGGTATGGATGGACCTTCACTACTCTCCGGTCACAGAGGACGACGGTCGGCCGGCTGGCATTATTGCAATCGTCTTTGAAACCACCGAGAAGGTGCTCGCCGAACAAGAAAGGCGGGTCGCAGAAGAGAAGCTGTTACGGCTTACCCAAACGCTGGAAGAGCGGGTCGCCGAGGCTGTCACGGCCCGTGTTGCAGCAGAAGAACGCTTTCGCCAGGTGCAAAAGCTCGAAGCAATCGGAAATATGACCGGCGGAGTCGCACACGATTTCAATAATGTGCTGCAAATACTTTCGTCAAACGTGGAACTCGTCCGGCGAGCGACGCGAGAAAATCCAGCGCTCGACGCCCGCTTCCGCGCGATGTCATCAGCTATAAGCCGCGGAAGCAAGCTCGCGTCGCAAATGCTAGCGTTCGCACGTAGACAGCCGCTCAATCCAAGGACTCTCAACCCGACGAAGCTGCTGGAATCGATGTCCGAGTTGATGTCTCGAGCGCTTCCCGAGACGATAGAACTCAACGTTTCGGTCGCGCAAGACGTTCACAACGTCAAGGTCGACCGGAATCAGCTCGAGAATGCGTTGCTCAATCTGGTCATCAACTCGCGTGATGCCATTGACGGGGCCGGACGAATACAGGTAGACGTAAGCAACTTCATTGGCAAGGATAGACTGGCGAGCGGTTCGACCTTGCCCGCTGGCGACTACGTCAAACTTGCAGTCACCGACAATGGAAAAGGCATGTCGGAAACGGTTCGCGCCCGCATGTTTGAGCCGTTCTTTTCGACGAAGCCCGAAGGGCATGGAACCGGATTGGGACTCAGCATGGTGTTCGGCTTCGTGACACAGAGCGCGGGATTCATCGACGTCGAAACCGAGCTTGGACAAGGCACCACCATCTCCCTCTACTTCCCGGCGTGCGACGGGGAAGAAAGCGCCGACGAGCGGGCTGCAAATCGCCATGCACTTCATGGCGGAGAAACGATTCTGGTCGCGGAAGATGATTCTGAGGTACGTCTCGCTGCAATCGACATGCTGGCGCAGCTTGGGTATAAGGTTTTGTCGGCACACGATGGCGACTCCGCGCTCGCAGTATTGCAGCAAGACGCGCGCATCGACCTGCTCTTCACAGACGTCGTGATGCCTGGAACGGTGCGAAGCAGTGAGCTGGCCGCCATTGCCAGCGCTCCCCCGCATCGGGCGGCGGTCGTCTTTGCGTCCGGTTACACGCGCGATATTATCTTCCATGAGGGCAGACTGGACGAAGGCGTGACACTGTTAGCAAAACCATACAGCCTGAATGACTTGGCCGCTGCGGTTCGCCTCGCGCTTGACTCTCGAAAATGAAGATAGCGTTCCGCATAAAGGTTTCGGTTATCCCATTTTGAGCGGTGCGGGTGCGTAACCACTAATCGACGAATGTCGGCAACATTTGAGAGCGATATGCTGCTGCGTCCGTAGGCACCGCGAGCCCGTGCATGGTCTTAAAATCATCCGCGACGAGCGTTCGTTGGGCGTGACGCGGCGTGGGGACTGCACCCCTGAACGCAGACAGATTCTAGCAACACGCGAAAAGGCACTTGGGTCCTTAACCCACCTCATTACACATAAGTCGTGACAGTGGCGCGCCGCGAAAAGTCGTTTACGGTCAATGACATAGCGGAGGGGGTTGTAAACTCTTTCGGACTGGCGTTAACTCTTGCATTTTGGGCGGCACATGACGCAAGAGAAATCGAGCTGGGCGGCGGCAGAACTCAAGGGCATCGATTTTGGCGATGAACGCCTGAACAAGCGCGCCGTGTTACTGGCTGAGCGGCTGGCGGAGAAGCCGACGGCAAGCATTCCCAACGCATGCGGCGGCTGGGCGGAAACGGCGGCAGCGTATCGCTTCCTGGCGCAAGAGGAGCTGGACTGGCGCGACATCATGGCGCCACATTGGCAGAATTCGACCGAACGGATGCGGGCGTGCGAAGTAGTGCTATGTATTCAGGACACCACGCAGTTGGACTTTAACGGCCAGACCGTCACAGGCTTGGGTCCGCTGTCGTATGAAGCGCAACGTGGGCTGTATCTGCACCCGACTTACGCGGTAACGCCATCGCGCGAACCGCTGGGCGTGCTTGACGCCTACATGTGGGCGCGCGAGCCGAAGGGTGCGGATGGCATACGCCCCGGCATCAAGGAAAGCACCCGCTGGACCGAAGGATATGAGCGGGTTGCCGAACAAGCGGCCGCACTGCCTGCCACGCGACTGGTCTATGTGGCTCACCGGGAATCGGACATCATGGCGCTGATGGTCAAAGCAAAGGAATTGGGCCACCCGGCGGATTGGTTACTGGGCGCGCAGCACAATCGCACCTTGCCTGACGGCGGCAAGCTGTGGGACCAAGTGACGGCGTGTGAGCCAGCGGGCAGGATTCACTTTACGCTGCGAGCCCGTCAGGCTCAGCCTGCGCGCGCGATACGGCAGCAGGTTTGGGCACAACGTGTCGCGTTGTCTGATGCTGCGGGCGGCGTGGTGAGTGCTACTTGCATCGTCGCCCGCGAGGTTGACCCACCGGCAGGCGTCAAGCCGATTGAATGGCGACTGCTGAGTAATCGCGAGGTGAAGGACCTTGAGGCGGCGGCGCAGCTTATTGACTGGTACCGCGCGCTGGGAGGTGGAACTATTCTTTCACGTACTCAAGAACGGCTGCCGGGTGGAGGCGTTGCAACTCGCATCGATGGCACGGCTTGAGCGCGCCTTGGCGCTGTTCATGGTGGTGGCTTGGCGCATCGCTCGGTTGATGCGGCTGGGTCGAACTTGCCCGGACCTCGACGCAGGGCTGCTGTTCGAGCGCGATGAATGGCGCGCGGCATTCATTCTCAACAAGAAGAAACCGCCGAAGAGCTCACCGCGTCTGAATGAGGTCGTGCGCTTGGTCGCCATGCTCGGCGGCTTCTTGGCGCGCAAAGGCGACGGCGAACCCGGAGTCAAGACTATCTGGCAAGGCCCGCAGCGAGTGACAGATTTCGCCGCCGGCCTCAGATACGCCCGAGAACTGGGCGACTGACTTATGTGTAATCAAATGTCCTTAACCACCCATGAGTTGTTGAGGTCCGGCTGCCTCGTGGATGCAAGGGCCCGTTCTTTTCGTCAAAATGCCGCTGACGACTTGGAGGTGCTTGAGATTCCCCTTGAGCGCTGTTACACAACGCAACCGGTCGTCGCGCTTCCTGACGGCAAACAAGCGCAAGATAAATTGACCCTGCGTCGTTGAAGACTTCAGTAATATTGGCTGGCGGGCTTGATAGGGCCCGCTTCTTAATCCGGGCACGTCCCAAACTGTGTTTTAAATAACATTCGCATTCCGCGCCTTTCATTTATGCTTTTCAGGTCACTATCGCACAATGAATGACATGACAAAATTCGCGATGGGGTTCCAGTGGTGGACAACGCGCTGTATCTCGGCACGTGGACGTGTACCTCGCGTCCTTGTCGTCGACGATAACAGTAATGGTGCCGATGCACTTGCGACTTATCTCGGACTCGGCAGCAAACTTAAAGTGGCTGCTGTTTATGGCGGCGCAGCCACAATCGCAGCAGCGTGCGTCTGGAAGTCCGATGTCGTTCTGCTCGACATCTCTATGCCGCAAGTCGACGGCTTTACGGTTGCAAAGGCACTGAGAGGTAACGCGCGTACTGCATCCACCGTCATTGTTGCTCTCACAGCGCACGACGAAGGCGTCGTTAGGCAAAGGTCATCCGATGCGGAGTTCGATGCCTATTGCCAAAAAGGCCTTATGCTTGACTCCTTGTCGAGCTTACTTGTTAGTTTCACGCAAAGCGGCCGCACCGAGATGAACAACGTATCCTAGTCTAGCATTTGATGCGCCGCCGGGAAGTCGAGAACAACGGTGACTCAAGAAGGGACAGCCTTCCGTCTGGCGTTCGGAGCTTCTCGGAAGGAGGCGCTTACTTGGCTACGACCACCATGTTCACGAAGCAGTCTCGAAGAGCTTGCCTTGAACTCTACAAGTCTGCGATTTCGTCGTCATCCTCGGACGGCTCAACGAACTCAAAAGTTGTTCTCAAGAATCTCAACTCGGATTTCCTCGGTGTTGCCCTCGATGCAACTCGGTTAGGTGGCGCAGCGACCACTCGAAAGTCGTAACGCAATGCGCTTGCGTAAGCGACGAATACGCCTTCTTCGTCTTCGCCCAGAATATTGTTGTGGACGAGAGAACGCCTTTCCTGTTCGAAGTCTTTCTCCGTCAAAGCGAGGCGCTCTTCTTCTCGGATTACCATATTGCGGGCTGATTACGCAGTCGGTGGGGAGCGGCACGTTCGTGCGGGCCAGAGCCGCGAGCACGTTTCCCGTAAGAAGTCGGGAGCACGTCGAACCGCCTTCCGCAGAGCAGACCAGTGGAAGCGCGAATGCTCTTTGAACCACTGATGCCGCGGCTTATAACGCGCAATGCAACAGGAGCCGACTTCACAAAGATGGTTGAGTGCATTGACCGCTCCGAAGCAGCCCAAACCATCGAAGAATTTGAGCCTCTTTTGAAATCAGGGTGGGTGGTTGTGCGGGTCAAGGGCGGGCGTGAGCCCGGCGCAGCGAACCCTTGAGGCGCTTTGAATCGACAAGCTGGGACATGGCTGGTTGCGGCAGAATGCGGCAACCAGCCATGCAAGACAAAGCGAAAAATGACGAATCAACTCTTTGAAGCCGCCCTGGGAATCAAGGCACCGTGGTACGTGCAAGGTGTCGACTTTGATACGGCCAAACGACAGCTGACGATTGCTGTGGACTTTGTCGCAGGAAGTCGCTTCGCCTACTCCGGGCTCGCCGGTGAGCACCCAGTGCACGACACGCAAATCAAGCGGTTGCGCCACCTGAATTTCTTCCAGCACGAGTGCTATCTTGAAGTGCGA
>NZ_JAQQDB010000084.1:0-6688 GCF_046030135.1 Caballeronia jiangsuensis
TGACCCCCGCCCCGGGGAGGGGCAGAGCTAATAGACCACCGCGAAATCGGGATTCCACGAAAGCGAAAGCGAAGGCAAGACCAAAAGACTCACCGACACAAAACCCGCGCATGATGCGCGACATGTTCCCCGACGAAGGTCGAGATAAAGAAGTACCCGTGGTCATACCCTTCATGACGCCGCACGATCACCTCGTGCCCCGCCCCCCGCGCATTGCGCTCCAACACATCCGGATGCAACTGCTCGGCAAGAAACTGATCCGCCAGTCCCTGATCGACGAGAATACCGCCTTCGAACCGCGCCGCGGCATCCCCCTTGATGAGTTCGCTCGCATCATATTGCTTCCACGCTTCGCGGTCGTCGCCGAGATAGCCCGAGAACGCCTTCACGCCCCACGGACACTGCGAAGGCGCCGCGATCGGCGCGAACGCCGACACCGACCTGTACAACTCAGGATTGCGCAACGCGAGCACGAGCGCGCCATGACCGCCCATCGAATGTCCGAAGATGCCGATGCGATCCTCACGCACAGGCAACTCGGCGAGCACCGTCTCGCGCAATTCCTGCGTCACATACGAGTACATCCGATAACGCCGTGCCCACGGCTCGCGCGTCGCATCGACATAAAAGCCCGCCCCGACGCCGAAATCCCACGCATCTTTCTCGCCCGCAATATCCGCCCCGCGAGGCGAAGTATCCGGCGAGATCAACGCGATACCGTGTTCCGCCGCATAACGCTGCGCGCCCGCCTTGATCGGAAACGTCTCTTCCGTGCAGGTGAGGCCGGCGAGATAAAACAGCGCCGGCACCTTTCCGGACGACGCCCGCGCAGGCAAAAAGACGGAGAAACGCATCGGCAGGCCGATAGTCTGCGATTCGTGCCGATAGATGCGCTGCACGCCGTCGAAGCAACGATGTTCTTCCACGAGTTCCAGCATGGCGTTTTCCTCGCTCAGTAGATGACGACGGAACGGATCGACTCACCCTTCTTCATCAGGTCAAAGCCATCGTTGATCTGCTCCAGCTTGAGATGATGCGTGATCAGATCGTCGATATTGATCTTGCCTTCCATGTACCAGTCGACGATCTTCGGCACGTCCGTGCGCCCGCGCGCGCCGCCGAACGCCGAGCCTTTCCATTCGCGGCCCGTCACGAGCTGGAACGGGCGCGTGCTGATCTCTTCGCCCGCCGCCGCCACGCCGATGATGAACGACTGCCCCCAGCCCTTGTGCGTGCATTCGAGCGCCTGACGCATGAGCTTCACATTGCCGACGCACTCGAAGGAATAGTCCGCGCCGCCATCGGTGAGTTGCACGATATGGTCGACAACATTCTCGACTTCCTTCGGGTTGATGAAGTGCGTCATGCCGAACTTCTTCGCGAGCTCGACCCGGCCCGGATTGATATCGACGCCGATGATCTTGTCCGCGCCCACCATCTTCGCGCCCTGAATCACGTTCAGCCCGATACCGCCCAGCCCGAACACAACGACATTCGCGCCCGCTTCCACTTTCGCCGAGTAGACGACCGCGCCGACGCCCGTCGTCACGCCGCAGCCGATGTAGCAGATCTTGTCGAACGGCGCGTCTTCGCGGACTTTCGCGACCGCGATTTCAGGCACGACGATGAAGTTCGAAAACGTCGATGTGCCCATGTAGTGGAACAAAGGCTTGCCATCGAGCGAGAAACGCGACGTGGCATCCGGCATCAGGCCTTTGCCTTGCGTCGCGCGAATCGCCTGACAGAGATTCGTCTTGCGCGACAGGCAGAACTTGCACTGGCGGCATTCCGGCGTATATAGCGGAATGACGTGATCGCCCTTTCTCAACGTGCCGACACCAGGCCCGACATCCACGACGACGCCCGCGCCTTCGTGCCCAAGGATCGCCGGAAAGATGCCTTCCGGGTCCGCGCCCGACAGCGTGTAGTAATCGGTGTGACAGATGCCCGTCGCCTTGACTTCGATCAGGACTTCACCCGCGCGCGGACCTTCGAGATCGACTTCCTCGATCGTCAACGGCTTGCCGGCTTCCCATGCGATTGCTGCTTTCGTCTTCATCGTTCAGCTCCTGTAGTTTCGGTGATGCGGATTCTCTTTAGCGCACGACGTTCAGGACTTCGTAGCATGCGCCCATCGTGTGATAGTCGACCTTTCCGGCCGGGCTCTTCTCGTCGCTGTACTGGCGGTTGTCGCGCGTGAGAATGCGATACCACGCGCCCCACTTGTGATCGACGAAATGCTCCCAGCTATACGCCCACAGGCGGTCGTAATCGTTCCAGTAACGCACGGCGAGCGCGGCGTCGCCGTCGCGTTGCGCGTGGTCCGCGAGCAGCGCGGCCGTCGCGAGCGATTCCGCCTGCACCCAGAAATACTTGTCCTCGTCGTAGAACTTGCCGTCGGGATCGAAGCCGTACACCATTCCGCCGTGCTCGTGATCCCACGACAGTTCCAGCGCGCGGTCGAACAGTTCGCGCGCACGCGTGACATGCCACGCCTCGGGCCGATGACGGTCGAGGATCAGCAGCAGCTTCGCCCATTCGGTCTGGTGCCCCGGCTGAAAGCCCCACGGCCTGAAGATGTTGCTGCGATCGCCCTTGTTGTAGTCCCAGTCGATCGACCAGTCCGGCTTGTAGTGTTCCCACACGAGCCCGCCCGCGAGCGCGGCCTGACGGTTCACCATGTTGTCGGCGAGCAGGGCCGCGCGGTCGAGATAGCGCGCTTCGCCCGTCGCTTCGAACGCGGCCAGCAGCGCCTCGCAGGCGTGCATATTCGCGTTCTGTCCGCGATAGTCGGACACCTGCCAGTCGGCGCTCGCTTCGTCCTTGTAGAGACCGTGCTGCGCATCCCAGAAGTGCGTCTCCATCACGTTCCAGGTCTCGTCGAGATACGCGCGCGCCTCGTCGAAGCCCGCTTCGACCGCCTTCGCATAGGCGAGGACGACGAACGCGAGGCCGTAGCAATGGTTGGTCGCATCGGTGACGTCGCGTCCGTTCAGCGTCCACGCATAGCCGCCCGTCTGCGGATTTCGATGAAACTCGCGCAGATATTCGATGCCATGCGCCACGCCGCCGCGATATTCATCGAGACCGAAGTGCTTGTACGCCATCGCGTAGTTGAAGACGAAGCGCGTACTCGATACGAGATGTCGCGATACGCGGTCGTAGATCGTGCCGTCGTTCTTGTAGTAGTGGAAGAAGCCGCCCGCGGGATCCATGCAGTGCGGGTGGTAGAAGGTCATCGTGCGCAACGCGTGATCGAGCAGGAACGCGCGCGCGCGGAAATCGGGATGTGACGGCGAAGGTGCGGGCATGGCTGAGTTCGATGTGGTCTCGACGAAGCGCGCTTCGGTTACCGCTCATATGAAGCGACGCTTCATGCTCCCCGATGCGGATTGCATCGGGATTAAAGGTACGAAAGTTTAAGCGGACTCGCGCCCGATCGTGAACCAGTCTTCGGTACGCCTGTACAGATCGATGAAACGCGCGAGCCGTGCGTCGAGTGAAGCGTTCGCATGCGGCGTCGCGACGAGCGTCGCCGTGGGTGCGAGCGATGCGAGATCGTCGATGCGCCAGTGGCCCGCCGCGATGCCGCCGAGGATCGCCGCGCCGCGCGTCGCCGCGTTCGGGCAGTCGACGGCGTGCAGCTCGACCCGCAATGCATCCGCGAGCAACTGCCGCCAGCGCGCATCGACGGAGCCGCCGCCCGCGAGCAGCATCGAATCGAGCGGCGTGCCGTTCGCGCGAATCGCATCGAGTCCGGCACGCAAGGCGAATGCCACGCCCTCGAACGCGGCGCGCATCATCGTGGCGCGCGTGTCGTCGAGGCCGAGTCCGAGCCAGCCGCCGCGCGCGCCGGGGTTCATCCACGGGGAACGTTCGCCGCTCAGGTACGGCAGGAAGCTCACGGAGGCGCTGGCGTTCGCAGTGAACGCATCGTCGTAGGCTTGCGGCCACGACGCATAGCCGAGCCAGCCGCGCACCGCCTCCAGCGCGACGCCGACGTTCTGCATCGCCGCCATGCGATACCACGCACCCGTTGCCGCACGATACGTGTGCAGGCCATGCACGGGCGCGGGCGCAGCGGCGCACATCACGACGATCTGGCCGCCGGTGCCGGTGGTGAGCAAGGCGTCGCCATCGGCCGACAGTCCGCTGCCGAGCGCGGCGCACGGCGTATCGCCCGCGCCTACGGCCATCGGAATGCCCGCGCGTAAGCCCAGTTCCGCCGCCGCTTCGCCCGATAACGCGCCGCCGCTCTCATGCGATGCCGCCAGCGGCGCGAACCATGTGCGCGGCAGGCCGAGCGCGTCGATGAGCGCATCGTTCCATTCGCCCGATGGCGCCGCGAGCGCGGTCGCGCAGGCATCGGAGGCATCGGTGACGAATCTTCCGCCGAGCTTCGCGCGCAACCAGTCCTTCGGCTGCAACGCCCAGCGCGTGGCGTTCGCAATCTCCGGTTCGTGCGACACGAGCCAGCGCAACAACGGCCCCGCCATGCCCGGCGCAACGGGATTCGGCTGCGGCGCGGGCCATGCGTCGAGCAGATCGCGGGCGCGCGTGTCGGGCCAGAGCATCGCGGCGCGCAGCGCGCGGCCATCGGCGGCGGTCGGCACGACGCCGTGCATCTGCCCGGAAAAGCCGATTCCGCTCACCGCTTCACGCTCGTCCGCGGGCAAACGCGACGCGGCGCCGACGAGCGCGGAGTACCACGCATCGACCGTGGTTTCGGCCCAGCCGGGCTGCGCGCTGGTCACCGAATACGCCGCGCTCGACGATGCGATTTCGCGCCCGTCTTCATCGACGATGGCGAGTTTCAGGGAGCCCGTACCGAGATCGATGCCTAAAAAACGCATGGGATTCCGAGTCTGAAAAGACGTTAGGGAAAACGCGTAAAACGCGGGTATACCCCGCGATCGCGCGACGAACACGAAAAACGGACTATACGCGCGGCGTGATGAACATCATAACGAGCGCTCGAAGAAAGCGGCCTTTCGTCACGCGACGAAATTCCGGCGATGTGCGTCAAACCCTTTGTAGCAAGGACTTGCGCATGTTCGCGCCACCGGTGGCGCGCGAAACCCATATCGACGGGCGAACGCGACGTATAGCGCCGCGTGGTCTTGTTCGTGGGTTCCGATGCACTTAACTTGGAGGCCATTCAAATGGAAGGTGACATAGGAGAGAGACATGGCTTCAAGTTCGGTGAACCCGTCCGTGCATCCGTGCGACGAACGGCTGCCCGCCGGTCAGTTGCTGACGCTCGGCATTCAGCACGTTCTCGTGATGTACGCGGGCGCGGTCGCGGTGCCCCTGATTCTCGGCGCGGCGATGGGACTGCCAAAAGACCAGGTCGCGTTCCTCATCAGCGCGGACTTGTTCTCGTGCGGCGTCGCCACCTTGATTCAGACGCTCGGTCTGTGGATCTTCGGCATTCGCCTGCCCGTGATCATGGGCTGCACGTTCGCGGCCGTCGGCCCGATGGTCGCGATCGGCACCAACCCCTCGCTCGGCATTCTCGACGTGTTCGGCGCGACCATCGCGGCGGGCGTGATCGGCATCTTCCTCGCGCCGATGATCGGCAAGCTGTTGCGATTCTTCCCGCCGGTCGTGGTCGGCACCGTGATCGCGGTGATCGGTCTCTCGTTGATGGGCGTCGGCATCAACTGGGCGGCGGGCGGCATCGGCAATCCCGAATACGGTAATCCGGTGTTTCTGCTGCTGTCGCTCGTCGTGCTTTCGCTGATCCTGCTCATCAACAAGTTCGCACGCGGTTTCATCGCGAATATCTCGGTGCTGCTCGGGATCGTCGCGGGCTTCGTGATCGCCGCGCTGCTCGGCCGCGTGAACATGGATGGCGTCGCGCACGCACCGTGGGTCGGCATCGTGCTGCCGTTCCACTTCGGCATGCCGCATTTCGATGCGCTCTCCGTCGCGACGATGGTCATCGTCATGTTCGTCACCTTCATCGAATCGACGGGCATGTTCCTCGCGGTCGGCGATCTCGTCGAGCGTCCGGTCGATCAGAAAGCGCTCGTGCGCGGCCTGCGTGTCGATGGACTCGGCACGCTGATCGGCGGCATCTTCAACTCGTTCCCGCATACGTCTTTTTCGCAGAACGTCGGCCTGATCGGCGTGACGGGCGTGAAGAGCCGCTTCGTCTGCGCGACGGGCGGCGTGATTCTCGTCGTGCTCGGCCTCTTCCCGAAGATGGCGCAGGTGGTGGCGTCGGTGCCGCCGTTCGTGCTCGGCGGCGCGGGCATCGTGATGTTCGGCATGGTCGCGGCAAACGGCATCAAGACGCTGTCGCGCGTGGACTTCTCGAAGAACCAGCACAACCTGTTCATCGTCGCGGTGAGCGTCGGGATGGGTATGGTGCCGGTCGTCGCGCCGAAGTTCTTCACGCAACTGCCGCACGCGCTGGAGCCGATTCTCCATAGCGGGATTTTGCTGGCGTCGGTGTCGGCGGTCGTGTTGAACATCGTGTTCAACGGCGTGCGCAAGGAACGCGACGCGCGGCGCGATGCGCGTGAAGCCGCGCACGAGTTCGAAGGCGCGGCCCACGCGGGCGACGCGCACTAAAAATGTCGTAACCCTGGAAGTGCTTGCTGGGTGTTTGCGTTGGGCGCCGCGGTGAAAACCGCGGCGTTTTTTTTGGCTGACCGATTTGCCGCGATCGCCGGAAAGCACA
>NZ_JAQQDB010000085.1:0-6225 GCF_046030135.1 Caballeronia jiangsuensis
ATCGGCCTGCATCACCGCGTCGAAGCGGGTTTGGTCGGGGGACGAGGCGGATCGGTCCGCGTCAGTGGCTTGGGTGGGGCTCGGGAGGTCGAGGGATTGGGTGTACATGCGGGGCTCGCTCCTGGATAGTCGCTGTTCGGCGATTATAAACCGACCGGACGGTCGGTAAATAAATTTTTGAGACGTACTCGGGTAACTCCGCATGAATCGGGCGCGCAGAAGCGCGCGCGAATCCACGCGCTATTCAATCTAGTTCAGACGAGGGAGGCTTGCCGGACGGCGAGAGAAACGAGAAGCGGCAGCGATGATTCGCCGCCGCTTTGAAAAGGAGGGAAAGCGCGCGCTTATCGCGTCTGTTGCGCGGCGAAATCTTCCGCGTCGACGTCATAGCCCGACGGCTCCCAGCGCACCGCGAGCAGCGCAACGAGCCCCGCGAGCGGCGCGACGGCGATGATCCAGAACACTTTGGTGCCGAGCGCCGCCGACAAAACTGGGAACAGGAACAGCGAGACCGTCGAACTGGCGCGCATCAGCGTCTGATTGAAGCCGACGCCGACGCCGCGCAGCGAAGTCGGGTAGCTCAGCGACGCGAACGTCATGCTGTGCGATCCCGGCCCGACGCCTTGCCCGAGCAGGAACGCGGCGAGAAACGCGATTGCGATCACGACTTCGGCGCCCGTCGACGGTTTCCCGACGACCGCGAGCCCGATGAGCGCCGCCAGTTGAAACGCGTAGCCGACGACCGACAGCTTCCATGCGCCGTACTTCGGCACCGTGCGCACGGAGAACAGCCCGCCCGCGAACGCGAAGCACAGATTCAGCGCGAGCGACGCGAGAATCGTGGTGAGCATCGACTGCGCGAGGAAGCTCGAGATGATGACCGGCAGTCCGAACGCGACGGCGTTATACGCGAACGACGACGCAACCGCGATGACGGTCGCCAGCACCGTCCGGCGCAGATAAACGCCGCGCAGCAGCGCGCCGTAGTTGCTCCACGTCGCGCGACGGGCCTTGGTCGGCGCGACGGCGGTTTCGTCGACGCGGGCATCGATGCCGTACGAACGCTTCAGAATCGCGGCCGCGCCTTTCAGATCGCCCTGATTCGCGGCCCACACGGGCGATTCGCTCATATAGCGGCTGCGGATCGCGATAATCGCGATCGCCGGCACCGCGCCGAAGCCGAGAATCAGACGCCAGAGCCAGCCCGCGTTGTGCTCGGGCAAGACAGCGTACAAACCGAGCACGAGCAGATACGAGACGCTGATCGCCGCGTACCAGACCGGACACCACATCGCGACGCGCGCCGCTTTGTTTCCGCGGCCCTGCAGACGCGAAAACTCCGCGAGAAACGCCATCGCGACGGGCAGGTCGATGCCGACGCCCAGACCCATCACGAAGCGCGCCCCGCCGAGCACCCAGGCGTTGGGCGCGAGCGCGCAGGCGATCGCCGCGACGACGAAGAAGAACATGTCGGCCATGAAGACGCGATAGCGCCCGACCTTGTCGGTGAGGTAGCCGCCGAGAAACGCGCCGATGATCGCGCCGAGCGTGATCGCGGCAGCGACAAAACCGGTACCAGTCGGCGTCAGCGAAAACTCGCGGGCGATGTCCTTCATGCCGAACGCGAGCGCGCCGAGATCGTAGGCATCGAGAAAAATCCCGCCCAGCGCGATGGCGACGACGACGCGCGCATCGCTGCCGATCGCCGCGCCGCTATTGACGAGATTGGAGACATCGGCGGGACTTTTGATGACGGGCCGCGAATCGTTGGCGGCAGCGCCCACGACAGCGCGTTCGGGCGCGAGGGAAACGGACATGATCGGGCTAGTTTGGTAAAAAGTTGTCGATGCAACGAATCGACGGATCGTACTGGCCCGAACGCAGCCGGCCAAATTCTTTTTTGTTATTTAATGACTTACGACGGGTCTGCAATGCTTTTCACGCGCACTGCGATCGGTGCGAAGCCGTCGCGGCGACGCGCGATGCGACAATGTCGCTCCGTTCCGCTTCTTCCATTTGGACATGTCGTCAGTTGAAAACATCGAATCGGTGAGTGTCGCGGTGATCGGCGGAGGACCGGCCGGGCTCATGGCCGCCGAAGCGCTCGCGACAGGCGGCGCGCGTGTCGATGTGTTCGACGCGATGCCGTCCGTCGGGCGGAAATTCCTGATGGCCGGCAAGGGTGGCATGAACCTCACGCATTCCGAGCCCGCCGACGCCTTTCTAGCCCGCTACGGCGCGCGCCGCACGGACATCGCGCCGCTGCTCGCGCGCTTCGACGCGGGCGCGTTGCGGAACTGGGTGCATGGCCTCGGCGTCGAGACCTTCGTCGGCAGTTCGGGTCGCGTATTTCCCACCGACATGAAAGCCGCGCCGATGCTGCGTGCGTGGCTACATCGGCTGCGCGCGTCGGGCGTGACGTTTCATATGCGGCATCGCTGGCTCGGCTGGGCCGAAGAAGGCACGGCGATATCCCGTTTCGCGACGCCATCGGGCGAAAAGCTCGTCCGGCACGACGCGCTCGTGCTCGCGCTGGGCGGCGCAAGCTGGCCGCAACTCGGCTCGGACGGCGGCGCGCTCCCGGTGCTCGCGGCGCGCGGCGTGCCCGTTCGGCCGTTCGTGCCGTCGAATTGCGGTTTCGACGTCGCGTGGAGCGAGCATTTCAGCAGCCGCTTCGCCGGCGAGCCGCTCAAATCCGTGGCGATCGGCTTGCCGCGTGTGGACGGCTCGCCCGACTGGCGCATCGGCGAATGTCTGATCACCGATCAGGGCATCGAGGGCAGCCTGATCTACGCATTGTCGGCGCCGATCCGCGATCGGATCGCCGAAAGCGGCGGCGCGGGGACGACGATCCTGCTGGACCTCGCGCCGCAATTTACAGTCGAACGCGTGCGTGACGAGGTGCTGCATCCGCGCGGGGCGCGCTCGATTTCGAGTCATTTGCAAAGCCGCCTGCATCTGACGGGCGTGAAGGCGGGTTTGCTGCGCGAGTGTACGAGCAAGGACGAATTCGCGGACCTGGACACGCTCGCCGCGCGGATCAAGGCGCTGCCGTTGCGCCTGCTGCGGCCGCGCCCGATCGAGGAAGTCATCAGCAGCGCGGGCGGCGTCGAATTCGAAGCGCTCGACGCGCGCTCGATGGTCCGCGCGCTTCCCGGCGTGTTCTGCGCGGGCGAAATGCTCGACTGGGAAGCGCCGACCGGCGGCTATCTGCTGACGGCGTGTTTCGCGAGCGGACTTGTCGCGGGTGAAGGCGCGCTGGCGTGGCTCGCCGAGCGCGCGTAGAGAATTATGCGGCGACGAGCCGCCACAGCGACGTTACTTCCGCCGAGCGCGCGGCGTAAAGCGGATCGGACTTGTCGCTCGCGCGCGGATGATGCGGCTTGACGTCGATGCGTCCATCGACCTTCAGGCCGGCCTTGTCGATCCATTCCTGCAACTGGGCGCGCGTGCGCAGTCCGAGATGCTCCGCGAAGTCCGACAGAATGAGCCAGCCTTCGCCGCCCGGTGTCAGATGCGCGGCGAGGCCGTCGAGAAAACCGCGCAGCATGCGGCTTTCCGGATCGTAGATCGCGTGTTCGATCGTCGCGCTCGGCCTTGCGGGCAGCCAGGGCGGATTGCAGACGATGAGAGGCGCGCGTCCGTCCGGAAACATATCGGTCTCGACGATTTCGACTTGGCGATCGAGCCCCAGTCGCCCGATGTTTTCCCGCGCGCAGTCGAGCGCGCGGGCATCGACGTCGGTCGCGACGATTCGTCCGACACCGCGGCGCGCGAGCACGGCCGAGAGCACGCCGGTCCCGGTGCCGATATCGAACGCGAGTTCTTTCGACGGAAGCGGCTGATTCGCGACCAGATCGATATATTCGCCCCGAACCGGCGAGAACACGCCGTAATAGGGATGAATCCTCCCGCCGACCGCGGCGATTTCGACGCCTTTCTTGCGCCACTCGTGCGCGCCGACCAGCCCCAGCACTTCACGCAAGGACACGACCGACGGCTCATCCGTCGGCGGTCCGTAAGCTTCCTCGCACGCGTGACGCACATCGGGCGCGCGGCGCAGCGGGATCGTGTACTGCTCGTCGAGTGGAAGCATCAGCATCGCAAGGGTGCGCGCGCGTTGCGATTGCGCGAGGCGGTGCAGATTGAAGGCGTCGATCGGCGATGGCTCCGTCGCGTGCTTTTTTGCCTTGCGGGGCTTGCTGTCGATTCGGCGCGCCATCGCCTGCAGGAGTTGCCGGGCGTTCTGGAAATCGCCGCGCCAGAGAATCGCCGTGCCTTCGCAGGCGAGCCGATATGCGTGATCGGCGGTCATCTGGTCATGTCCGATGACGACGCGCTTCGCGGGCGGATTGCCGCTCTCCGATCTCCAGCGGGCGGAGCGGCTTTCGCCGTCCTCGTCCCAGGTGAGTTGTTGCGGTGCTGAGTTTTTCGATTGCATATCTAATCTATATAGATGCCTGAAGCGGGAGTCGTCGCGCCGGCGAAAAATGAACTGGCTGCATTGTGAGGCTATTTGGGGCGCGTCGCTGCGGGTTGTTCGCGGTCAGGGCAATCGGGCGGCGCGAGCGTTGTGACACTTCAGGCACAATCGAGCCTTTTCCGCACGCCATCGCCGAATGAAACTCCGAGTTCTCGCCGCGATCTGCGCGGCCGCACTTGTCGCGCAGGTCAATTTCGCGCCGCACGCTTTCGCCGCCGACGTCGCCGAAGCGCCCGCCAACGAACATTGGGTCAGCGCGTGGGGCACTGCGCTGCAGTCGATTCCGCAACTGGCGAATCTGCCGCCGCTGTATCGCGCGCCAGATGTCGCGGGTCGCACCGTCCGTCAGCTGATTTATCCGCAACTGGACGGCAAACGGATGCGCCTGCGCATCAGCAATCTATATGGGACCGAGCCGCTCGTCGTCGAATCGATGACCGTCGCGCGGGCCGCCGCGGGCGACAGTGCCGCGATTCGCGCGGGAAGTGCGCGTCCGGTGCTGTTCGGCGGACGCAAGAGCGTGACCGTCGCGCCGGGGGCCCAGGCCACGAGCGATGCGGTCAATTTCGATGCCGACGCGTTCCAGCCCGTGGCCGTCAGCATGTTCATGGGGAAGGATCAGAAACTTGTCGCCTGGCATCGCGTGTCGAGTCAGATGAACTACATCTCGACGCCGGGCGATCGCACTGAAGATGCATCGGCGGGCGCGTTTCGCACGCGCTTCACGCAATTCGCGTGGCTGACCAATGTGATGGTGGAAAGCCCATCGGCGCAGGCGATCGTCGCGATCGGCGATTCGATCACCGATGGCATGCGCTCCTCGGTCAATGCCAATCGGCGCTGGCCGGATGCGCTGGCGAAGCAGGTCGCGCGCAAAGGCGGCGGGCAGACGGTCGTAGTGAATGCGGGCATCAGCGGGAATCGGCTGTTGAGCAATTCGCCGTGCTATGGCGAGGCGGTGGTCAGCCGCTTCGAGCGCGATGCGCTGCGCCAGCCGGGCGTGCGCGCGATCATCGTGCTGATCGGCATCAACGACATCAATTTCATGGCGATGCCCGCGCACGCCGGACTCGATTGCGACGCGCCGCACACCGAAGTCAACGCCGATGCGCTCGTGCGCGGGTATCAGCGGCTGATCGCGCAGGCGCACCAGCGCGGCATCAAGATCTACGGCGCGACGCTGACGCCGGCCTCGCTGCCGCCCGAGCGGGAGGCGATCCGCACGGCTGTCAACGAATCGATCCGATCGAGCAGAGCGTTCGATGGCGTGATCGACTTCGATCAGACGCTGCGCGATCCCGCGCGCCCGAGCGTGCTTCAACGCCGATACGACAGCGGCGATCACATCCACCCGAGCGATGCCGGCTACGCGGCGATGGCAGCGGCGGTGCCGATTGAGTTCGTCTCAGGAGCGACGAAAGCGATACATTGAAGCAGCCGCCAAAAAAAGTTGCTTCATCACCTTGTCATTCGAGTCTGCTTGACCTAATATTCAGCCCCTCGTCGCAAGACGACGGGCCGTCGAGCGAAACAGACGGCCTCCGAAGTCGGCAGATTTTGAAGCAAAAGCTAAAAAATACTGTTGACAAGGAGAAAAAGATTCTTCATAATCTCGTTTCTCTGCTGCTGATGCAGCGACGCAAGACGGAAGTTGAGGTAGTGAATGTCTTGCGATGTGCTCTTTAAAAACTAACAGCCGATAAGTGTGGGCGCTTGATAGCGAGTGCGGTTTCAGTCTTTTG
>NZ_JAQQDB010000086.1:0-5397 GCF_046030135.1 Caballeronia jiangsuensis
TGCACCACGCGCTGGGTCGCGCTCACCGCGCGCGCAACCGCGCGTGCGGCGGGCGGGCCCTGACGACGCGTCGCCGTGCGCACGGCCTGCGCGACACTGCGCACTACCGCACGGCGGACCGCCGGCGCGGAGCGCGACACCTGTGGCAGCGCGCGGCGCACGACCATGCCGGCGAGCACAGGCGCGGCCGCGTCGATGCCGTCTTCGTCCAGGCCGTCGATCATTTCGTCGAATACTTCGAACTCGTCGGCGCCGTCTGCGAGCAGTCGGCCCGCCACGTTCGCAATGCGGCCAATGAGCTGCGCCTGCGGCAGCGGAATCGCGCTGGCGATCGGGGCAACGACGCGCGCCGCCCGTCCGACCGTGCGTCCGACCGTGCTCGCGATACGGCGCAGCCGGCGGAAGAACTCGTCGCCGTCGGCGGCGTCGAGCGCGTCCGCTACCGCGTCGTCCATCGCATCGAAGTCGTCGCCGGGGTTCCATTCGTCGCCTTCGAATTCGTCGCCTTCGTCGTATTCGTCGGCGGGGTTGAACTCGTCGCCTTCGTCGTACTCGTCGTATTCGTCGAAGCGCGCGGCGGCGCCGCCCGCAGATCCGCCGACGACATTCCCGATGCCGCCGAGCAGGCGGCCGATGAACTCGTCGTCGGCCTCATCGCCGTAGTCGCCCTCGTCGAAGCCATCTTCGTCGAACTCGTCGTAAGCATCCATCGAACTCTGAGCCGGGCCTTCGGCGGTCTCGTACATCAGGTCGTCCATCACATCGGTTTCGAATCGGTCCATTTTCTACTCCTGTCAGCGCCAAGGTTCAGCGAGGGGTGATGCGCAGCGTCGCCGGTCCATCGATATGCAGCACGCGGCCGCGGCCGATGCCGCCGCCGCGCCTGCCGCGCCCGACGTCGGTCGGACGTGCGAGCGGACCCGCTCCCGGCTGAGCGAGGCGGCGAACCATGCGCGGGTTCTGTGCGACGCGCCGGGCCGCTTGCGGCAAACCCTGGCGCACCATGCGCGCGGCGCGCTGTGGCGTCGGCGCCTGCCGCTGAGCAACCTGGCCCGCGGAGCGTGCGAGACGCGGCAGCGCTCGCACCGCCTGTGGACCGCGCGTGCGCACCAGCTCCCGCGCCGCCGCGGCCACGCCACGCACCAGCGCGCGCCGCGCGGGCAGCGACAACTGCGCGGTGTTGCGCAGGCCGAGTCCGCGCGCCGCCGAACGTGCGGCCAGGCCGACGGCGGCTGGCAGCGCCTCGTCGACGCCGGCCTCGAAATATTCCGCGAGCTCGTCGAAGGCGTCCGCGGTGTTCGCGCTCTGGCCGAGAATGCGGCTGATCTGGCCGAACAAGCCTTGCGCGCCGCCCGCGGTCTGCCCGAGTGCACCGGCGAGCTGCTGCGTCTGGCCCGCCGCCCGCCCGACGCCCTGTGCGAAGCGTCCCGCCTGGCCAAGCGCGCCGGCGACGCCCGGCGCGCCCAGTTGCTGCGCGAGCGCGGAAAGCGAGGCCGCGGCGGGCGACACGGCCCGCGCGGCCTGACCTACGCCGCCCGCGATCCGGCCCGTTTGCCGCGCGATGTTGCCAACCTGTCCGGCCGCGCCCGCTGCCGCGCCCATGCCGCGGCTCACGAGCCCGGCGGCGCGCCCGAGTCCGCCGAGCAGGCGGCCGATGAATTCGTCGTCGGTGGCGGCGTCGAGCCCGTCAGCGATTTCCTCTTCGAAAGCGTTCCAAAGCTCCATCTCGTCGAAGGCGGCTGGCACGTCCATCTCGTCGCCCTGCTGCATGGATGGCGAGTCGAAGTCGTCTTCGAACTGATCCGCACTCAGAAACGCATCGGCATCGTCGAATGACTGCGTCGGGCCGAGTTCGTCAGCCTCGTCGAGCTCGTCCGCCACATCGCTGTCGAATGGCTGATTCATTGCATCACCTCCGCGATGAATTCACAAACGAAGGGCTCAGTGCACATGTTCGGTGAACCTGCTGTCCCAACGCATAAAGCCAAAATAGCCGAGCGCCGGCGCACGCAAATCGCACGTTGATGCGCGTCCGTTCGAGGGGACCACAGCACGCGCGTCGAAACAGGTGTGCTTGTTAAGGCAGCGCCTACTAAGCTCGCCCGATCGGGTGAATCGCATCGGCTTTGCCTGTATGGGGTAGCTCATATGCAGGCTAATATTCAGCTTGAATTTATTCGTTTGTTATGCCAAAACGAAGGAGTCGCCGTCGCGGCAATGTCGCACCCGAAGCGAACATTGCGACGTTCAAAGTCAAAAAATCGTGACAGTCTTTATTTCGTCATCCTGAGTTCTGAAAAGGCAGGGTCGGCTGCGATTACTGAATCGGTGCCCCCGCTCGGGATTCTTCAACTTGAAGAGCCATAAAAGCCGCACCCCGTTCGTCCAGGCGCGGCCCACCCGATCACCCGAGGGAGGCGTTGCTCGATGCCATTCCTGGACAATGACGATTCGTTGGCCGCCTCGACAGCTCGCCGCGACGGCATGGCCAACGGCGTCATGCCCGTTGCCCGCGGCCGCAGGGAAGTCGCGAGGTTGGAGCTGGAAGGCCGCATGTGTCGGCTGCTGCAGATCGACGACGCGCTATCTGCCCCGCGCGATGCGGATGCCGACGCTTTCGATACGGACGAGGAAATCGTTCACTTCGGCCTCGGAGCGCACCGATACGTGCTCGTCGCCCGGCGCCCCATCCTCCCGCACCCCCTTCCCCACGCCGACGCCGAGCCGGCGCCGCAGATGCCGCGCGATATCAGCCGACTGCTCAGCGGGCGCGAGATGGAAGTCGTGCATCTCGTGTGTATGGGCTATCTCACGAAGCAGATCGCGGACCGCATGCGCATCAGCGAATTCACAGTGCGTTCGTATCTGAAAACGATCTACGCCAAGCTCGGCGTGCGCTCGCGCGCGGCGCTGGTGTTTCGTTTCATGAAGGCGTTCCAGGGCGATACGCCGACGCGTTCATGATGGCATGGCGTACGAGGCTGAACGTATGAAAACGTTCAAAGGCGTCGCGCGTCTGCATCGCGTGAGTAACATGCTGCTGCATGCGCTCGTCCTGACGGCGTTGCTCGTTGCGACGCATGCATGGGGTGACGGGATGAGCCCGCAGGCGCTCGCCTACGCCAACCGTCTGCAGGCGCAACTCGATCGTCAGGGTACGCATCCCGCACCGCCTGGCGTCGCATGGTTTCGCATTGTGCACGGATGTGCGCCCGTGATCATCACCGCGCCGCACGCGACGAAGCCGTTTCGTAACGGAAAGCTGCGCTATGCGGATGGCGGCGGCACGGCAGCCCTCGCGTTGGCCTTGCATGCGTCGACCGGCGCGACCGTAATCTACACGACCTATGCCAGCCCATCCGATCCGAACTACTACGACGACAACGACTTCAAGCGCGCGCTCGAGAAAATCATCACGCGCGAGCATCCTCGTCTCGTACTCGACTTGCACGCGAGCGGCCCCCGGCGTCCCTACGACATCGATCTCGGCACGATGCACGGCGCATCCCTACTCGGCCGTGAGAACCTGCGCGACGAACTCGACACATCACTGAAAGCAAACGGCGTCGTGCGCGTGTCGCACGATTTCTTCAGCGCGCAAAAGCAGAAAACAATCACCAGGTTCGCGTCACGACTGGGCGCGCCGGCCATTCAGCTCGAAGTCAACAAGCGTTGGTATGTGCTGGACAATGACCCGGATCGCAATCGCCGCTTCGCCATGCTGATGCAAGGTCTGACATCGTTCATCGAGACCGCACTGGAAGACTCGCACTGCGTCGAGGCCGACGCCGCCCTTCGCTGACGCACGCGGACTGCGCGATGCGCAGCAGATTGATTGTGCCCGGCGCACCGAACGGCAAGTCCGCGAAAATGACAACGAATTTCACCGTCGCGTCACATTGCGGAGACTTTATTTTGGAGAACGCTTTTTTTCCCGGTTCTTCTTCCCCCTGGCGGTCTCATCGTCGAACGGATTGTTATCTCTTTTAGCGGCCGCGCTCCACGCTTCCTGGTTTGTCATTGCGGGGTCAGGGAAGAACATCAAACGACGATTGTTCTTGAAACTACCCGGTTTGAGGTTGTTCTTCACCCACGAAAAGCCCTCGTCCAGTTCCAGAGGATTCTGCTTGTTTCCTCCATCTTTGGCGATTCGATTCAGCGCGTCGCGCGCGTAGAAATGACGGAATATTCGATCGAACTCTGTCAGATAGATATCGGCCACCCGTGTGTCACCGCGGATGATCAACATATTCTCGTCATTGGCGATCAACGAATTTTTTGAGAAGTTCGCCGAACCGGTGCACACCAGGGGATCATCAGATAATGGATCGATCAGGAGATCGGCGTCAGTGCATGCGCACCATCACTTGCGATCATTCTCACGGGATTCAGTTCAAGACGTTTGATCACGATGCACGGATACAAAAAAGTACTCGCGTTCAGTGCATTAGTGTTGTGCAGTGGGCTCTTTATCCTGGAGCGAAGTTATAACCTGTATGTATGGTTTGCCGTCAGAGCCTGCATTGGCGCGACCAATGGGATGCTCTGGATCGCCTTGGAGTCCGTTTTGAATCACTTGACACCCGCCCCCATTAAAGGACGGGTGATTGGGGTTTATGCCGCGTCAACGACTTTCTCCTTGGCCATGGGGTCCTTGATTCCAATCGATACGGCCGCGCTCGAGCGCGCCTTTCTCACGTCCGCATTGTTATTTTGCGTTGGCGTAGCGGTATGTTACCTATCGGGCTCTCCCATCTTGCCGGAAGAGAAGACTGCAACAATTGGGCTCGCTGTCAAGTCGCTGAGGAAAATGCCGGTCGAATGCGTAATCGCAACTTGTGGCGGCGCTCTGGTAGCAGCACAGATTAGCCTGCTTCCTACCTCGACGACTGTGAACATGAATGGCCTGACCGGAAAGGATCTGCTGTCGACCACGTTGTTGGGTTCCGCGGCTGCGCAGATCGCGGTGGGCATCACTGCCGACAAATTGGGTATCTATAAATCGGCTTTCATTATTACCACCGCAGGGATTCTGCTTTCCCACCTGATATGGATGAACGACCACGGTGTCGGTAGTGAAGTTTTATATTTTTTTTGGGGAGGAGTTTCAGTGTGTTATACGGGTTAGCGCTTATCATGTTTGGCCTGCGAGCGCGCCCCAATGAACTGATAACAGGAAATGCCGGATTGCTTTTGCTGTATGAGACAGGGTCGCTACTTGGCCCGGTCACGGGCGGAGTGTTGAACGACATACTTGGCACCTCCTCCCTACCGATTGTTGGCGCCTTGGCGTTTTATGTCATCCTTTCATTTTTGATTTTTAATAAATACGCCAGACTCCGAGTTTTATTAAGATGCGTCATTGCATTTTAACGCTAAGAAGCTGTTGCAGAATTG
>NZ_JAQQDB010000087.1:0-3539 GCF_046030135.1 Caballeronia jiangsuensis
CCCCTATGCTTGGCCATCTTTTCCGGTCATACAGCCTCGTGTCAGTATTGGTCATCGCCCCGATACCGCTTGGGGTAAGAACGTGAGGGCGTCGCATTTGCGGTTGCCCATATCGCGCCGAGCACAAAGCCTAATCCCGCGGCCACTGCAAGAGTAGACAGCGGACTATCAACCGTCTTGTTTCGCACGATTTCCGTTGTATCCGCGTACAACTGCTGTGCCTTGCCGCCGAGTTCGCGCGCCTTACCGACCGCCTGTGCGCCGGTATCGCCCAGCAACTCACCGGCAGCGTCTTGCACCTTGCCGGCAATTTCCTTGACGTTTCCTTCTGCTTTATTCGAGTCCATTTTCACTCCCTGGTAAATTTATGAGATGTAGGACATCCTGCCGAACGTTCAATTACTGGCCCACCATCCTGTTACCAATGTGCAAGCCGTGTTCCTGTTCGGACGCGCGCGGAATAGCGTGTCCGACTTGCCGAGGAAGGGTCGAAGCTTGCCCGATGACACCCACCCGGTATCTCAGCAAGCTGCGGCCCAGACACAGACGCGCTCGGATTCCTGATGACCCGCGAGATCGCGCACTCAGAAGTCATTCGAAAATGCGCTGCACTCGTTAACCGGCGGTCGAAATGGAGACGGCGCGGCACGCGTGGCGTCAAAGGGCAGATATCGAAGTGCTTAAGGCGATGGCAGCACGGACGGCTCCCAATCCATCGAGCGACCCCGTCGCGGGCACCGACATTGGTTCGGCGCGGGCGAGCTAATTGCTGAGATCGGGTTCGATGAGCTAGGTAAGCCGGACGGCTTCCTCCCGCGCGGCTTGCAGATCAGGTGTATTTTCAGCCACAGGGCGGGCCCTGGCGCCCGCTAATAAAAATCAAAAGGAAGAGCATGCTCAGCGTCGTTATTCCTGCGCACAATGAAGCTGCCCTGATCGGACCTTGCCTGAATTCCGTCCGGGTCGCCGCCTCGCATCCAGGGCTCGGTGGCGAGCGCGTGCTGATCGTGGTGGTCGCCGATGGCTGCAGTGACCTTACCGAAACGATCGCGGTTTCATGTGGTGCGCTCGTCCTCAGTACTTCCAAACGCAACGTCGGGAGTGCGCGTGACCTCGGGGCGCGTCTGGCCATCGCTCACGAAGCACGATGGCTTGCTTTTACAGACGCTGACACGACCGTACACGCAGACTGGCTGGTCAAGCAACTCGAGTGTGCGACGGACGCAGTGTGTGGGGTGATCACAGTCTCCGATTGGACGGGGCACCACGCCGAAACAAGAGCCGACTTTGTCACGACATACCGCGATGTTGAGGGACACCGCCATGTCCATGGCGCGAATCTCGGATTGTCCGCGATCGCGTATGAAGCGGCCGGCGGATTTCAACCACTCACCTTCAACGAGGATGTTGCACTGGTCCAAGCCCTCACGGATCACGGCTTCTCCATCGCTTGGACCAACAAGGTGCGTGTCGACACCAGCGCGCGAACGGAATCTCGCACACCACGGGGCTTTGGTGCCACCTTGCGGGCGGTATCGGAAAAGCTCAAAGCGGGACCTGCCGGACCGTTGAGTGCTCATGCCCGTTACGTCCGCTCGGGTCACGCTGACACTGCAAGCGAGGCCCAGGGGAACGAGCAAATGCTCGGCGCACCATGAGCCGCCGCCACCCCGGTTGACGGTATCTGAACAGGAGCGTCACATGCCCAAATCTGCGATCTTCGACGTTGACGGAACCTTGATCGATTCCGTCGATCTGCATGCACTCGCTTGGCACGAGGCGTTCGTCCATTTCGGCTACAACGTGACTTTCGAGCAGGCGCGCAGTCAGATCGGCAAAGGCGGTGACAATCTGCTTCCGGAATTCCTCACTCCGCAACAGGTCGATGAGTGTGGCCCGGCGCTTGAAGACTGGCGCGGCAAGCGATTTAAAAGCGCTTATCTCCCGTTCGTACGTCCCTTTTCCGCGGTGCCGGCCTTGCTGCAGCGATTGCGTGCGAACGGCATCAAGCTCGCCGCCGCCTCCTCGGCAAAGAAGGACGAACTCGACGTCTACCTGCAGATTGCAAAGGTCGCGGATCTTTTTGACGCGACCGTTTCTTCAGAGGATGTCCAGACCTCCAAGCCGGCACCCGATGCCTTCAAGGTGGCAATACACAAGCTTGGCGTCCCGCCGTCCGAGGCGATCGCTATCGGTGACTCCCCCTATGACGCGCAAGGAGCAACACGCGCCGGCTTACGCGCATTGGGCTTTTTGTCCGGCGGATTTGCCGAAGAGGCATTGTGTGAGGCGGGTTGTACAGCAATCTATACTGGACCAAGTGGTCTCCTGGCCTGCCTCCGCACTTCGGTTTTCGGACTATAACGAAGTTGTTCAGCACGTCAACATCACCGCAAAGCGGTCCATGACACCGCGATGCGACTCAAAGGAGAAAGACATGGATGTTCCAGTTACGGAAGATCAAGTCCGCAGTCTCGCCTATTAGCTTTGGGAGGAAGCGGGTAGTCCGACAGCCGCTCAGACGAGCTTTGGATCTTGGCGCAAACCCAACTTCCAAACGTGCCTGAAGCGGAAATCGATGAAACGAGGGCCGCACGCTTGTCCGACCATGCCGACGATGCCGCCGCGCATGAACGGCGCGACATTTCAGTCGACGCGCAGTCTTTGATAGATGCAGCAGAACAACGGCTTCAAACTGGCGGGCACCCCGGAAAGCGCTCAACTTCCTGATTGGGTCGCGACACCGGCTCCTGCGAGCGGCGTGAGTGGAATTGGCATCGCGGCCGTCGCCCAAGAAATCGGTCTGACGAAGGACACACTTCGAGTCTGGGAACGCCGGTACGGCTTTCCCCAGCCGATACGGTCTCGTGGCGGCGAGCGACTTTATCGCCAGGAGCAGGTGATGGAATTGCGGTTGATTAAGCGCTTGCTCGACGCGGGCCATCGGCCGAGCAAGGTGCTCGGACAATCGATCGACGCGTTGCAGCATCTGGCCGAGAGTTCGGGAGTTGGGCAGGACGCGCCGGACTCCGAACTCGATCATTTGCTCGAGTTGTTACGCCTCAATTCCTTCGATGATTTTCGCTTTGCCCTGCTGAAGCGTGGGACCCGCTACGAACTCGAAAAATTTGTACTGGATGTTGCGGCGCCCCTGTCCACCCGGGTGGGCAACGCATGGGCGGCTGGCTCCTTGCAGGTTCATCACGAACATCTGTTTAGCGAGTCCCTACAGAACTACAGAGCACGCTGCGCGCACAGATGCGTCCGCTTACCGATGCGCTCGTCGGGCGCGGCGGGCGCCCGCGCGTGCTGCTCACGACCCTGTCCGGCGAACGGCACAGCCTCGGCCTCCTGATGGCAGAAGCGATGTTCGTGCTCTCTGTCTGCGAATGTGTTCAATTGTAAGCACGCGGGGAAGGCATCTTGACGTGGGCAATCGCGTGAATGATCAAGCAGCGGGCGGCGTCCAACGATGAGGAAGCAGTTGCGCGATGTCGGAGGCTCGGTGTGTCGGCAAGCGCGTCAACACGTCCTTGAGG
>NZ_JAQQDB010000088.1:0-2971 GCF_046030135.1 Caballeronia jiangsuensis
CCCTACGGGGGCGAGATGCTCGTAAGTGCTGAAGCACTGACGATCATCGCGAAACACACTGGTTATAGGATCAAGCCTTACGGGCAATTAGTATCAGTTAGCTCAATGCATTACTGCACTTACACACCTGACCTATCAACGTCCTGGTCTGGAACGACCCTTCAAGGGGCTCGAAGCCCCGGGGATATCTCATCTTAAGGCGAGTTTCCCGCTTAGATGCTTTCAGCGGTTATCTCTTCCGAACATAGCTACCCGGCGATGCCACTGGCGTGACAACCGGTACACCAGAGGTTCGTCCACTCCGGTCCTCTCGTACTAGGAGCAGCCCCCTTCAAATATCCAACGCCCACGGCAGATAGGGACCAAACTGTCTCACGACGTTTTAAACCCAGCTCACGTACCTCTTTAAATGGCGAACAGCCATACCCTTGGGACCGGCTACAGCCCCAGGATGAGATGAGCCGACATCGAGGTGCCAAACACCGCCGTCGATATGAACTCTTGGGCGGTATCAGCCTGTTATCCCCAGAGTACCTTTTATCCGTTGAGCGATGGCCCTTCCATACAGAACCACCGGATCACTATGACCTGCTTTCGCACCTGCTCGACTTGTCGGTCTCGCAGTTAAGCACGCTTATGCCATTGCACTATCAGCACGATTTCCGACCGTACCTAGCGTACCTTCGTACTCCTCCGTTACACTTTGGGAGGAGACCGCCCCAGTCAAACTGCCTACCATGCACTGTCCCCGATCCAGATAATGGACCAAGGTTAGAACCTCAAACAAACCAGGGTGGTATTTCAAGGACGGCTCCACCGAAACTAGCGTTCCGGTTTCATAGCCTCCCACCTATCCTACACAGATCGGTTCAAAGTCCAATGCAAAGCTACAGTAAAGGTTCATGGGGTCTTTCCGTCTAGCCGCGGGGAGATTGCATCATCACAAACACTTCAACTTCGCTGAGTCTCGGGAGGAGACAGTGTGGCCATCGTTACGCCATTCGTGCAGGTCGGAACTTACCCGACAAGGAATTTCGCTACCTTAGGACCGTTATAGTTACGGCCGCCGTTTACCGGGACTTCAATCAAGAGCTTGCACCCCATCATTTAATCTTCCGGCACCGGGCAGGCGTCACACCCTATACGTCCACTTTCGTGTTTGCAGAGTGCTGTGTTTTTATTAAACAGTCGCAGCCACCAGTTTATTGCAACCTCTTCACCCTTCTGGCGCAGGCCAGTCAAGCTACAGAGGCGTACCTTATCCCGAAGTTACGGTACCAATTTGCCGAGTTCCTTCTCCCGAGTTCTCTCAAGCGCCTTAGAATACTCATCTCGCCCACCTGTGTCGGTTTGCGGTACGGTCACTATTAGACTGA
This sequence comes from Caballeronia jiangsuensis, assembly GCF_046030135.1. Lineage (NCBI taxonomy): Bacteria > Pseudomonadati > Pseudomonadota > Betaproteobacteria > Burkholderiales > Burkholderiaceae > Caballeronia > Caballeronia jiangsuensis. The sequence continues at coordinate 1,377 of NZ_JAQQDB010000088.1, forward strand.
AGCTTAGAGGCTTTTCTTGGAACCACTTCCAATTGCTTCGCTTCCGAAGAAGCTCGCGCCACACCCTTGAATTATGTGCCCGGATTTGCCTAAGCACCTTCTCCAATGCAGCGACCGGGACGTCCAACACCCGGACAACCTTCCGCGATCCGTCCCCCCATCGCATCTAACAATGGTGCAGGAATATTGACCTGCTTCCCATCAGCTACGCATTTCTGCCTCGCCTTAGGGGCCGACTCACCCTACGCCGATGAACGTTGCGTAGGAAACCTTGGGCTTACGGCGAGGGGGCTTTTCACCCCCTTTATCGCTACTCATGTCAGCATTCGCACTTCCGATACCTCCAGCACGCTTTTCAACGCACCTTCGCAGGCTTACGGAACGCTCTCCTACCACACACGTATCTTTCAACGTGTATCCGCAGCTTCGGTGACTGGCTTGAGCCCCGTTACATCTTCCGCGCAGGACGACTCGATCAGTGAGCTATTACGCTTTCTTTAAAGGGTGGCTGCTTCTAAGCCAACCTCCTGACTGTTTTAGCCTTCCCACTTCGTTTCCCACTTAGCCAATCTTTGGGACCTTAGCTGGCGGTCTGGGTTGTTTCCCTCTTGACACCGGACGTTAGCACCCGATGTCTGTCTCCCGTGATTGCACTCTTCGGTATTCGGAGTTTGCTATGGCGTAGTAATCCGCAATGGACCCCACAACCATGACAGTGCTCTACCCCCGAAGGTGATACACGAGGCACTACCTAAATAGTTTTCGGAGAGAACCAGCTATTTCCAAGTTTGTTTAGCCTTTCACCCCTATCCACAGCTCATCCCCTAACTTTTCAACGTTAGTGGGTTCGGTCCTCCAGTACGTGTTACCGCACCTTCAACCTGGCCATGGATAGATCACTTGGTTTCGGGTCTACGCCCAGCAACTGATCGCCCTATTCGGACTCGCTTTCGCTACGCCTGCCTTAATCAGTTAAGCTCGCTACTGAACGTAAGTCGCTGACCCATTATACAAAAGGTACGCCGTCACCCCTTACGAGGCTCCGACTGTTTGTATGCATGCGGTTTCAGGATCTATTTCACTCCCCTCCCGGGGTTCTTTTCGCCTTTCCCTCACGGTACTGGTTCACTATCGGTCGATCACGAGTATTTAGCCTTGGAGGATGGTCCCCCCATCTTCAGACAGGATTTCACGTGTCCCGCCCTACTTCTCGTACCCCTAGTTCTTCCAAGCTGTTTTCGTCTACAGGGCTATCACCTGCTATGGCCGCACTTTCCAGAGCGTTCGACTAACAATTCAGATAAAGAGTACAGGCTGATCCCATTTCGCTCGCCACTACTTTGGGAATCTCGGTTGATTTCTGTTCCTGCGGTTACTTAGATGTTTCAGTTCACCGCGTTCGCTTCACGTAACCTATGGATTCAGTTACGGATGACCCATACGGGCCGGGTTTCCCCATTCGGATATCGGTGGATCAAAGCTCGTTTGCCAGCTCCCCACCGCTTTTCGCAGGCTACCGCGTCCTTCATCGCCTGTGATCGCCAAGGCATCCACCACATGCACTTGTTCGCTTGACCCTATAACGAGTGTGTCTC
>NZ_JAQQDB010000089.1:0-2597 GCF_046030135.1 Caballeronia jiangsuensis
GTACGCGATCCACGAACGACGCCCCTCGGAGTAAGGTGGAGAGCGCGCGATGAGTGTCAGCAACGCGGGTCAGCGGAGATCTGCGGGCATCTTCCAAGGAAGCAGCGCGTCGTAGTCGTCAACGGTCCTCGCCAGAGGAAGACGTTGGAACAACCAGTGAAGGTAGCGATAGGGATCGATGCCCCCGGCTTTGCAGGTTTCGATCAGGCTGTAGAGGTTTGCACTTGCGTTCGCCCCCGCTACGGTGTCGCTAAAAAGCCATGAGCGGCGCCCGACGACGAATGGGCGAATCGCATTCTCGCAAGGGTTATTCGAGATGGCCCAAGTGCCGTTCTCGACGTAGCGGATCAGCTTCGGCCACTGTTCGCGCAGATAGGTCAGTGCCTTTCCGAGCAAACTTTTCGGTACGACGCCGGGCGACTCCGCGAGGGCCAAAGCGTAGATGGCGTCGAGTATGCGCGTGCTGTATCGCCGTCGCAATCGCTGTCGTCGCTCAGGCTTCCATTTCTTAGAGCGGGCCTCCGCAGCGAACAGCTTGCCGATCAGCGTGATGAAGCGTGTCGCGAGCAGATCGGGTGAACGCGCGGCTTTCGGCACGTTCTCCTCCGCTTTGATGAAGTACCGTCTTAGGTGTGCCCAACATCCGAGGTGCACGAGGTCGTAGCGTTGAGCTATGTCGTTGTAGGGCTCGTAGCCATCAGTCATCAGAACCGCGCCCTTGCGGATCCCCGTGAACAGCTTGTCGGCCAGCTTGGCACCGCGTCCGGGCGTATAGCTGAAGCAGCGGATGGGGATGCCTGAATTGGTCATCTGCGCCCAGAGGTAGCTCTTCGTTTGCGGCTTGCGCCCTTTCTCTTTCAGTACCTGGAACGTCGTCTCGTCGCAGTAGATCAGTTCGGCATCGAGCAACGCATCGCGCATGAGGTTGATCACGGGCTGGGTCGCGAGGCCAACGCGAACCATGCTGGCGGCGATCGTGTTCGACGAGATGTCTCCGCCGAAGCGACACAGCAAACCGGCCTGGCGATAGAGCGGCATGCCGAACTGGTATTTGCCGGTGGCGATCCATGCGAGCGCTGCTTCGCTCAACAGTCCGCGCGCGATGATGCGCGGCGGCGCTGGAGTGACCTTGATGCCGAGATCGCAGCACGGGCACGCATATTTAACACGCTGGTGTTGGATCACTCGAAGCTGCTCGGGGATCACATCGAGCTGCTCGCTGATCTCCGCGCCGATCTCGACGAGCGCTTGCCCATCGTTCGTGCAAAAGCGTTCGGCTTCGGGCAATTCGTGCCGCACGACCTCGCGCGGCAGATTGGGATCAAGCGGCTTACGGTGACCGCGCTTCTTGCGCTTGTGCGCGCCAACCGTCGTCTCCGGCGTGTCTTCTTGGGCAGGCGCGCTATTCGCGCCGAGCACCTCGGCTTCGTTGAACAAGCCAAGTTGATCAGAATCTCGTGCCTCGCTCTTGGCGCCGAACAGTTCGCGACGGTAGGCTCGGAGTCGCTCCTCAGCAAGATCGCGCTCTGCCGTCACAAGCCGCAAGGCGCCGCGTAAGGCCTCCTGTTCTTCTCGCAATGCACGAGCAGCATCGCGCTCGGCGAGCAACGCCTTCAATTCCTCGGCGGTGATCGTGACATTGATCGGCATGGCGGGTTAGACCAGCGCACGGCCCCACTGTTCAGCTCACGCGGCGATATTCCTGCTTCGGATGCCGTCGTATCGCGGTGATGTCATCGCCATCGAGCAACGCGTGCAACACGTTGGTCGTCATTGACACGATCTCAGCCTTGTTGTCTGGCCAGATGAAGTGGCTGCTCTCCAATCGTTTTATCAAAAGCCAGAAACCACTGCCGTCCCAGCCAAGAATCTTTATTCGGTCACGGCGTCGGTTTCCGAAGATGTAAAGCGACGTGTCCATCGGATTTAGGCGCATCGACTGCTCGACGAGAATCGACAGACTGTTCATGCCGTAGCGGAAGTCGACAGGATCGCGGTGCAGGTAGACCTTCAGATTATCGTCGAACCGGAACACGGCATCCTCCCGAGCATCTGGACCACGGTGGTCAGCTCGTCGATGGTCGCCTCTGCGATGTCGAACTCAACACCGTTGGGCAAACGTATGTGCAAGGCAACCGTGATCGATGGTGTGCGCGCGGACACCGCTCGTTCAACCGTCACAGCCCCCTGAACGACCGGTACAAATGGTGATGACACGTCGGGCGCGTGAGTCCGCAAGGCCGGCGGCGTAACATCAAGCGATGCCCTGTCTACTGGCCTCAGTTCCTTCTCCGCCGAATTCTGCGCCGCATGTGTCTTCTGATAGCGCGTGATCCACTCGCGCAACAGATTCGGGTTCAAGCCGTATTCCATCGCCGTACGCGCTATCGAAACGCCGGACGTCATGCACAACTGGACCAGTTCCTCGCGGGCTTGCGGATCGTATTCCCGGCGACCATCCCGCTTCGCGCCGACCACCAGACGGCTACGCAAATCTCGATGTTCTGTCATGTACTCTCATCCCAGCTGTCCACGTGGACAGGTAGCATCAGAGAATCACTCGTCCATTGCTAGGGCGTCCCTGAAGGACCGCATAC
>NZ_JAQQDB010000009.1:0-220904 GCF_046030135.1 Caballeronia jiangsuensis
GACCCCCGCCCCGGGGAGGGGCAGTGCTAATAGACCGACGTGATATCGGGATCCGGCGAAAGCAGCCCCGAAATCCAACCCATTCCCCAACGCTACCCGCGCAGCGAAACCACCCCCTTACGCTCCGCTAGAATCCTAACTTCAGCGCACGGCCGCGCTCTCCGAATAACACCGACATTCATGAAAATCGCCACCTGGAACGTCAACTCCCTCAAGGTCCGCCAGCAACACGTCATCGACTGGCTCGCCGCTTCACAAGTCGACGTGCTGTGTCTTCAGGAACTGAAGCTCCCCGACGAGAAATTCCCCCGTGCCGAGCTCGAAGCCGCCGGCTTCAAAAGCTGGTTCGCGGGACAGAAGACCTACAACGGCGTCGGCATTCTGGTCAGGTCCGACGCGGGCTTCGAAGTGGATGAAATCAGCGTCGTGCGCAACATCCCCGGTTTCGAAGACTTGCAGCAGCGCGTGATCGCCGCGACGATCGACGGCGTGCGCATCATCTCCGCCTACTTCCCGAACGGCCAGGCGCCCGGCTCCGAGAAATTCGCCTATAAGATGCGCTGGCTCGATGCGCTGCGCGAATGGCTGCGCGAGGACATGGCGCGTCACCCGCAGCTTGCGCTACTGGGCGATTACAACATCGCACCGGAAGACCGCGACGTGCACGATCCGAAAGCCTGGCAAGGACAGAACCTCGTCTCGCCAGAGGAGCGCGCACACTTCGCGCAGCTCGTCGAACTGGGACTCACCGATGCCTTTCGCAAGTTCGAGCAGCCCGAGAAGCTCTTCACGTGGTGGGATTACCGGATGATGGCGTTCCGCCGCAACGCGGGGCTGCGCATCGATCACATTTTGCTGTCGGAGCAGCTCGCGGCGCGTTGCACGTCGTGCGAAGTGGACAAGGTGCCGCGCAAGTGGGATCAGCCGTCGGACCACGCGCCCGTGATCGCGACCATCGACTGATCCCTGCCCAACCAACGCTCACGCGTCGAGATGCAGTTCCTGAATCTTGCGCGTGATCGTATTGCGGCCGATGCCCAGCCGCTCCGCCGCCTCGACCTTGCGCCCGCGCGTGAAATCGAGCGCCTCGCGGATCACCGCGGCTTCGAAACGGCGCGCGAGTTCGTCCATCACGTCGGCGGAGTTTTCGCGCAAAAGGCGCGCGACTTCGGTCCGCAAGCCGTTCTCCCATACGCTGGCCGCAACGCCCGCCACCGAAGGCGCCGATGCCACCGCGCCGTTCTGTGCCGCGGGAGCCGGCGCCACCGCGCCATCGGACGAAACGGCGATGGCCTCCGCCGCATAGTCCTGGCGCGGCGTGAGATCGGGCGGCAGATCCTTCTGCTCAATCACCTGCGCGGGCGCCATCACCGTGAGCCAGTTGCACAGGTTCTCCAGTTGACGCACGTTGCCGGGAAACGGCAGCGACGCGAGATACGCAAGCGCCGCGTCCGACACGCGCTTGGGCTCGACGCCCAGATCGCGCGCGCTCTTCTGCAGGAAATGGCGCGCGAGCAGCGGAATATCCTCGCTGCGCTCGCGCAACGCCGGCAGACGCAGGCGAATCACGTTCAGGCGGTGATACAAGTCCTCGCGGAACAAGCCCTGCCGCACGCGCGCATCGAGATTCTGATGCGTCGCCGCGATCACCCGCACGTTCGCCTTCAGCGGATTGTGCCCGCCTACGCGATAGAACTGCCCATCCGACAGCACGCGCAACAGACGCGTCTGAAGGTCGAACGGCATGTCGCCGATTTCATCGAGAAAGAGCGTGCCGTTCTCGGCCTGCTCGAAGCGCCCCTGGCGCATCGCCTGCGCGCCCGTGAACGCGCCGCGCTCGTGGCCGAACAGTTCGGACTCCAGCAGATCCTTCGGAATCGCCGCCGTGTTCAGCGCGATGAACGGTCCGTTCGCGCGTGGGCTATGTCGGTGCAAAGCGCGCGCGACAAGCTCCTTTCCGGTGCCTGATTCGCCCGTGATGAGCACGGTCGCCGCCGAATGCGACAGACGGCCGATCGCGCGGAACATATCCTGCATCGCCGGCGCCTGGCCGAGCATCTCGGGCGTCTCCGTCACACGCTCGTCGACGGCCGCTTCGCCGCGCATGCTTTCGTCGACGGCGCGGCGGATCAGCTCGACGGCCTTGTCGACATCGAATGGCTTGGCGAGGTATTCGAACGCGCCGCCCTGGAACGCCGCCACGGCGCTGTCCAGGTCCGAGAACGCCGTCATGATGATGACGGGCAGCCCCGGCAAGCGGTCGCGCACGGTCTGCAGCAGCTCAAGCCCCGAGCCGCCCGGCATGCGGATGTCGGAGACGAGCACTTGCGGGCTTTCTCCTTCGAGCGCGGCGAGCGCATCGCGCACGCCGGAGAAGCTGCGCGTCGTGAAGTTTTCTCGTGCGAGCGCCTTTTCCAGCACCCAGCGGATGGATTGGTCGTCGTCTACTATCCAGATCGGCTTCATATCGTTCGGCGAGAAGTCTTCGTATGGTTCGGTGTGAGCCCGTCGAAACGGTCAGGCTTCGATGCCTGATGGGTCACGTGCTTCGCGTGACGTCGCTGGTCGATCGTGATCAATTCTCAAACGGCAACAGGATGGCGAATTCGGTGCAGCCCGGCCGGCTCTCGACTTCGATCAGGCCATCGTGCTGATGGACGAACGATTGCGCGAGCGTGAGACCAAGACCGCTGCCGTCTTCCCTGCCCGATACGAGCGGGAAGAAGATCCGGTCGCGGATTTCGCTGGGGATGCCGGGACCGTTGTCAGTGATATGCAAGTCCAATGCCAGTTTGTGCAGCTTCTTGCCGATCGTCACTTTGCGCGCGATGCGCGTGCGCAGTTCGATCCTCGCATCGCCTTGTGAAATGCGCTCCTTCAGCGCTTCGGCCGCGTTGCGCACGACGTTGAGCAGCGCCTGAATCAGTTGCTCCTTGTCGCCGCGCAAGTCGGGCACGCTCACGTCGTAGTCGCGCTCGATCGTGAGGCCGCGCGGAAACTCCGCGAGAATCACGGCCCGCACGCGCTCGCATACTTCGTGGATGTTCACGTCGCCCACGATATGCGGATGCCGGTGCGGCTCAAGCAAGCGATCGACGAGTGTCTGCAGCCGATCCGATTCCTTGATGATGACCTGCGTGTACTCGCGCAGTTCGTCGCGTTCGCGCGCGCCGAGCTCGAATTCGAGCAACTGTGCCGCGCCGCGAATTCCGCCGAGCGGATTCTTGATCTCGTGCGCGAGATTGCGGATCAGTTGCTTGTTGACGGCAGTGAGATCGTGGATGCGCTCCTCGCGATCGGTGCGCAGATGGCGCTCGTTCTCGAAGAGTTCGAGCAGCACGTATTCGGGCGCCGCTTCGAGATAGCCGACGATGGCATGCACATGTACCGGCTCGCGGCTCTGACGTTCGAGCACCGCATCGAGCCGCGTCGCGTTGAAGCGGTTCTCCGCGATCGACGCGATCGTGGTCGCCAGCTCGTCCGAGTTCGCGAAGAGCTCGGGCCAGTTCATCTGCGTCAGCTGCTTGCGCGACATCTCCAGCATCGCTTCGGCCGAAGGGTTCGCGTACGCGATCCTGAGATTGCGTATGTCCAGAACGAGCACGTTCGTGGGCAGCGCTTCGAATCCCGGGAGAAGCCCGCTTCCCGCGAGTCGCGAGTCGTCTGTCAGCGCATCGGCGTGACCCTTGCGCGCCTTGATGAGGTTCTTTAGCACCATCGTGCAATGGTTGAGGTCGTTCGTGACACCGATCTTCTTCTCGTTCTATGACATTGCGGCGATTAAAAAAGGGACGGCGCGCCGTCCCTTTTCTTCACTGCATCGCATGCGTCGCGCGCTTCGCCTGACTGCTCACCACGAAACGCGTTTCGATCATGCGGGCGTGCGTCGCTTTACAGCGAGTAGTACATCTCGAACTCGATCGGATGCACCGCCTGACGATAACGCTGCAGCTCGTTCGTCTTCAGTTCGATGTATGCGTCGAGCATCGAATCCGTGAACACGCCGCCGCGCGTCAGGAACTCGCGATCCGCGTCGAGCGCGTCGAGTGCCTGGTCGAGGCCGGCGCACACGGTCGGGATCTTCTTGTCTTCTTCCGGCGGCAGGTCGTACAGATTCTTGTCCGCGGCTTCGCCCGGATGAATCTTGTTCTGCACGCCGTCGAGACCCGCCATCATCAGCGCGGAGAAGCACAGGTACGGGTTCGCCAGCGGATCCGGGAAGCGCGTTTCGATACGGCGGCCCTTCGGGTTGGACACGTGCGGAATTCGGATCGATGCCGAACGGTTGCGAGCCGAGTAAGCCAGCTTCACGGGCGCTTCGAAGTGCGGCACAAGACGCTTGTACGAGTTCGTACCCGGGTTCGTGATCGCGTTCAGCGCGCGCGCGTGCTTGATGATCCCGCCGATGTAGAACAGCGCGAATTCCGACAGACCTGCGTAGCCGTTGCCCGCGAACAGGTTCTGGCCGTCTTTCCAGATCGACTGGTGGACGTGCATGCCCGAACCGTTGTCGCCGACGATCGGCTTCGGCATGAACGTCGCCGTCTTGCCATACGTGTGCGCCACGTTATGGATGATGTACTTCATCTGCTGCAGCCAGTCCGCGCGCTGAACCAGCGTCGAGAACTTGGTGCCGATTTCGTTCTGGCCCTGGCCCGCCACTTCGTGGTGATGCACTTCGACCGGAATGCCGATCTGCTCGAGCAGCAGACACATTTCCGAGCGGATGTCCTGGAACGTATCGACCGGCGCGACCGGGAAATAGCCGCCCTTCGTGCCCGGACGGTGACCGGTGTTGCCGCCTTCGAATTCCTTCGCCGACGACCACGGCGCTTCTTCCGAGCCGATCTTCACGAACGTGCCCGACTGGTCCGTATTCCACTGCACCGAGTCGAAAATGAAGAATTCCGGTTCCGGACCGAAGAACGCGGTGTCGCCCAGGCCCGAGCTCTTGAGATAGGCTTCCGCGCGTCGCGCGAGCGAACGCGGGTCGCGCTCGTAGCCCTTGCCGTCGGCGGGCTCGACCACGTCGCAGGTCAGAACGAGCGTCGACTCTTCATAGAACGGGTCGATGAACGCGGTATCCGCATCCGGCACGAGCAGCATGTCCGACGCTTCGATGCCCTTCCAGCCTGCGATGGACGAACCGTCGAAAGCGTGGCCGCTTTCAAATTTGTCTTCGTCGAATGCCGAGACCGGCACGGATACGTGTTGTTCTTTGCCGCGCGTGTCGGTGAAACGGAAGTCGACGAACTTGACGTCCTCGTCCTTGACGAGTTGCATGACGTCGGCCACGGATTTACTCATTACCTATCTCCTGATTAACAAAAGTCGGCGAATCGCTTCGCCGCCCCGACCAATCCTGTATATCGATTCAATCGAGGATGGAAAAGCAGCTTCCGTGCCAAGCGCACCATCTTTGCGCTAAGCGCTTGAAGCAGCGCGCGTTTTGAAGCGATCCTTGTTGCGCTGCAAATCGGATACGCACCTGTTCGGTGCGCACTCGGTTGTCCAGTAATATCAAAGCACATTTTCGGTGCATCACATCGGGCTTGCACCAGTTTCGCGCATCGGTCTGTCCGGCATATGCCGCGCGCTAGAATGATTCTTTGCGCTTAACGGAGACCGATACGCCATGAGCACGCTCGAACAACTCTATAGCCAGGCCGGCAAACGCGCCGCCGAGAACAGCCTCACGTACGCGGGCGCATTCTCGCCCGCCGAGGCGTTCGAACTCCTGCAACTCGATCCGCGCGTGCGCCTCGTCGATGTTCGCACGCGCGCCGAGCTGGACTGGGTCGGCCGCCCGGCCATCGATGGCGCGCAGTACGCGCATATCGAGTGGATCCGCTACCCCGGCTCCGTGCCGAATGCCGAGTTTATCGAACAATTGCGACAGGTCGCCACCCCGGATACGCCTGTCGTGTTTTTGTGCCGCAGCGCTGCGCGTTCGAAGCTCGCGGCAGTCGCGGCGCAGAAGGAGGGCTATGCGCAGGCGTATGACCTGCTGGAAGGCTTCGAAGGCGATAAGGATGGGCAGGGGCATCGGAAAACGGTGTCGGGATGGTGTTTCCGGAAGCTGCCGTGGATCGGGGCTTGATGTTGTTTAGTCCGGCGCGTCGAGCAACGTCCGCACGCGCCTGACTCTCGCTTCATCGACAGGCGCGAGCCCCTTCCCGTCGACGCGCACACCCGAACCGAAGTGCACCGCGCGCGCACCCGTCGATGCAACGAAGGGCTGCACGGCATCGACGGTCAGTCCGGCGCCCGCGAGCACCGTGCAGCGCGTTCCCGTCGCCCTTTCGACGAGCTTCGTAATCGTCGTCCGCGCTTCCAGCACCGATGGCTTGCCGCCCGACGTCAACACATTAGTCACGGCATCGAAGGTCAGCAGCGTATCGAACGCGGCGAAAATATCGCGTGCTTCGTCGAACGCGCGATGAAACGTGAGCTGCAAGCCGTCCGCCGCTTCGATCACGCGCGCGAGGCCGTCGGTGTCGACATCGCCATTCGCGTTCAGCATGCCCACGACGATCGCATTCGCCCGCGTCTTCGCCACTGCGCGCACGTCGCGGAGGATGACCGCGTAATCGTCGGCATCGTAGATGAACGAGCGGCTGTGCGGCCGCACGATCACGTTCACCGGAATGCCGACCGCGTCGACCACCGCTTCGATCAGCCCGATGCTCGGCGTCAGTCCGCCCTCGCCCATCGCCGTGATGAGCTCCAGCCGGTTCGCGCCGCCGCGTTCCGCCGCGCGCGCATCGGCAACCGTGGTCGCGATAACTTCCAGCAGCGTCACTTCGTTTCCTCCGGCGGCACTTCCACAACCTCGCCGCCCAGCGCGATCACGCCTTTCCGCAGCACGTCGAATGCCGCACTCGCCTGCTCCGGATCGCCCTTGACGCCCAGATCGATGTGCGAGCGCGCATAAAGCGCCCCACGCGCCGCGTCGCCGACGCTCGGCAGGCTGAACGCTCGCACGCCGTCGAAATCGCGCTCGATCGTGACCATCAGCGGCGTGATGCGCGACTCCGGCAGGCCGAACACGAGCAGCGAGCGCTCCACATGCGGCGTCGCATGATGAAGATGCGCGTACTTCGTGTCGAGCACCCACTCGATCATCGGCCACGCCATCACCGGAAAGCCCGGCACGAAGTGATGATCGCCGACCGTGAAGCCGGGAATCTTGTTATAGCTGTTCGGAATGATCTCCGCGCCCTGCGGAAACGTGCCCATGTTCAGGCGATGCAGATTCTCCGGCGACTGCAGATCGACCGGCTTGTCGCCCGCCTGCGCCGCCGTGTCGCGGATGCGCGCGCGGATCAGCTCCGCCGCTTCCGGATGCAAAGCCAGCGGCACGCCGAGCGCCTGCGCGGCGCACTGACGCGTGTGATCGTCCGGCGTCGCGCCGATGCCGCCCGTCGAGAAAACGATATCGCCGGACGCGAAAGTTCGCGCGAGCGTCGCGGTGATGCGCGCGGGATCGTCGCCGACGTATTCGGCCCAGTCGAGCGACAGGCCGCGCGCACTGAGCAGTTCGATGATTTTCGGCAGATGCTTGTCGGTGCGTCGGCCGGACAGGATCTCGTCGCCGATGATGATGACGCCAATGCCCATGAGTGCCCCTTTATTCTTACAGTGAAACGTCGCGGGATTCGACCGTGATCGCCGGATAATGCGGTTCGTTCGCGCGCAGGCGCTCGAGCGCGTGCAGACAGTAATGCGCGAACCACAGCGCGGAAAACACGAGGATGAACGCATACGCCCAGATCGTCACGGCCGCGACGACCGGGAAAAGCGGCAAGAGCCATACGGACCACGCCCAGAGCATCGTCGGCACGGAACTCAGAAGGCCGCTCACGATGCCGATCGCAAGCAAAGGCCACCGCGCATCGCGCACGATCACGCGGCGCTCCTCCGCGCTGGCATGCAGCGCGAGCGCGTCGTAAGTCATCACGCGATACGTCAGCCAGCCCCACAGCAGCGGCGGAATCAGCGCGAAGAACGGCGGGATCAGCCAAAAGGGCAGCGTGACGACCAGCAACACGAGACACACGAGCGTAGTCACGACCGAGTGCCCGAGACTGCCGTACCACGAGCCGCCGCGCCGTTCTTCGAGCGACGAATAATGCCCTCTCGGTTTGCGCGTGAGCAGCGTGACGACGCCTGGCATCGACAGCGTCGCGATCAGCAGCAGCACCGTGACGACGATCAGCGGCACCGTCATGATGACGACGAGGAACGGCGCGATCACCGCGTGCAGCGACGAGAAGCCGACCGTATCGAAGAGGCGGTACATCGCGGACGTAAGCGCCCAGCCGTCGAGCCAGCTGTTCGCGGCGCCCGTCAGCGTCTGCCAGAAGAACCAGAGGAGCGCGCCCCATAGCACCGTGGCGACGCCGAAAGGCATCAGCGTCAGCCAGAGCATGCGCGGATGAAAGACGTTCGCGAGCGCGCGCACGAACGAACGCAGCAGGTCACTCATGCGTGATTCGAAGAAGAAAGAGGAACCGACAGGATAAACCAGCGCCGCGAGCGGCCGCTGGTCGTGGCGGAACGTTCAGACGGCCGCCGAGTTGTCCGAAGCGGACGCGCCCGCGCGACGCGCGGAAACGCGCGCGGCGATGCGCCTGAACGCGAGCCAGTGCTGCTCGATGAAACCGTCGCCGTAATGAACCGGCTTCACGCCCGGCGCGCCGAGCTGGTCGCGGATGCCGGTCGGCTCGACGGTGCGGTCGAACGATGCCGAGCGGAACAGGACGTCCCAGAACGAGAACAGCACGCCGAAGTTGCAGCCGTAGGTCGTGCCTTCGTGACCGAAGCCGATCGCGTGATGACGCCGATGAAACGCCGGACTCACGACGATGCGGTCGAAGAGCCAGCCGAAGTGCAGCCGGATGTTTGCGTGCTGCACGCTCTGCATGAAATTCGTGATGGCGACGAGCACGACGAACTGCGACGGCTCCACGCCGATCACGAGCGCGACACAGGCGAAAAAGCTGGCCTGCAGAATGTCGTCGAGCAGATGGTTGCGATCGTCCGTCCAGAGCGACATTTTCTGCTGGCTGTGATGCACCGCGTGCAGTTCCCACCAGATGCCGAAGCGATGCTCCAGACGGTGATACCAGTAGCCCGCGAAATCGAGGATCAGCAGATAAATGACGAACGTGACGAGCGGCTGCGTCGTGACGCCCGGCCACAGATTGTCGATTTCGAGATTCGGCACGTTATGGATGCGCAGCCAGCTCTGCATCGAATCGAAGAGCGGCTGGAACGTGAAGAAGAAAAACAGGTTGAGGATGCCGAGCTTGACGATCCACGTGTAGAGCACGTCCACGCGCACACCCTTGCGGTCCTTCCATTCCTCCGCGGGGCGGAAGGCTTCGAGCGGGCGCAGGATCGCGTACATCGCGAGCACTTCCAGCACGCCGACGATCACCCAGTAGAGCGCGTCGTACGTGTCCTCGTCGTAGTCCATCAGGCCGATCTTGAACAGCGCCGGCTGCACGACATCGACATAGAGAAGCGTCTGCAGCCAGGAAACGAGACCGTCCAGCGACGAAAGAATGGAATGAAACATGGTGCTCCGTGGTGCTTGCGGCCGTCCGGTGCGCCGGCCTTTCCTCAATCCTAGTATAGGGCGCGCCAGGCGCCCTCTGCTGCTCCGCTTACGCCCCGTTGGGCGCCGTCACCGGTGCGCGGTTGAAGAAATAAATGCCGTGCGGCGAGCGGCCGACCTTGATGGTTTCGATCAGCTTACGATTCGCGAGGTCGATCACGCCGACGTGCTTCGCGAAGCGGAACGTAACCCACAGATACTTCTTGTCGGCGGAAAGTTCCATATCGTCCGGGCCAGGCAGCAGACCGGTGATATCGCCGACATTGGTGAGCGTGTCCTCGTCGATGATGCTGATCGTGTTCGCCACGCGATTCGACACCAGCACGTGCTTGCCGTCGACCATCGAACGGAAGTTGTGCGCGCCCTTGCCCGTCGTGATGGTCTTGACGATCTTCTGGTTGCGCCAGTCGACCACGGCCACGTAATCCGCACCCGTCATGCCGACGAGCAGATACTTGTCTTGCGGCGTGAGCCAGACGCCGGCGGGCACCTTGCCGACCTTCATCTTCCATTTCACGGTCTGCGTCGCCAGGTCGATCGCGGCGATTTCACCGGACACCTGCAGCGAGATGAACGCGGTCGAACTGTCGTTCGTGAACGCGATGTGGCTCGGCATCGTCGCGAGCGGCAGGCGCTTCGCGATGCTCAGGTTCTTGCCGTCGAAATGGTAGATGTCGAGGCGGTCGAGACGCAAGCCCGTGGACACGAACCATTTCCGGTCCGGCGAAAAACCGAGCTGATACGGGTCCTCGATGTCCTGCACCCAGCGCTGGAACGCGCCGGTTTTCGGATCGACGAACATCAGATTGTTCGACACCGAATTCGCGACGATCAGCGACGAACTGTCGGGCGTCGGCATCAGATGGTGCGGTTCCTTGCCGGTGGGCACGGTGCCGACGACCTGATGCGTGTTTTCGTCGATCAGGCTCAGCGTGGCTTCCGCCGAGTTGAGCACGATGACATTGTTGGCGAACGCTGCTGTGGCGAGGAAAGCGGCGCCGGTAGCAAGCGCCGCGCGTGCGGCAGCCGCACGGAGACGGCCGGAACAGAAAATATTGCGCATGGAAAATAGGCTTCGGAAGGCAGGCGTCATTGTAGAACGTTTGCCTCGCGCGGCGCGTTGACCGGCTGCGGCTTTTTGCGCAGTACGCTGCACCTGCGCAAGAAACGGCGCGTTCCGGCAAGGTTTTCCGTCACGGTCTAGCGCTGCATCGATTCCCAGACCTTGTGGAGGCGTTTCACCGAAACAGGCATCGGCGTGCGTAATTCCTGCGCGAACAGCGAAACGCGCAGTTCTTCCAGCAGCCAGCGGTACTCCGAAAGCCGCGCGTCCGCGACGCCGCCGCGCTGCGAAATCGCTCGCTGATAATGCTGCGCGAGCGGCTGCAGATCGGCGAAAAGACGCGCGTCGCGCGCCGGATCGGCCTTGAGCTTGTCGATGCGCATGCCGATCCCCTTCAGATAGCGGGGAAAGTGCGCGAGCTGCGCATACGGCGTATCGATGACGAAGCGCTTGCCGATGAGCGCGCCCAGTTGCGCCAGCATGTCCGCATACGCCGATGTGAACGTCTTTGCCTGCGCCAGCTTTTTCGCGAGCGCCGCATATTCGGCCAGAATCGCGCCGACGAGCCGCGCGATTTCCTGCGCGAGCAGCGTCAGACGGCCTTTCGCGGCGTCGCGGCGAGCGTGGAAACTGGCGTCGTCGTCGGGCAGCGGGTCTTGCAGGCACGCGCGATCGAGCGCCGTCTCGACGATCTGGTCGCGCAATTCATCCGACGTGCCGAGCGCCATGTACTGCATCGACATTTCGCGCAGGCCCGGCAGGTTTTTCTCCAGATAGCGAATCGGCTCGCGCAGTTGCAGCGCGAAGAGCCGCCGCAATCCCGCGCGATGGATGCGCGCCGCTTCCTCGGGCGAATCGAACACTTCGACGTCGCAATGCGTGCCGCGATCGACGAGCGCCGGATAACCGAAGAGCGTCTGCCCGCGACGGCGGATTTCCAGCAATTCGGGCAGCTTGCCGAAATTCCAGGTGGTCAGATTCTCGTAAAGCGCGGTGCCGACGCCGGCCGGTTGCGTTTGCGGCGCCGATTCCGACTCGCCCGAGAGCGCGTCGAAAGCCGCCGCCGACGTCAGCTTCTGGAACACCTGCTGGGCCTGTGCGCCGAGCTCCGTGCGCAACTGCGCGAGATTGCGGCCCATCGCGAGTTGGCGGCCGTGCTCGTCGATCACCTTGAAGTTCATGAACAAATGCGCGGGCAGCGTTTCGAGCTTGAAATCCGCGCTCTTCACGGCGAATTGCGTTTGCTCGCGAATATCGGCGATGAGCGAATCGACGAGCGCGCCCGCGCCGAATTTCGGCCCCGCATGACGCCCGGCGAAGCCCGCCGCGTACTCCGGCAACGGCACGACGTGACGGCGCAATTTCTGCGGCAGCGACTTCAGCAGCAGTTGCGCCTTTTCCTTGACCATGCCGGGAACGAGCCATTCGACGCGGCGCGCATCGACCTGATTCAGCCCGTACAGCGGCACCGCGAGCGTGACGCCGTCGCGCGGCGAGCCCGGCTCGAAGTGATACGTAAGTGACATCTCGATGCCCGACATCGTCATGCGCTTCGGGAACAGGTCGGTCGTGACGCCGGCGGCTTCGTGGCGCATCAGGTCGTCGCGCGAGAGGAAAAGGAGCTTTTCGTTGCCCTCTTTCTTCTGCTCGTCGCGATACCAGCGCTCGAACGCCGCGCCCGTCCACATGCCTTCGGGAATCAGCGAATCGTAGAAGCCGTAGATGAGTTCATTGTCGACGAGCACGTCCTGGCGACGCGACTTGTGCTCCAGTTGCTCGATGTCCGCGACCAGCTTGCGGTTGTGCGCGAAGAACGGCAGGCGCGTATCGAATTCGCCTTCGACGAGCGCGCCGCGGATGAACAGCTCACGCGCGTACTTCGGCTCCTGCTTGCCGAAACTCACGCGGCGGCGCGCGTAGACGGTCAGCCCGTAAAGCGTCGCGCGCTCGTAGGCGACGACCTGCGCGGCCTTCTTTTCCCAATGCGCATCGGAAAGCGACGTCTTCAGCAGATGCGCGCCGACGGTTTCCAGCCATTCCGGCTCGATCTTCGCGATCGTGCGCGCGTACAGCCGGCTCGTTTCGATGAGCTCGCCCGCCATCACCCAGCGCCCCGCTTTCTTCAGGAGCGCCGAGCCCGGCCACAGATGGAACTTGATGCCGCGCGCGCCGAGATAATGCGGTTCGTCGTCGGCTTTCAGTCCGACGTTGCCGAGAAGACCGGTCAGGAGCGACAGATGCACCTGTTCGAACGTCGCTTCCGATTCGTTCAGACGCCAGCCGTGCTCGCGCACGACCGTCAGCAATTGCGAATGCACGTCGCGCCATTCGCGCAACCGCAGGTGCGACAGAAAATTCGCGCGGCACGCATCGGCGAGCTGCTTGTTCGACTTCTTGTGCGCGACGGCTTCCTCGAACCACTTCCAGATGCGCGTCCATTGCAGGAATTCGGAGCGCTCGTCGACGAACTGCCGGTGCGCCTGGTCCGCCTGCTCCTGCGCCTCGATCGGCCGGTCGCGCGGATCCTGAACCGACAATGCCGACGCGATGATCAGCACTTCCGCGAGCGCATGATGATCGCGCGCGGCGAGGATCATGCGGCCGACGCGCGGATCGAGCGGCAGGCGCGCGAGCTCGCGGCCGAGCGGCGTGAGCGCGTTGTCGTCATCGACGGCGCCGAGTTCGTTCAGCAACTGATAGCCGTCCGCAATCGCGCGGCCCGGCGGCGGCTCGATGAACGGAAAAGTTTCGATCGCCGTCAGATGCAGCGACTTCATGCGCAGAATCACGGCAGCCAGCGACGAGCGCAGGATTTCCGGATCGGTGAAGCGCGGCCGCGCCTGAAAATCCGCTTCGTCGTAGAGCCGCACGCACACGCCGTCCGCGACGCGCCCGCAGCGCCCCGCGCGCTGATTCGCCGCCGCCTGCGACACCGGCTCGATCTGCAACTGCTCGACCTTGTTGCGATACGAATAGCGCTTCACGCGCGCCATGCCGGTATCGACGACGTAGCGAATGCCCGGCACCGTCAGCGACGTTTCCGCGACGTTGGTCGCGAGCACGATGCGCCGCGCATTCGACGGCCGGAACACGCGCTCCTGCTCCTGCGCGGAAAGGCGCGCGAAGAGGGGCAGGATTTCCGTATGCGGCGGATGATGTTTGCGAAGCGCCTCGGCGGCGTCGCGGATTTCGCGCTCGCCGGGCAGGAACACGAGCACGTCGCCGGGGCCGACGCGGCACAGTTCGTCGACGGCATCGACGATGGCTTCCATCAGATCGCGGTCGGTCTTGCGGTCGTTGCGCCGGGGCAACGTGCCTTGCGCGTTCTTGATCGCCTCGCTTTCCTCTTCGATCGGCCGATAGCGCACTTCCACCGGATACAGCCGCCCGCTCACCTCGATCACCGGAGCGGGCTTTTCGTCGCTGCCGAAATGGCGCGCGAAACGCTCAGCGTCGATGGTCGCCGACGTGACGATCAGCTTCAGATCGGGACGCTTCGGCAGGATTTCCTTCAGATAGCCGAGCAGAAAGTCGATGTTGAGGCTGCGTTCGTGCGCCTCGTCGATGATGATCGTGTCATACGCGTTGAGCAGCGGATCGGTCTGCGTTTCGGCGAGCAGGATGCCGTCGGTCATCAGCTTGACGGACGCGCCCGGCGCGAGATTGTCCGTGAAGCGCACCTTGTAGCCGACGACTTCGCCGAACGGCGTCCCGAGTTCTTCCGCGATGCGCCGTCCCGTGGCCGAAGCGGCGATCCGCCGTGGCTGCGTGTGACCGATGAGACCGCTGCCGCCCGCGCCGAGGCCGCGCCCGAGCGCGAGGCAGATTTTCGGAAGCTGCGTGGTCTTGCCCGAGCCGGTTTCGCCGCTGACGATGACGACCTGATTCGCCGCGATCGCGCGTGCGATTTCCTCGCGTCGGCCGGAGACTGGCAGCGCTTCGGGGAAGACGATCGGCGGAATCGGGTTCGGTGTGACGACGCGCGGTGCGCGTGGTGGACGCGGTTCGCGAGGCTCGCGCGGTGCGGGCGGGCGTTCGGCGGCTCGTCCGGGGGCGACAGGCTCGCGGCGCGCGACGGGCGCGGGCCGTTCGTTTCGATGCTGGGCGCGTTGGGCGTCGTGCTTGCGCGTGTCGGCTGGCTTGGTCGGCGCGCCGCCGTCCGGTCGCTCGGCTCGATGCCTCTCGCGCGGCGGACGCGCGTCTTGCGCGTGGCGAGTGTCATCGCGCTTCGCGGGCGCGGCCTTATCGGATGCGGCGAGCGGCTCGCGCGCCGGAGCGCGATCCGTTTTCGCGGCAAGCGCAGGCTTCTGCTTCGCCCGATCGCGGATCGGCT
The DNA here is from genome assembly GCF_046030135.1 of Caballeronia jiangsuensis. Taxonomy (NCBI): domain Bacteria; kingdom Pseudomonadati; phylum Pseudomonadota; class Betaproteobacteria; order Burkholderiales; family Burkholderiaceae; genus Caballeronia; species Caballeronia jiangsuensis. Next base: position 15,019 of record NZ_JAQQDB010000009.1, read on the forward strand.
CCGCGGGCTGCGGCTGTCGAGGCGGCGGCGGACGTTTCGCAGCCGAAGTGCCACTCTGCCCGCGCGTCACTTCCACGGCCTTGCCGTGCGCGACGCTTTTCTGCTGCGGCGACGCCGACGCAGCAGGCGCGCCCGCCGCGAACCGCCGCGCGGCGAGTTCCTTCTTGCTCAAGCCCGCTTCACCGGAATCGCCGGACGCGCCCCCGCCCTCCCGCGCTTCGCGCAGCAGATTTTCACGCAGTTGTCGCAACTGCTCCTGAGGATCGAGGGATTTATCGGCGGACTGAGACTTGCCCGCCTGATCGGGACGTGATGGACGAGAAACATTCGGCATAGCGTCGCATTATAATCCCGGGATGAATTCCCAAACCGACCTCACGATGACCGCGTCGCAGCCGGCAGCCGAGCCCGAAGCGCCCGATCTCCACGCCCAGTTCGTCGACTGGATGCGCTCCGTCGCGCCGTATATTCACGCGTTCCGGAACAAGACCTTCGTCGTGGCGTTCGGCGGCGAGCTGGTGCAGGAAGGACGCCTGAACGCGCTCGTGCAGGACGTCGGCCTGCTGCACGCAATGGGCATCCACGTCGTGCTGGTGCACGGCTCGCGCCCGCAGCTCGACGAGCAATTGAGCCTTCACGGGGTGGAATCGTCGTTTTCGCACGGCCTGCGCATCACCGACGCCCGCGCGCTCGAATCCGCGAAGGAAGCCGCCGGCGAAGTGCGTCTCGACATCGAGGCCGCGATCAGCCAGGGCTTGCCGAACACGCCGATGGCGCACGCGCACATCAGCGTCGTGTCGGGCAACTTCGTGACGGCGCGGCCGGTCGGCATCCTGGATGGCGTCGATTTCCAGCATACGGGCGTCGTGCGCAAGATCGACGGCGATTCCATCCGCCAGTCGCTCGCATCGAACAAGCTGGTGCTGCTGTCGTCGCTCGGCTTCTCGCCGACCGGCGAAGCGTTCAATCTGTCGATGGAAGATGTCGCGTCCGCCGCCGCCATCGCGCTGCGCGCCGACAAGATCATCTTCGTGACCGAAATTCCGGGCCTCGTCGATTCGGAAAACGAACTCATCCGCGAACTGTCGCTCGACGACGCCTATCGCCTGCAGGAAAGCGGCGAGCTGCAAGGCGACACCGCGTTTTATCTGAAGCATACGGTGCGCGCGTGCCGCGGCGGCGTCGCGCGCGGCCACATCATTCCGTATTCGCTCGACGGCAGCGTGCTGCTCGAACTGTTCCTGCACGATGGCGTCGGCACGATGATCTCGTACGAGAACCTCGAAAGCCTGCGCGAAGCGACGCCGGATGACGTCGGCGGCATTCTCACGCTGATCGAGCCACTGGAAAGCGACGGCACGCTCGTGCGGCGCGGACGTCACCAGATCGAACGCGATATCGACCACTTCTCCGTCATCGAGCACGATGGCGTGCTGTTCGGCTGCGCGGCGCTTTATCCGTACACGCAGGAACGCATCGGCGAGATGGCGTGCCTGACCGTCGCGCCGGAAGCGCAAGGTTCGGGCGACGGCGAACGCCTGCTCAAGCGCATCGAGCAGCGGGCGCGGGCGCGCGGCCTCACGCGTATCTTCGTGCTGACGACGCGCACCGAGCACTGGTTCCTGAAGCGCGGCTTCGTGAAGGTGACCGTGGACGATCTTCCCGAAGACCGCCGGCGCCTTTACAACTGGCAGCGCAAGTCGCTCGTCCTGATGAAACAGCTTTGAACACGATTTGAGAAGCGCGAACCGCGCTTCTCCCCCGATACAGAGGAGAAACTCACAATGGCTCGAATGGTTCAATGCGCGAAGCTCGGCAAGGAAGCCGAAGGACTGGACTTTCCGCCGCTGCCGGGCGAGCTCGGCAAGCGCATCTACGAAACGATCTCCAAGGAAGCCTGGCAAGGCTGGCTCAAGCAGCAGACGATGCTTATCAACGAGAATCGCCTGAACATGGCCGATCCGCGCGCGCGCCAGTACCTCATCAAGCAGACCGAGAAATATTTCTTCGGCGAAGGCGCCGATACGGCCACGGGCTACGTCCCGCCGCAAAGCTGAAATCGCGGCTCGAAGGCACTGCAAGAACCGGCCCATGCGGCCGGTTTTTTGTTGCCCGCGAGTGTGCAAAATGTTCCGAATGGACCATCAGACGAATCGCATGGGATTCGGCGCAATCCTAGACCAGGCAAGGGATTGAGCCAGCCTCCGATGCGTGCGCCGATAGCCCGGTTTGCACATCGTCTGTCATCGTGTTATCATCTGTTCGTTATCAACAGTAATTCACCATCATTCACGCGCATGAGTCCGGCGCATCGCTTTTCGGACATATCGCGGTAGTGACAGTTTTTATACAAAGAGGCGCGTCGGTTTTTTAGCTGGTCCTGCCAGACTCACGCCGGCCTTTTTCGTCTCAGGTTGTTTTTTCGCCGACGTCGCGGCTCCACCCGCGGCAACTCAGGTTCAACGCCGGGTTCGCCGTCCGCACGTCAAATTCGTTTGTTTCATCCGAGTGCAATTTCGCGACCCACCGCGAAGCACCGGCACCGCGCTTGCTACTCGATTCTTCAGCATCTGCTTCGAACACGATGCTGCGCGGAGCCATTGGCGTCCGTTTCCCGCGATGCAAAGCGGCGCCGTCGCGAAACTGCACTGTCCCGGCAATACGCGCTGTCCTTTCGACGGCGCGCCCGAAGCTCCGCGCGAGTTCTCGGGATCGAATACGGAGTTTTTCGAACTATGTCTTCTCTTCAAGAGGGCCTTTGGCGCAAACACGATTCATCGAGTCGGAAGTCCGATCTCACCCTCGACGACATCACCATCGTGGATCAATCCCTGCTCAAGCGCGCGGTCGGCGCGATGGCCATCGGTAACGCGATGGAGTGGTTCGACTTCGGCGTGTACAGCTACATCGCCGTGACGCTCGGCAAGGTGTTCTTCCCGTCGAGCAGCCCGGCGGCGCAGTTGCTCGCGACCTTCGGCACGTTCGCGGCCGCGTTCCTCGTGCGCCCGATCGGCGGCATGGTGTTCGGCCCGCTCGGCGACCGCATCGGCCGCAAGCGCGTACTCGCGATGACGATGATCATGATGGCCGTCGGCACGTTCTGTATCGGCATCATTCCGAGCTACGAGTCGATCGGCGTGATGGCGCCGGTGCTGCTGCTCGTCGCGCGTCTCGTGCAGGGCTTCTCGACGGGCGGCGAATACGGCGGCGCGGCGACCTTCATCGCCGAATTCTCGCCGGACAAGAAGCGCGGCTTCATGTCGAGCTTTCTGGAGTTCGGCACGCTCGTCGGCTATGTGCTCGGCGCGGGCGTCGTCGCGGTGCTGACCGCTGTGATGTCGGAGCGCGAACTGCTCTCGTGGGGCTGGCGCATTCCGTTCATGATCGCGGGTCCGCTCGGCCTGATCGGTCTGTATATCCGGATGAAGCTCGAGGAAACGCCGGCGTTCCAGCGCGAAGCCGAGAAGGCGGAAGCGGTGTCGCACGAAACGACCAAGGAGCAGTTCCGCGAGACGCTGATCCAGCAATGGAAGCCGCTTTTGCAATGCGTGGGCCTCGTGCTGATCTTCAACGTGACCGACTACATGGCGCTTTCGTATCTGCCGAGCTATCTGTCGGCGACGCTCAAGTTCAACGAGACGCACGGCCTCTTCATCGTGCTCGTCGTGATGGTGCTGATGATGCCGCTGACGCTCTTCGCTGGCCGCCTGTCGGACACGATCGGCCGCAAGCCCGTGATGCTCGCGGGTTGTATCGGCCTCCTGGTGCTGTCGATTCCGGCGCTTTCGCTGATTCGCATGGGCACGGTTCCGTCGATCTTCGCGGGCATGATGATTCTCGGCGCGCTGCTGTCGACGTTCACGGGCGTGATGCCGTCGTCGCTGCCGGCCCTCTTCCCGACGAAGATCCGCTACGGCGCGCTCGCGATCGGCTTCAACGTGTCGGTGTCGCTGTTCGGCGGCACGACGCCGCTCGTCACGGCATGGCTCGTCGACAAGACCGGCAACCTGATGATGCCCGCGTACTATCTGATGGGCGCGTCGCTGATCGGTATCGTGTCGGTGCTTGCGCTGCATGAAACGGCGAAGAAGCCGCTGAAGGGTTCGCCGCCTGCCGTGGCGTCGAAGTCGGAAGCGCACGCGATCCTGCGTGGCCATCGCGAAGCCGCCGAAATGGACGATACGTTCCCGGAAGGCACGGTGCGCGCGTAAAGCGTCGGGCTTTTTGAAGGCGCAAGGCCGGTGCGTGAGCGCCGGCCTTTTTTTATGTCACGAGCGCGACGATATGCGCTTCCAGTTTTCCATCGTCGATATCGAGCAACGCGAGCGTGATCGGCAGTTTGAAACGACGCGGCCCCGCGCTGCCGGGATTCACGAAGAGCACGCCGTTGCGATGCTCGATGAACGGCTTGTGCGAATGACCGGTCACGACGACATCGATGCCGTCGAGTTGCTTCGGGACATCGGCGATATCGTGGACGACGTGGATCGTCGCGCCGCCAAGCTCGATGCGCGCGTGCTCGGGCAATCGCGCGACGTCATCGCCGACATCGTTATTGCCGCGTACGACGGTGAGCGGCGCAAGGGACGCGAGCGCATCGAGCACGTCGCGCTTGCAGATATCGCCTGCATGAACGATGTGCGCGCAGCCGCGCAATGCGTCGAGCGCCTCGGGGCGCACGAGGTTGTGGGTATCGGAGATGAGCCCGATGCGCATCACGTTTCCTCGTTCGCGAGGATGCGCTCGATGCGTCGATCGGGCACGAGCCATACGGCCGCGACGAGCGCGTAGATCGTCGCGGCGATCCACGGCTGCCAGAACGACACGGCGATGCCGATCACGCCATCGCTGAATGCTTCGAGCCGGGTCTTGCCCATCTGGTGTCCTCGCGCCGAAATCGGTGCCGCCGATTATGCGGGAGGGTCGAAAACTTGTCGAACGGCGTGCATGGTGGCGGCCGGCGCGGCTTTGGCGCGGTGTCGGGCAATGGTAGAATCGCGTCCGCCCTGCCGGGGTGATGAAATTGGTAAACATAGCGGACTTAAAATCCGCCGCCTAACGGCTTGCCGGTTCGAGTCCGGTCCCCGGCACCATAGATTGACAACAAGACTTTCCAAAGTTGTTCGGTGGGCGGTAAATATCGATAAGAATCATTGGCTTGCGTCTGTTTGGTAGCAAGCTCACATTCCAATACTGACCGCCCAATGTGTAGTACTGGTAGACTCTGGTGCACACGAACTGCACACGGGTCTGCACATGGCATCCATCACAGAGTACAAGGGCGGCTACCGGGCCTTTGTCACCGTCAACGGCAAGCGAAAGACCAAGACCTTTGATAAGAGGCGCGAGGCTCAGGAATGGGTAGCCCATACTGAAGTCGGTATGCGCAGGGAGGCAGACAAGCCCGAGGGGTCCCGGCACACGGTCCTGGAAATGCTCCAGCGGTACACCGCAGAGGTTACCGTCAAGAAAGAGGGTGCGCGGCCCGAAATGATGCGTATCAAGGCGTTCCTCCGCAACTTCCCCGCCCTTGCTAGTAAGACGCTGGAGGCCGTACGCACTCCTGATCTAGCAGCATGGCGGGACGCTCGGTTGGCGGGCTTCACGATGGATGACGGGACCAAGGTAGACGCGGTGTCCTCGGCCTCGGTCCTGCGAGATATAAATTGGTTGCGCAATGCGTTCAAGATTGCCCGCGAGGAGTGGCACTGGACGGAGGGCAACCCGTTCATGGGCCTGCGTATGCCGCAGGAACCGCCGCCACGAGACCGCCGTATTTCCCCGTACGCAGAGGTTAGGCCGCTCGTTCGCCACCTCGGGTACCGCACGGGTGTAGCTCCGGAGACCAAGAGCCAAGAGGTAGCCCTCGCGTTCCTTATCGCATTGCGCTCGGCAATGCGGGCCGGGGAGATACTCAGTCTAGGCGCGGCCAATATCAACATGGCAAAGCGCGTGGTTACTGTCGAACACAAGATGCAGTACCTAACGGGCCGGATGCGCTCTATCCCGCTCACGCGTCACGCTGCGCGGTTGCTGCGTCCTATTGCGGGCCGGGAAAAGTGCTTTACCGTTTCCTCGGCCTCGTTGGACACCCTCTTTCGAAAAGCTCGAGACCAATTGGCCGTTGGCCGCCCCGCCCTCCGGGAGATTCACTTTCACGACACTCGCGCCGAGGCCCTCACGCGCCTGTCCCGAAAGGTGGACGTTATGACGCTCGCCAAAATCAGCGGCCACAAGGACCTCTCTATCCTCCAGAACACGTACTACCGAGAGACAGCCGAGGACATAGCGGCGCGCCTTTGAGTCCTGTTACCTCCCGCCAGCCCAATTCAAGACGTATCCGGCAACGCCGTTAACAACAGACGACCTACCCAGCGGGGAATGTATGGACGTTACAGAGATTCGGTATCAAAACTTCCTTCGTCTGTTCGAGCAAGTGAAAGACGAGACGCGGCGGCAGGACCCGGACGCACCCGAAAAGGGAATGCTCAAGTTGTTTGGTGAGCGTGTGGGAGTGCGCGAGGCCTACATGTCGCACATCAATACAAGGTATAAAGGGATCGGCCCCGGGAGCGCTCGCAAGATCGAGCAGGCGTTCAAGCTGTCGCACGGCTGGTTGGACCGGCAGCACGATTCTCCCGCCCCGGCGAATCAAGAGCGCGTCAAAGAGCCGGAGGACAGCTTGCAACAACTGTTCGAGGCGTGCAGGACGGTGGACGCAACCGGGACGCGCGCGGCGCTCCTGCGGCACTTATTCGAGTCTTGCCGAGAGGTAGACGCGGCCAAAACTCATGCCATGCTTGTTTCGCTAGCGGAGAAATTGACCGCTGCCAAGTAGCGATCGATTGGCTTTGCGGGCCGATGCTGCGTTGTTCGTGCGATTGTAGTTTATGCTCCGCGCCCTTCCGGGTCGTCAAACTCGATAAGCTCCGGGTAGAGGCCCGTTTCTGCGGCGGCCTTCTCCACCTCTTGCGTGGACTGAAAGGCCCCGAGTTCGCCTATATCATCCTCTCCGGTAAAAAGCCGCCCTCCCCACCGCCCGCCCGGGAGACGGTATATACGCAGCGTAATGGGTTTGTCCTCGTCCTGTTCCATTTGGGCCTCCGCTTTCTCGCCTCGTAAGGCTTGCGCACCGACGTACATTTCGCAGCGCAAAAAAGAGGCCCACGAGACCACCGGTAGACTTTCCCGGTAGAAGCAAAAATAGCCACGGTCTGAACGGGCTACCGGCGTGAGGTTGCTACGTGGGCGTCTACAGCGTCCTCGTAGTATTGCTCCGCGTCTTGCTGCATGGCCTCCGAGCACGCCCGGGAGTAATCCGTTTTGCAGCGCTCCGCCGTGTCGTTGAGTTGCGCCTTGGACTCCTGCCGTTTCTGCACGGCGTAATATGCCCCGCGCCCTTTGGATACGTACCGCTCTCTGCTTTGTGCTGCGTCGTTAATACACGGTTGTAATAAGACCGAGTTTTGTAGCGGCCCGCAAAGGCGTACAGAGGTCTGATAATAGGCGTCCGCGCGTTGCTGTAGGTTTGCCTCCGCCTCGGGCGGTAGGGTGCTCTGCGCGGAGCAAGAAAGAGAAAGGCCCGCGAGAACGCAGGCCGAGAGGGATTTATGCATTGTGGTCTCCATTGTGGAGAGCCGATGCTAGCACCAGATATTGACGCCTTGCGCTCCGGGGGCGTCACGCGCTCCCGTGCAGCTTTACAGCGTCGCGGAACTGTTTCCCTGTTTCGGGATCGAGGGCCTTTGCGTCGAAATACATATCCAACAGATCTCGGACTATCGCCGTCGCGGGCCTGCCCTCTACAAAGGCCGCTGCACGCAATTGCGCCACCTGATCTTTCGTTAGGCGTATTTGCATCGGCACCGTAGCCACGCCCGTCTTTACGCCGTTGCGAATGTCGTCTTGAGTCGTTCGCTCAAGCATGCGTAGGGCTTCGATCATGTGACGGGCGCGCGCGGTCAAAAGCTCGCCGCTAAGCTTCTGCGCCTGCCACTCCTCCTCAGTTGGTTCCGGGATGTCCTCTGCCTTGCGTATTTCGGTCCATTTCGTAGCCATGGCCTATCCTGTAGTGTCCAATACATGCATCCTAGCATGGTTGAACTGAAGCAACCGGATATGATAGCTATCGAATATGCTAAGTCGATAAATAGTTTCCAATATGCTGTAGTGAAGGTACCGAGTACTATTCACTTCATGATGCGAACGCCGACAGCCATAGGCGCAAAACTAAGGTTGCAGCACAAACCGCTACCGAGACACCCAAAGGGAAGGTGAGCCTGAGGGAAGCAAGGTAGCAGCAAGGACGAGTACGGACGCCTCACCCGGAAAGGACCAAGCCTTGGCGAGTATCGCAAGCGGGACGGAGGTCTCCCCGAACACGCCAAGTGAAACAACCGAACCCTAACCGCCCCGCAAGGGGCCGTAGCTCCGGTTACGCAAGGAGATTCCCGCGAGTCCCCTTACTTAACTGAACGGAGATTCGATGATGGAACAGACGAAAGCAGAGCAGCGCGCAGCAAAGCGGGCCGCCTACAAAGCAAAGATGGTTCAGTCCTCGCGCGTGGCAGCAGAGCGCGCGGTGAATCGTGTCGCCCAATCACAAGCCGCCGAACGCCACCACTCTTACGGCAACGCAGTACGCGACATTTCCCGCGACGCCTCGCGCCGTGGGGTCGTCAGTAACAAACCGCTAATCGCCCGTACCCCGGCCCAGGTTCGGACCGCCAACACGAGCAGCGTGGAATACCGCGAGCAGCACGGCGCGGACTTCGTTATCCGCCGCGTATTGCCCGACACCCGCTTTTGAGCACCACCCGCAGAACCGAATAACGGCCAAAAGCCCGCAGTGATCGCTTAATTAAGGGCGGCGCGGTGCGGACATAATCACAGTCTCTACGAGGACGACCACAGAATGAGCAAGTATCAAGCAGCATTGCAAGAGGTTACAGCTAGCGAATGTTTCAAAGATTGCCTGATGGACGACCAAGAGATTACGCCCGCGAACATTGCCGAGGATATGGCGTACATCGCAGCCGACATAGCGCGCGGCCTGGAGAAATTGGAACGGGTCGGCCACTGCCCCTATGAGGCGGCGGAATTGTTGGACGGCTTGGCGACTCAGACGGACATTCTGCGCATCCTGGCAGCGGCCCGTCTCAAGCTCGCGGAGGCAGCGGCAGCGGACGGTATTAGCATCGTTCCTGCACCGAGCGGCGCGACACTGCACTAAACCAGGAGAGCAGTATGAATTCGTGTAACACGCCGATGTGTACCGAAAGGCCGCACGCAAAAGGGCTATGCAAGCGTTGCTATAACAAACAATACGCGCTTGACCTCCCGGACGCCTACGTGCGGCGCGTGGCGGACCTCTCCGCAGATACGCCCGCCGAACTTGTCGAATTACATCGGTTGATAATCCAAATTCGCAGAGAGGTTAGACAGCGCAGCTAGCTGGCCTCTGCCCGAATCCGAGCGCAAGCTCGGTACCCTGCCCGCTACGGCGTGTCCCTCCGGGGATACCTCTAGGCGGGTTTTCTTTTGTAGTTTGGTCTACCTTCTCTTTTACGAGGTTCTACATGCCTAAAGGCGTAATTCCCACAAAGCCATATGCGGAGGATCGCACTATCTCCGCCAAAGTCACGCCCGATTTTCTGAAGGACGTTAAACAGCTTGCGCTGGACTTAGACACGAGCGTGTCCGTGATCGTCAAGACCGCCGTATCTAATTACATGACGGGTGTTCGCGTCAGTGGCTAGGAACGCCATCACCATAGATAACCCCGATGCTCTTACGGACGTGCTCCGTAACGCGAGCGTGGCGGCCTCGGAGTCTGCTTTACGTCAAGCAGCTATCGCAGGTGCGCGGGTTTTCTACCGAGAGATTAAAGTCCGGGCCATGCCGCATTACCGGACGGGCGTTCTTGAAGACAGTATTAAAACCGTGTTCGTCCCCGAGGATTCAGTTACGGGCGAGATTGCCACGTATGCAGTAACTATTAATCAGAACGCGTGGTATGCCCGTCTGTTGGAGTTCGGTACCTCCAAAATGGCGGCCAAACCGTTTATCCGCCCTAGCTACGAAGCTAAGCGGCAGGAGGCGGGACAGGTGGTAATTAACTCGATACAGGAGGCCGTTAAGAATGGCGGACAATAAAACAACAGTTAAGGTAACCGCAGACGCGAGTGGATACACCGCCGAGATAGAACGTGCGGCCAAATCGGCGCGGGCATTTCAACAAACGCAAGAGCAAGCCGCACAGCGTATTAAGGTGGCCCAAGAGGCAGTCGCGGAGGCAGCGGCTAACGGTTCTAACGCGTCAGCGCGGGCCATTAATTCCGTGGTAAGCCAACTAGCGCGCTACTCGCAGGCCGCAGGCAAGACGCAAGCGGATATGTTGGCGCTCAAGGCTGCGCAACTTGGTATCTCGGATTCCGTCTCGGGCTATATCTCCGCTATCCAGCAAGCGAGCGAGAAAACCCATGAATTCAACCTTAATACTACTGCCTCACGCCGAGAACTCATGGTCTTAGCGCACGAGGCATCGCAAGGGAGTTGGACGAAGTTCGGCGGGTCTATGATGGTCCTTGCTGAAACGATGGACCTTACCCGCCTGATTATGTCCCCGTTGGGCGTAGCGTTTCTAGCGGCGGGTGGTGCGGCTTATGAGTTTCTCAAGACGGTGCATGACGGTTACGCACAGGTAGAGGCATTCAATAAAGCCATTAACGCAACGAGTGGGTATGTAGGATTATCCGCCGCGCAAATGGCGGAAATGTCTAACGGCCTGCAAACGGGTTCTACTAACCTTAAAGCGGTGCGTGAGGCAATGGCGCAAGTTGCGGCCACGGGTGCATTTACCGCCGACTCTATCCAACTAGCGACGCAGGCCGCTATTGCTATGTCCTCGGATATTGGCATTGGTACGGATAAGGCCGCCGAGAGCTTGTCTAAGATTCAAGACGACGTGCTTAAGTGGGTTGCCGAGTATCAAAAGGCGCACCATACGTTTAACGCTGCACAGATAGAAGAAATCGACGGGTTTGTTAAGCTCGGGGATACCGCCAGTGCAGTTAAGGCCATTATGTCGGACTTGGCTAAATCGCACGCTGCGGTAGAGGCCGATGCTAATAAGCATATGGGCGTGGTGGTTGATTGGTGGAACCAACTTGAGTACTCGGTTACTCGCGCTAAAAATGCAATTATGGGAATTGGCGTTCCCGATAGCATCGATAAGCAGGTTGGAGACCAATACGCCAAGGTTGAGGCCGCAGAGCGTAATCTTGCTCAAGCTAAATCAATGGGCGCAATGGGTAATCTCGACTCCGCTCAGGAATTGCTTGATAAGGAAAAGGCCCGCCTAGACGTATTGCGAGCGCAGCAAGGCGTTATCAATACCCAGCAGCGGGCACGCGAGGCAGCGGCTAAAAGCGGAGATGTTAAGGTTGCTGTAGATAGTTATCTCCGTTCCGATAAATACGCCTCTCCGGGTCAGAAACATAGCCTTGAGCTTGACGAGGAGAACAAGGCGTTTGCTAAGGCCACGGCGGGACTGGAAAAGAACTCAGCGGATTACGAGGCGGCCCTTAAGCGGCACATGTCGAATATCCAAGAGATTAACGACCAGTACAGCAAGAAAACCAAAACGCACGGTAATTCGGAGGCGTTCCACGGTGCGCTAACGGCAATGATTGCGGCTAATCAGCTTATTGAGGCCGAGGAGAAACGGGCGCAAGCTAGCCTCAAAGCGCAGCGCTCGGCGGGCCTTATTGACTCGGAGAGCTATTTCCAGCGTTTGCACGACATTGAGGCTAAGGCCGTGGACGCGGAGATTGCGAACGCGCAAAAGCGGCTTGATATTGCTAAAGCTAAACCGGAGTCATCGGCGTACCAAGAGGCCCTCAAGCAGCTAACGGACCTCACGGCACAGCGGAAGCAGATTGACGCCACGCTTACCGATAGTCTCCGGGGTCTCGCGTCGCAGCGCAGTAGCGACATTGCGAAGTTTGCCGAGCAGCAATCCGCCGCTCTGAGGAGAACGCAGGCCGCGCAACAGCAGACGTACGCGACCATGTTCTTGGCTCCTGATGCTAAGGCGCAAGCGGACGCGGCATATCAACTTCTGGCCAATTTCGAGGCGGAAAAGGACGCCCTGCGTAAGCAATACGATTCTCCGACCGCAGACCAAACGGAGTACCAAGCCAAGCTCGCTATCGCACAGACGTACTACGACGCGTCCCGGGCCCAACTCCAGGCAGACCAAGCCAAGCAAATGGCCGTCCGCCAGAACTACGCCGATCAAATCCGCCTGTCTATGGTTGGTCTCGCGGGTGTAACGCAGACCAATGCAGAGGTAGCGGCTAGCGCGTTCTCTACGGCGTTCGGAGATATGAACACCGCCCTTGAGGAGTTCGTGACTACGGGCAAATTCTCGTTTAGCTCGTTTGCCTCGTCGGTCATGGCGGACCTCGCCAAGATTGCGCTCAAGGCGGCGGAGTCGCGTTTGTTTAGCTCGGTGCTGGATAGTCCGTTCTTTAGCTCGGGCGGTGCGGTGAGCCACTTTGCGGACGGCGGCCACATTACCGGCGCAGGCTCGGGTACGAGTGATTCAATCCCGGCTATGTTGTCGAATGGCGAGTTTGTAGTTAATGCCGCGAGCACGAAGAAATACCGCTCCCTGTTGGAAAGCATCAATGCAGGCCAAGCGCAACACTTTGCTACTGGCGGTGCGGTGGGTTCCGCTCCTGCGGCTAGTTCTGGCGGCGGCGGAACAGTTAATGTCAATATCAACGGAGGTAATGGATTGGACGAGCAGGACGGCAAGGTAATTCAAACGATGGTGCAAAACTACGTTGATAAACGGATTACCCAACGGTTCATGGGCCAAGGTGGACTTTTGTACATGTCCCGTAATGGACAAATCTGATGAGCAGCGGGCTTCAGATTTGGGATGCGAGCGGCAATCTCGTGCTCGATGCTTCGCACCGATGCGCGCGGGTTTTTGACCTCCGCTTGCTTGCCAACGGGCAGAACGGCAGCGTAACCGATGCAGGTCTCACACAGGGGGCATTCGTATCGTTCCAACCGGACTCGTACATAGGTTGGCTCAGTGGGGGGCCTGATTCATCCGCAGTTTTCATTCGACCTGTCTACCGGGACTATCTCTTGGACCTACGCGGCCAAGAATAACGCCACCTACGATACATACGTTAATGGGTACCTCTTTTATGGAGCATATTGAATGATCAAACTGGATTACGTGGTCCCCGCGACGGGGGCTACGTCTACGGTCCACGTAGTTTCACAGGTGCAGCTTGATTACTCGGGTAGCGACACGCTTACGGCTAGCGTCTGTTCGTTTGCGGACGAAGCAGCGTACGCGTCTAACAAATTCCCGATGTTCACACAGCAGGTCCCGATTGAGGGCTTACCACCTGACGGCGAGCACCCGCAGGCTTACGCGTATGCGCGCCTCGTTGAGCCTGCCCCGGACGGCGAGGTAACGCCCTACGCCAATCGGCGGGTGTTCGCCAATGGCGCACTCGTAGACGCAGAAACCACGGCCTAACGGCCTTACCTGTAAGCGGCCCGCCGACTGATCCAATGGGCTAGTCGATGAAATCCCGGATCTTTATCTACACTCTAGTTAGGAGTACATGCAAAACAAAGCATTTTCCGCCATCACAATCAAGACCGTCCGCGAGGAACGGCGCGAGATTGAGGGCATGGCGAGCACCCCGGCTTTAGACCGGGTTAAGGACCGGGTGGACCCTATGGGCCTCCGGTTCGCAACGGACGTTCCGCTCCTTCTGAATCACGATCATGCAAGCCCTGTGGGGACCGTCCAGTTCGGTACGCCCACGGCGCGGGGCCTCCCGTTCAAGGCGACCATCGCCAAGGTAGACGAACCGGGAACGGTGCAGACGAGGACCAACGAGGCTTGGCACAGCGTTAAGTCCGGCCTTATCAAGGGCGTGAGTCTTGGATTTCGGCCTATCAAGTCGGAACCAAACGCGGACGGTGGTCTTAACTTCAAATCCGCAGAGGTACACGAGCTTTCCCTCGTAGCGATCCCGGCGAATCCCGAGGCGTTCATTAGCGCATTCAAGAGCCTCGGCATTAAACCGCGAGCCGTCGAGGCCGCACCACCCAAACCCGTCCCGGCACCCGTCGCGACCAAGGCCGTTGTCCATCAACCGGCCCGCGTAGCAGTTCAAATCAACCACACCAATAAGGAAGTAACCGAAATGCAAAACACGAACCACAACATTTTCATCCGCCGTCTGATTCTCCGTGCAATGACCGATGGCAACGAAGCGCAAGCAGCGCAGTACGCTGAAAACCGCTGGGGCGCGGCGTCCGGAATCAACAAGGTCCTGAAGGCGGTAATGAACCCATTGGGAACGGATAACGCGGCTGCCGCGCTCGCCTCCGAGACGTTGGACCGTGGCCGGTTCGTCCAGGCAGTGTTTAGCAATTCTATTCTCGGTCAGTTGCAGGGCCTTACACGCGTCCCCGCTTTGGCCCGTGTGAACGTCGAGACCGTACCGATTGCCGCTAGCTTTGTGGGCGAACACCTGCCGACGAGGGCGTATCAAGGCGCGTTCGGCGTCACGCTGACCGACAAGCGTAAGCTCGGAATCACCACGGTCCTTTCCGCAGAACTCATTCGTATGACCGGCGACGCGGCGGAGGCGCTCATTGAGTCGCAGATTCAACGCGCTTTGAGTCGTGGTCTTGATAACGCGTTCCTCGGTAGCCAAGCACGCGACGAGGTTACCCCTACCGGCCTCGGCGCTGTGGCATCGCAGGCAAACTCGTTCGGCGAAGGCTTGGAGGCTTTCACGGGTGACCTGACCACGGCTACCGTCCTCGTCAACCCGCTTACGGCGGTGCGCCTCCGTAGCGCAAGCGAAACGCAAATCACGGCCAAGGGCGGTTTCTATGGTGGCATGCCCGCGATTTGTTCGTATAGCGTCCCGGTTGGCAAGTTGTTCGTCGTGGACGCCGCGCGTGTTGTGGCGTTCCTCGGTACCGCAGAACTCGACGCAGCAACCGCTGGTATGTTCCCGGTCGATGACGGCACGGGCACGGTTACGGCAGTTCAAACGGGCATGTTCCAGACAAACCAGCAGGCTATCCGAGGCATCCAGTACGCAGATTGGGCGTTCGTGGACGGCGCAGCGTTCGAGACGACTGCTACGGTCTCGGCGTAACTCAATGACGGCGGGCATGTCGCCCGCCTAACTTCTACCAAACAAGGATCTTATGACCAGGATTTTGCCCTCCGACCTCGTGACCGACTCCACCGGCCAATACGTGTTTTCTCCCAATTCCTGCGCCCACGTCTACACGTACGCCGCCAGCGGCAATATCGACACAGATACGGCCACGGACACCGCAACGGGCAACGCGTTTAAACAGACCTATACCTACACGAACGGCAATATGACCGCCTCGTCCGCCTGGGTTAAGCAGTAAGCGGCCACTCACCTAACGAAACAAAGGAATCGACATGACCAAACTCGCAGCCCCTATCGCAGCACAATCCGGCGTCCTCCGCGAGGCGTACGGCCCTAACGCCGTTGTTTTGGACAAGACCCTCGCAATCACGCGCGAGCAGTTTGTAGACGGCGTGGACTTCACGGTCACACTTCCGAGCGGTAGTACCGAAACTGTCCGCATTGCGTCGGCTCCGACCTCCGCCGTGGATAGTGACACCGTTGTAGCGATTGTCAGCGTTACTCCCGGCTTTAGCTGTGCGCCGCACCCGGGTGCGGCGTGGTCTGTCGCTAGCGCGGAATAAGCCACAGACCCTGACACGGGCGGCGCAGGCCGCCCTTAACTAATAAGGAACCCTTAAAATGGAATTCATTATCGACCCGAACGCCTCCAACGAGAACCTTAACGCGATGGTCGCCGCCGCCGAGGCGCAAATCATCGACTATCGTAAGGCGGTGGCGCAATTGGAACAAATCCGCGACATGGCAAAGCTCAAGCTCTTGGGCCGCCAAATCGCAGAGGCAGAAGTAGAGTGAGCGCGATGTATCAGGACACGGCATTCCGTTTGAGCGCCCCCGCTGTCGCACGACTCCGAGATAACGCAAAGCGGGCCGGTATTCCGGTTCCGCGTTACTTTCGTATCATCGCAAGCCAACTCACGCGCATTGCTAGTCCTACCTTCGACCTCTCCGGTGGCGAGCTTTGTTACCGCGTGGACGTTGGATTGCATTACAAGGTCCTCAACGGCCTCCACCAGCTATGCAGGGACTTGGGCGTACCCGAGGCGGCGGCGGGCGAGCTTGTGGCATGCGCTACGTTTGAGCCGAAGCTGTCCGCATGAGTTACCTGACGGACTACAACGCACAGCGGCGACACCTTAGCCGCTTGGCGCGTGCGGTTGACCTCCCGCTATCCCGCCACAACGGAAAGCGACGGGTACCGCTCGGTAACGACGAGCTACGCGTATCCATCCACGATGCCTGTCTCGGGCCGGATTGGAACGACGTAACGGACGGCCAGAATGCTGCACAAATGGACCTCAGACTAGGCCGCATGGTTGACACGGCGCATATGCGGAACGGTTACGAGTTGGCCGTAGCTCAGGCATGTATCCGGGCCGGTAAGCAACAAGCCAAGCTCGGGCGTAGTGATATGGCGGTCCTCCGAGACAGCAAGGGGCGGCCCTATGTACGACCTATGACGCACCCGCACCGTATGGCCCGCTTCAAGGCGGCCAGCGATTTCTACGCCATGGCTCGGGAGTATCAGGAAAAGCACCAACGAGCAACAGCGTCGCACCCAAACACGCCTTGGACGATTGCCTGAGGTGCGCCAGAGCAACGACAATAACCAATGCCTGTCCTGCGGGGGCGTTTCCACCCCCTCCCGGGCGTTCGCTGCATGCCGCAACAGCGTTTTATGCTATGGCTATGGGCCGGGTATGAGACCAACCGGACGAGCATTTGATGACCAACCAACGAGGAAACGATGACTAAGGAAGAAATGGAAGAACGCCTTGAACAGTTAGAGGCCGACCTGTCGGCAATGGTGGCCCGCCACGCGGCGGAGAAAGCCGACCTGGAGGACGAGATTGACGAACTCCAAGACCTGATCGACAAGGAGACCCTCGGTGGTGCGTAAGCGCGATATCGAGACGGTACGGCGCGCCAACCTATCCGTGCCGATCCCCGACTACATCGAGCTAACGCAGGACGAGGAAAAGCACTGGCCCCGCATCGTTGAGGCACGACACCCGGACGACTGGACACATTCAGACCTAGACCTAGTGGCCGACCTTTGCAGAGCGCGGGCGCTGGAGAAGCGGGTACGTGATGAACTCGGCCAAGGCGCGCTTATGTTGGACGGTAAGCCGCATCCTTTGATTGCCGAAGCTGCGAGGTGCAGCGGGGTCGTCCTGCGGCTCACTACGGCCTTGCGGCTAAAGACCCCCGCCGAGGCAAGAGTTCTGCGCGGGCGTGCCTCCGAGCGGACACAAAGCGCCTACGGTAACGACGATGACGAGTTATTTGGCCGTCCAGAGTTTGACGACTTGATACCGCACGGTCCAGGGACTACGAGACGAATCAATTAACGTTCCGTACCAGATAACCGCCGTTAGGGATCAACTATCGTTTAATCAAAGAAAATAGGATCCCTAACGCAATTTTCTGGGCTTTTGTTATAAGAACTCTGACCGGTCGGCGCTGGCACTAAAACCCCGCGTTTTTCGACCTACCCCCCGCTTATCTGCATCTTTTTCTGAATGTCAATAGATAATCTCAGGAAATTCGAGATATATCAGAGGTATTTAGCACCATTCTAGTGCGTGCACATATATTAGGCAATCCAAAACCCTTTTCATGCTTTGACCGAGTGTTTTTATAAAGTTACGGCCAAGGTATAACTTTCCAAGGATCAAGTAATGAGTGACTGCTCTAAGCATCCACAATGGCAACCTGCGGGCATGGAACTAAAATGCCCGTTCTGTGTAAGCGACTTGCCTAGCGGCTATTATCGACACAGTAACGGCACTGTGGTTAATCGCCACGGTAAGCCCGTATCTACCAACACCCTGAACAGAGTTAAAGCCAAGGGTAAGACCGCAAGGTTAGCCGATTGGTCCGGCGGTGCAGACCAGAAGCGACGAGACGAGGTTAAGCAACGTGCTAAGTATTGCTGTGCTCACTGTGGTAGAGCTACGGCTACAGGCACGGTGGACCACGTTATCCCGTTACACAAAGACGGCCCGGATACATTGGATAACCTCCAGTGGTTATGTCCTGCTTGCGACAGGAAGAAAACCGCAACGGATAAAGGTCACGTGTACCGAGCAGGTAGTAACCTTGACGGTATCCCTGTTGATATTGACCACCATTGGAATAACTAGGACCTAGATGCTAGAGCCAGTATGGTACGAAGCTTTACCCGATAATTTCTGGTATTGGTATGAACAGGTTAAGGCCGACGCCTCGGAGATAATTAGCCTCACGATCAGGGTAAAACGCGGGCAAATCTCGCTGGACTACCTCGATATCTATGGAAAACCGAAACGAGCTAAGCTTATCTTAGCTCGGCCTACGCATCTACAACCAACGAGACCAATACATGACTCTAACTGTTAGAGAATGGAATGATAAACTCCCTAATATAGTGGAGAGCATAATCAAGGACATTACGGGCCGTGGCTGCTATATTGCTAAGATGGAGGTATTAACCCGGAAACGCACGATTAAGCTCACGTTGCAATACGAGGGTATCAATCAGGAGGCCGTTTACACGTTCGGCGAGAAATTGAGCGGTACCCGGTACCCGGAGCGGCCTGAATTCAGGGAATCCCTTGCTGCATAAGGCTTTTAGCGATTTATTGGAGAGTGGACCGGGAACTTTCCTACTATTCTTTTATAGAAAGAATAAAGGTAGTGGGTATCGGGCCGTAGGGGGTTGCTACGGTGGATAGAGCAAAAGTCCGGGAAGCTCAGAAAACGCGCATCCGTGCTGCCGAGGATGACGTACGAAGGTTCATTAAATCGCGTGGTCGGCAACTTGAATTAGAGATCGGGGCCAGGGTCGCTTTGGCGTTGCCTCGGGGCGTGTACCGCGTGGCCGCGTTCAAAGGTTCGTACCGCGTGCCCGTCGAGCTACTCCGGGCCTACCTCGCCCACAGGGAGACCGTGGACGGAATGAAAGTGGGGGCTCGGCATGCGTACCTGTTGCCCTTCGCGTTGGCCGCCATCGGCGTGCAGGGTGAGACCGTCGATAAGCACGTGTGGTATGCGCCGCTGGCGGATTACCAAATCGAGCCGATGCACGAGACCCTCAGTCAGGCCGGGTACTTTCCTAGCAACACGGATAACACGCTTACCAAAATGCGCAAGCTAATCATGGCGGGCAAGCCCGACGCCGAGGACGCTACCGGGTACTCTTTTGGGGCAGGCATTCACAAAGTTACCTTTGGTCCGGCCCGTACAGTGCATTACCGTGGCACGTGTCGCACGATCATTAACGAGAGCGACGGACGTATGCGCGTCAAAGTGGACGGCAAGCGGGTTGCCCTGCGCTCGTGGCTATCCGAATCCGTCTCCACAGACGATTGGCCCAAGGTCGTAGAGATAGCGCGTAGGGCCGCGTGGGACGAGGCAGGCCGGGAGGCCGCAGCGACGTTCCAGCAAGCACAGGAAGCAGCGAAGGAAGCGCAGCTAGACGCTATGGATTTGTTCGATGCAGAGCAACCAGCGCACGCTGGAGAGGCCCTGGAGAGTGGCGCTGACGGTTCGGGGCGGGTGGATTAGGGAGAGTCGGTAATCCCGCCCTTCCGGGGCCACCCGTCAGCGTCGCAGAACAAAGTAGCCGATAACAGCCACAACGAGGAGCCCGCAGAACCGGGGAAAGCGCCCAACAAAACTAAACATGCCCCAAGCCGCCAGTCCTGCGAGCAAGCCGCACGCAAGTCCGCCCGGAATGCTGTACATCAGACCCACGTAAACGGTGGTCAGCATTCCGACCAGTAACGCCACGCTACCAGAAGCAGAACCGCCGCCAATTCCGCGGTATCGAGGCGGTTTCGCGCTACCGATCGAATCAATAGCGGCTCGATAATTGATATCGTCAAGGCTACCGCGTTTGTGGGGCGAGTACATGGAGAACCTCCGCGATTAGCTTTTGAGTCTAGGACATTTGCGAAGCTCGCGAGGCCGTAGAGCAAGAAAATTTGTAGGACGGTCGGGCGCGGACTCTTGGCCGGGAATCGCCGCGTTGAGTGCCTAAGAGAGGTGCCGGAAGTAACTACTTTGCCCGAGCCGAGGACCGCCGCTAACTGTCCACCCGGAACGGGCCCGCTGGCGTGGAGCGCGGCCCATGACTGCCTCCTGAGTCACGCCAGGCAGGGATATACTCGGCGTGCGGAAGCTACTTCGGGGACCGGGGCAAACATGAACAATCAAACGGTGAAAGAACACGCAGACGACAGCCTAGAGCTAACAGCACGCCTCCGGGCGCAAACCCGGCGACTCATGGACGAGACCGAACGGCTAGCAAACCAACCCGCTTGGGTTCCTTGGCTCCAAGCATTAGCGTTTGTGGGCGGAGCCTTGCTCGTTGCCCGTGGACTAATCGTCACCTTGTAGTCCAGATATGGTGCACATTTGCTGTCAATCCATACACCCAACTACTGACAACCTTTTAGCACCCCAAAATAAAAGTAGAGTTCATTGCCGCTCGGGTGTAGCGTATCGGCCCCAAACACCTGGAGCACGCCATGTCCGACCCTCTCCGCCCTTTCGACCTCTCCGCCGTCATCAAGCAAGCCGCCATGACCGGCCCAGATATGCGTTTTCCCGTCGTCTCAAACGACTACGTTCCCCCGCCCCGAGGTACCGCCCGTGCGCGCCTCGTTGGCTACTTTGAACTCGGCAAGCATGAGGAGGAGTTTGAGGGCCGTAAGCGCGACCGCGAGAAGGTAGACCTTATTTTTGAGTTGTCCGGCCCGAACTACGAGCCGCGTAAGTTAGTGGACGCCGACTTACTGGTACCGCACCGTACCACCGTGCAAGAGACGCTATCGCATGCTCCGGATTCGCTGTTTAGAAAGCTCTTTGCGGCCATGAATGCGGCCCACGGCGGTACCGCTACGCACATGGTCCAACTACTCGGCAAGCCCTTTACGGTTGAGGTGTTCCACCGTAAGAGCAAAGACGGTAAAAAGGTGTACGCAAACCTCAAGGGACCGAACGGCTACAACGTCAAGGGAACCACGGTGCAGAACCCGATTACGGGCGAGGCGGTAACGCTGGACGTTGCCCCGGCTATCACGGAGCTTAAGGCGTTCGTGTGGGGCCTCGCGAATAAGGCCATGTGGGACAGCATCCACATTGCAGGCGAGTTTGAGGAGCGCAAGAACGAAAAGGGCGAGGTGATTAGCCCCAAGCGTAGCCGTAACGTTTTGCAAGAGCGCATTATGCGCGCCAAGAACTTTGCGGAGATTGAAAACGAGGTTAAATCTTAAATACGCACATTTAAGGCCGCGTTCGGTCCACGGCACTTGTTCTAGCTAGCTGTTAAACCGTATCAGCTAAAATGGTATATCGTCGTCATCAGCAAACGCGGCCTTCTGAGACTCCGCAGGCCTGAACTGAATCCAATCGTCATTCCAGACCGAGGGAGAAAAGCGCAGCAAATCGCCGCGATCATCGAAGATTGCCCTTTTAAACTCAATCCATCCTGATTTATCTCTAAACCACTCTTCGACGCTGTTTTCTGAGTAAAAAGTGGAATCATGAGCAGTATACCCGCGCACTTCGAGCCAAGCGGCCATTTCGTCGTGGTTGGTAAAGAAAACTCTGTACGGCGTTTTGGTGATCTGAGCCAGCCGGTTAAAAACGGGATTATTAAATGAAATAATCGACTTGAGCGCTTCGTCTTTATCTTGATGCGAGGTAGAAAGATAGTCCACCATTTCTCTCAATGTTGCCGCGACGCCTTTCATATCTTGAATAATGGAAAGCTCTGTCGTGCGTTGCTGCTGGCTAAGGTAGCGCTGAAACAGTCCCGCCCACTGGTCTTGCAAAAACGATGTAACGTCCGCAACCGTTTTAAAGCCGGTAATCGGATTATTTTGCGGGAGACTGTGTAGGTGGTCCAAGAATACATAAATACGGGGGTCGTCCGCGTATCGGTACCTCATTGACGCATTGTCTTTATTTATTTTCCAAATATTATATTCAGTGAGGGTGTTCTGCTCGACAAAGATATAAACCTGGATCCCTTTCTCAAGGGCGCGCATTATTTCATTCTGCGTTATCGAGGCTCCTGCCGCGTCTTTGGACTCTGTACCAAACTTGCCGCCGATGATAGTCACAAGCATGTCGCATAGTTCGATCTCTCGATACGCAGACGCCTCTAGCCGAGCGTCGCGCGCGTACGGAATGGCTCCGGTCTCGTGTCGGATGCAGTCGTATCCGAGAGACCGAACGAATCTTTCGATATCTTCCCGGGATTGGTAGAGGTCGTAATAGGTAGAACTGAGAAAAACGCGCGGTTTGGCCATTGTGCTTGTAGCCTTACTTTCAGCGGTTGCTTATGAGTTACCGGAGTATGGTACTCGAAAAGCTCTAGGTGTAACTCGTCCTTGCTGACCCAATCTACCCCGGCAACAGGAGAACATGACAGAACACGAAGCACTCGACATCGCGGTTAAGGCGGTTGCCCTCTATGCGGCCCGCCACCCGAGACCGGCGCATGTCACCATTACCCAAGCGGCGGAAATGCTTGGGCGCAGTAGGCAGACGGTCCGTAGCTATCTCGTACAGCACGGCATCCGTCTTAATGCCCTTGGTTCGATTCCCATCGAGTCCATAGACAAGCTTTTGGTCTCTTGCACATGAGAGGCCGCACAAATTCTGCACACAGCCCGCGAAATCCTTGTCAGATAAGGCCTCGCGTTTCCGGTCCCCGGCACCAAGTAGTTTGCGTTCGACTCGAGATTCGACAACAACCCCGACAGCGTAAGGCTCTTGGGGTTTTTTGTTTGCGGAACGCGTTGCCAAGGCCCGAGGAAATATCGGTTCCGGTACGACTGGGCAGAGTTTCTCACGGAGCGCATGCAGGGGCGCAGGTTATTTCAGGCTGAGTCGCGCTTCGAACTCGGAAAGGCCGAACATTCGTCCGCTTCACACGTCTGCGCCTGATCAATAAACATTGCGGCCCGTTTGCCCGCCGGACCGTGCAATCGCTAAACTAGTTAGACATGCTACGGATATCGCCCTCGGAAACTGAGAGAGACGGAAATTGCCCCAAGAGATTCGGCTGGCGAGTTGGAAGCTGACGCTGCGTCGGCGACGCGACGTTCATTTCACAAGCAGAGCTGCGGAGGACCGTGCCGCCGCGAGCGGACGCGAGCTTCTAGCCGCCTCTTCGGATTGGATGCGCGATCAGGCTTTTATGGCGAAGCTTCGAGAGCTATTGAGCATTGACGAGATCGACCCGTCGATTGCGCGTTGGAAGGTGAAGCGGGCTATCGAGCGGGGCGACCTCGTAACAATACCGGATCCACCGAGCAGCGGCTTGCAAGGCAGTCGCGGCGGCGGGACGCCCCGGCCGCGGTCGGTGACTTTCACGCCATCACAGCTATTCAAGGCCGCGCCGCGCATAGCAAGCGCAGGTTCTTACCATGAGCGCCCGGCGCAACCAAGACTCTTCGCTGACGACTGCATGGCCGCCTGGCGTGCCAAGCCGGGAGATTTGCTACCCAATGGCGAGTTTGCCACCGCCGTCATCCGCATTAGTGGTGACAGCGGCGACGACTCAATGCTGAAGAGCTTAGGCGACTCGGACGGGAGCGGTTCATTGACTGATGACGCTCAGCCGTTCGAATACAGCGAAATCGCACCGGTCGTTGACAAAGAGGAATTTGCGGCCGGCGATGGTCGACCAGGCAATAATCAGGCACAAAACAAGCAGTTCAGGGCGGTGGTCAAGGCCCTTGGATTGAATCAGGAGCAGGCAAGACAACTCCATGATGACATACAGACGATGACGAAATGAATTACCACGGACTTATGGAACGCGCCCAGGATCTGTTTGGCGGGAGCGTCTGAGATGGCTACTACCCGTGAACAAATCATGCAGCGCCTTTCAGCCTTAAACGGGTTGGAACTCAGCGGCGCAGGACGTGCAGCGGATATGTTGACGCTGCACTTCGGCCCCCTTCGGGAAATGACGACAGCGCGCGGGACCGTCAAGCGCGTGGGCACTTGGGCCCTGCACATCCAATGTGCCTGGACCATCGAGCGGGCGGGCGA
This sequence comes from Caballeronia jiangsuensis, assembly GCF_046030135.1. NCBI lineage: Bacteria > Pseudomonadati > Pseudomonadota > Betaproteobacteria > Burkholderiales > Burkholderiaceae > Caballeronia > Caballeronia jiangsuensis. Next base: position 39,315 of record NZ_JAQQDB010000009.1, read on the forward strand.
GGTCTTCGCCAACTCCCCGGATTTCGCGGTTTCCGACGATCGCACGCGCGCAACGCTCGAGCAGATACGAGACCTCATTGCCAACGACGGTCCATTCGTTGTCGAGCGCGTTGCGGTCGGCGAGAACGGCAACGTCTCCATAGCAATGTCGCGGCAGCTTGAGCTGGGTGTCGTGACGGACGGCGCATCAGACGAGGAAGACTGGCGCTTTTTCGAGCCGGGTTCCGATGCGAAGCACTTCGTCATCCAAGGCGGGAAAGTTGATCCTTGGTCGCTGTCGTGACAACGCATCGAGAGACAAATTTAGGCCGAAGAAGCCGATCTCTGCCATCGGCGTTTCTTCCACGTTTTTTCAGGCTGCGCCCTAATTTCCCCCTCAATCGTTCAGCGGCATCCCGCCAACCAGCGCCACGCCGTTGGCCACCTGCCTCCCGACCGCATCCGCGACTTCCTGGATGCTGCGATAGCCCGTCGGCATCCAGTGCAGCCACGTGTCCTCCTGAACGTCGAAGCTGGCGTCACCCACGGTCACCGTTCCCGACACCCACTCCGCACCATCGAGGAAATTGAAGGCGATACGCGCCGCGTCGGACTTCGATCGAACGCTGGTGATGCGGATCCTGACCGGCACTCCGTTCGGATCGATTCGAAGTCCGAGATGAGCGGCGCGCATCGCGAATGCGGACATCATCGCGCTGCGAACCCACGGCGTGAGAAGAACACCGTTACTGTCGATCGTCGGGGACTGGATGCCATCGACGATTCGCTGCCTCGTCTGGACGCTGCCCGCGCTGGAAGATGGAATATCCGGTACTGTCGTCAGGCATCCGGAGAGAAACAAGGACAACGCGACTGCGCTTGCAAGGGATTTCAGTGCCATTCGTGGATCAGGTTTTCGGTAAAGGATTGGGTCACCGTAATAACGACCCGCCTTCCGAAATCTTGAACGACACCCTCACACCGCATTCAACAACCGCTCCGCGTCCCGCACCGCATCGAACAGCGCCTCGATCGCCGTATCGCGATCAAGCAGGCACACGTGTTCGATATCGAACGGCAACGCATCCACGCCGATGAACCGCACCGTTCCGCCGAAGCAGTCGCGCGTCTTGCCGCCGCGCACCGACGCGATGTAGTTCGGGGTAATGTAGAGCGCAACGGGCGTCATGGCAACCTCGGCGATGGTCCGGTCGATGAACCAGAGTCTAGCGATGCCCGCCGTCGCGCTGCACCCGCCTGACGCAGGGAACGCTTCCCTTCCTTCGTGGCCCTCGCCGCTACACCGCGTGCCCCAGCACACGCGCGACGTAATGCCGTCCCCACGCCTCACCATGCGCGATCGCCTCGGCGACCGTCTCGAAAGGACCGTGATCGCCCGTCATTTCGCCCGAGTCGTCGGCGAGTGTCGATCCGTGCACAGGTTTGCGGTCGAGCCGCGTGACGCGCACGCGAATCGCGTAACCCTCGGACGGAGCCGCCTCCTCGTCGCCGTCAGCTTCGATCGGCCTGGATACGGCCTGCATGGCGAGCAGGTAATCGCCTACTTCGATGTCCTTCTGCATGGCGGTGGTCTCCATCGGTGCGCAACGCGCGGTCGAATGACAGAGCCGATTGTGCTACCGCATCGCGCGAGAAAACAAGCGCCCGGCCAAACCCTCGCGGGGCGCGCATGATATAAAGTTTCGCCCCGTCCTCTTTCCGCTCCGAGCCCCTCGCGGCATCGGGCACCGACAGAATTCATCGATGAACCATCGCACCCGCCATCTGCCGCTCGTTTTGCTCACGATTCCGCTCGCTTTTCTCGCCGGCTGCACGTCCTATTACAAGAACGTCGAAGCCTGCAAGGACAAGGTACGCGCGGATTATCCCGACGCCGCGAGCGCGCCGCTGAAAATCACCGGCTCCGGCGCGAGTTATCATGGCTCGCGGGTGGTCGTGCACGGCACGATCCAGAATCCGCCGAAGCCGCCGGCCACCAAGGCGGCGCAGGTGCCCGCGGCTGCCGAATGCACGTTCAGCGAAACGTCGATGACCGGCTTCCAGTGGCTCGTTCCCGCGAAGCTCGCGCCGAAGCCGCCCGTCGCCGCATCCGACGATTAAGCCTCTAAACCGCCCGCGACGAGGAGATTCACGCGCATGCTGCTCGCCCAGATCAGCGATCTGCACATCACGGCGCGGGGCACGCTCGCCTACGGCCGCGTCGATACCGCCGCTTTCCTCGCCCGCGCGATCGGCCTGCTCAACGCGCTCGATCCCCGCCCCGACGCCGTGCTCGTTACGGGCGATCTCGTCGATGCGGGCGGCATCGACGAATACCGGCATCTGCGCACGCTCCTCGACACGCTCGCGATGCCGTGGCATGTGATCGTCGGCAATCACGACGACCGCGCGAACCTGCGCACGGTATTCGGCGATCGCCCCGAACTCGCGGGCCACGACGGCTTCGTGCAGTACGCATTCGATGTCGGCAATGTCCGCGTGCTCGCGCTCGACACACTTGATCCCGGTTCAGGCGGCGGACGTCTGTGCGCCGCGCGCCTCGCCTGGCTCGAAGCGCAGCTCGACGCCTGCCGCGACCGGCCCGTCGTCATCGGCATGCATCACCCGCCGATCGCGTGCGGCATCGGCTTCATGGACGAAATCCGCCTCGCACCGGACGACAGCCGCGCACTCGATGCGCTCGTGCGCCGCCATTCGAACGTCGAGCGCATCGTGTGCGGTCATGTGCATCGGGCCATCGGCGCGCGGTTCGGCGGCACGCTCGTCTGGTGCGCGCCGTCGACCGCGCATCAGGTGGCGCTGCAACTGAAACCCGACGGCCCCGAGGCGTTCGTCATGGAGCCGCCCGCGTTCGGGCTGCATCTGTGGCGCGCCGATCTCGGCCTCGTCACGCATTGCATGAGCGTCGATCAGGGCGGCGGCCCGCAGCCTTTCTAACGGCGCCCTGCGGCGCCCGCGCGTCTTCAGTATGATCAGCGGCTGGTCTTCATCGGCTTCGGTTCATGCCCAATTCGCCGCAATCGAATCCTCCGGCGCGCCATCCGCACTATTCGCGCGCCACGCTGTGGCTGCTCGCGACCATCGCGGGCGTCTCGGTCGCGAACATCTATTTCAATCAGCCGCTGCTCGGCGATTTCCGCGCGAGCTTTCCCGGCGACGCCCGGCTGATCGGCGCGGTGCCCGCCTCGACGCAGCTCGGCTACGCGCTCGGCATGCTCGTGCTCGCGCCGCTCGGCGACCGCTTCGACCGGCGTCTTTTGATCCTGCTGCAACTCGCGGCGCTCGGCGTATCGCTCGTGGCCGCGGCGAGCGCGCCGACGCTCGCCGTTCTGATCGCGGCGAGTCTCGCGATCGGCATCGTATCGACGATCGCGCAGCAAGCCGTGCCCTTCGCCGCCGAACTCGCGCCCGCCGCCGAACGCGGCCACGCCGTCGGCACGGTGATGAGCGGGCTCTTGCTCGGCATCCTGCTCGCGCGCACGGTGTCGGGCTTCGTCGCGCAGTACTTCGGCTGGCGGGCCGTCTTCGGCGCCTCCGTGCTCGCGACGATCGCGCTGGCGGTCGTCGTGATCGCGCGGTTGCCGAAGAGCCGTCCGACCTCGACGCTCACCTACGGCAAACTGCTCGGCTCGATGTGGCATCTCGCGGCCGAAAACCGCGCGCTGCGCGAGGCGTCGTTCACCGGCGGCGCGCTCTTCGCCGCGTTCAGCATCTTCTGGTCGGTGCTCACGCTGCTGCTCGCGGGCGAGCCGTTTCATATGGGTCCGCAGGCGGCGGGGCTTTTCGGCATCGTCGGTGCGGCAGGCGCGCTCGCCGCACCGCTCGCCGGAAAATCCGCCGACAAGCGCGGCCCGCGCGCCGTCATCTCGCTGTGCATCGGGCTCGTCGCGCTGTCGTTCGTGGTGTTCGCGTTCTCGGCGAAGAGCATCGCGGGGCTCGTCGTCGGCGTGATCGTGCTCGATGTCGGCGTGCAGGCCGCGCAGATTTCGAACCAGTCGCGCATTTACGCGCTCAAGCCCGAGGCGCGCAGCCGCGTGAACACGGTCTACATGGTCGCTTACTTCATCGGCGGGGCGCTGGGATCAGCGGTCGCGTCGCTCGCGTGGCAGGCGATGGGCTGGACGGGCGTCTGTCTCGCCGGTCTCGCGGCGACGGGTCTCGCGGGCTTCAGCCACTGGCGCGGGCGCGATAAGCGATAGCGGATTCAGGTGCGCTCGCGTGCGTAGTCGCACAACGCGTCGAGCACGCGATCGAATTCGAGCGACTTGTCGAAGAAGTGACGCACGCCGTATTGCAGGCAACGCTCGCGATACGTCGGCAGCGCGTGATTCGTGAGCACCGCGACGAACGCGCCCGGCGAGCGCGCCGCGCCGCATTCCTCGAGCCACGCGAGCACGTCGATGCCCGAGCCGCGCTTCAGTTGCAAGTCGACGATCACCGCGTCGAACGCCTGCGCCGACAGCAGCGCGATCGCATCGTCCGGCGCATCGGCGAACGCGCTCACGCGCCACGGCCCGAGCGCATCGATCGCCTCGGTCAGGCTGCGGCGGATCAGCGGCGAGTCCTCGATCAACAGCACCGCGAGCGGCGTGCGCCGCGCGCCCGGCTGCCCGCTTCGGTCGTCAGTGGTGATGTGATTGCCCACGTCGGGCGCCCTCCGGCAGTGCTCGCGGATCAAACCATGCGCCGCTATTCGATCAGGCCATTCTTGATCGCGTAATACGTGAGATCGGCGTTATTGGAAAGCCGCATTTTTTCGAGCACGCGCGCGCGATACGTGCTCACCGTCTTCACCGAAAGATGCAGTTCCTGCGCGATTTCCGTCGGAATCCGTCCGCCCGCGAGCTTGCAGAAAATCTGGAACTCGCGCTCCGACAGCAGTTCGTGCGGCCGTTCGGCGGCGGGCTTGTCGAGCTTGTCGGCAAGCGCATCCGCGATGAACTCGGACAGATATCGATGTCCGCGCGCCACGGTACGGATCGCGCGCACGATCTCGTCAGGCGCGGCGTCCTTGTTCAGATAGCCGTTCGCGCCCGCCTTCAGCAGGTTGATCGCGTACTGGCTCTCCGGAAAACCCGAGAGCATCAGCACGCCCTGCTCCGGGCGGATCTGCTTGATCACGCGCAAGGTGTCGACGCCGTTCTTGTCCGGCATCGCGATGTCGAGCAGCACGACATCGAACGCCTGTGCGCGCACGAGCGCGATGGCTTCGTCGCCGGTTGCGGCTTCGCCCGCGACTTCCATGTCGGGCTCGTCCACGACGAACTGCCTGAATCCGCTGCGCACGATCGCGTGGTCGTCGGCTATCAAGACTCGAATCATTCGCGTCGTCCGCGCTGCCGGACGCTCTTGTAGTAGTTGATCGGTCATTTCATGCATACGGCCGGATACGCCTGCAGCGTCTCCGGCCGCGTCGCCCTTAGCCGTTACGGCCTTCCAGCAGATCCGCCATGTCGTCGGCGTGTTCTTCCTCGACGGCCAGAATGTCCTCGAAGATGCGGCGCGTCGTGACGTCCTTGTCGCCGAGATAGCGGATGATCTCGCGGTACGTATCGATCGCGATGCGCTCGGCGATCAGATTCTCGCGGATCATGTCGATCAGATCCTTGCCTTCGTTGTACTCGGAATGCGAGCGCGACGACAGGCCGTCGGGCGCGAAATTCGGTGCGCCGCCCAGTTGCACGATGCGTTCGGCGAGCGTGTCGGCGTGCTCCTGTTCCTCGTTCGCGTGCTCCAGGAACTCCTGAGCGACGGCTTCCGAGTGAATGCCCTTCGCCATGAAGTAATGACGCTTGTAGCGCAGCGTGCAGACGATTTCGGTGGCGAGCGAGTCGTTGAGCAGCTTCAGGACCGTCTCGCGGTCGGCGCCGTAACCCTCCGTCACCGCGCCTTCGTCCATGTGCTGACGCGCATCGGCGCGAATTTTCTCGACATCGAGGACAAAAGCGCCCGAGGACTGGTTCGACTCGGCTTTTACAGCAGACGATTTGGACATTTGGTTCGCTCCTCTGTACGGGGTGAGATGACTGTTCGCTGGAGCAGGCCCTCGCAAATGCCGCGTGCATAGAACCCTGCTATCCAATCAGAGGCTCCGATGCATGCACCATGCCTGCCCCTCGAAAAAGCCGCGCGACGGTCATAAGTCCCGCGCGCGGCTTGATGGCTCATGGCTTTCGCCCTGATGCGGGCGTCATGTGCGGAACACGCCAAGCAGCAAGGTGACCACGAACACGACGAGAAAAATGAAGAAAAGAATCTTCGCGATTTCCGCCGCGCCGGCCGCGATGCCCGTGAAGCCAAACACGGCGGCGATGATGGCGATGACGAAGAAGACAGCGGCGTAGTGAAGCATGTGAGCTCCTTCCTAAGTAGTTGAGAACGGTCTGGCGAGCGGACGCAAGCGCCGCTAATCGATGGCTTTTTTCGTGACGACGAAGCCCAGCACCAGGAACACGACGCACAGGATCAGGAAGAGCACGAACAGGAACTTGGCGATGGCCGCGGCGCCCGCAGCCACGCCCGTAAAGCCCAGCACCCCGGCGATCACGGCCACGATCGCGAAAAACAAGGCCCACTTCAGCATGATCGTTCCCCGTAAAGAATGAATGACGGAACCATGCTAGCCATGCCCGCCGCGCGGCGCATTCGGGCAGGCTCCTTTTTTGCTGTGGGAATCCACCGACACCCGCTTTCAAATCGGCTGCCTTAAGTGAAACGCCGCACCACCGACACCATGAGCCACGTACCGCGAGCCGCGATCCTGCCCGACGACCCGCCCCTCTTCGCAGCCGACGAGCCCGCCATGCCGAAAGCGTCCACGCCGCCCGCGCCGGCCGGCATCGCGCGCCGCGCGGCGCGTTTGAACGACTGGATGCGCCGCTACAGCTGGGCGGTCGCGATGACGGTCGCGATCGTCATCACCGTGGGCGGCTTGATCATTCTGGAATCGGGACGGATGCGCATCGCGTCGGAATATGAAACCGCGCTCGAAGCGAAGGGCGCGACCGCGCAGCTTTCGATGCTCGCCGCCGATATCGCCACGCTCACCGCCGACGAGCGCGGCTTCGCGCTGAAGGCGGACGATGCGTTTCCGGCGCACTTCAGGGAAACGGCGGCGCGCGTGCGGCGCACGCTAGCGTGGCTCGATGCGTACTACCGACGCATCGGCGACGACACCGCGCTCGCGAGCTTCGCGCAGATCCGCGCCGCCGCCGACGATGAAATCGCGCAAGGCACGGTGCGCTTCGCCGACCGGCCGGCCGACGCCGCCACACGCAATCGCACGCTGGCGCCGCCGCCCGACACGAGCGCGACGCTCGACGCGGCGCTATCGCTCCTGCGACTGAACGAGGAACAACGCGCGCAGCACGCGCTCGATGCGAGCCGCGCCGATCAGCGCATCTCGACGCTTTGTGTCGGCGCACTGTGCGCGCTCAACATCGTGTTGTTCATCCTGCTCTTTCGCAATCTGGGCATCCAGCTCGACAAGCAGGCGCGCGTGCAGAAGGCGCTCATTACGCAGCAGGAAGAGCTCGATCAGCTCGTGTTCGCGCGCACGCGCCAGCTCGAAGCGCTCGCCTGGCACTTGCAATCGGTCAGCGAAAACGAGAAGACGGAGCTTGCGCGCGAACTGCACGACGAGCTCGGCTCGATCCTCACCGCGAGCAAGATGGATGTCGCGTGGGTGCGCGGCAAGCTCAAGAACACGGAACCCGCGATGGCCGAGAAACTCGCGCGCGCGCTCGGCAATCTGGATCAGGGCATCGCGCTGAAGCGACGCATCATCGAGGACATGCGGCCGACCGTGCTCGCCAGTTTCGGTCTCGTGACCGCGCTGCGCTCGCTTGCCGACGAAGCCGCGCAACGCAACGGCTGGAGCGTCGAGTTCGATCTGCCGGGCGACGACGTGAAGCTCGGCGAGGCGATCGAGATCGCGCTCTTTCGCGTCGCGCAGGAGACGCTGACCAACGCGGCGAAGTACGCGCACGCGAGCCGCATCCGCGTGACGCTCGACGTCGATGAAGAGAACGTGTCGCTCTCGATCATCGATGACGGCATCGGCATCCGGCCGCAGGATCTCAAGCGCACCCAGACGCATGGGCTCGTCGGCATGCGCCAGCGCGTCTCGGCGCGCGGCGGGCGCTTCGAGATCGAGCGCGCGTCGCCGCATGGCACGTCGATCAGCGTGTCGATGCCGCGCGAGCGCAGTGTCGATGCGCCCATCGTCGCGCCTTCCGCGTAGGACGATGCCGACATCGAATGCAGACGCCGCCGACAGCAAAATCGCAGCCGTGCCTACAGCCTGAGACCGACCGATTTTTTTATGATTGTTCACACCGGTATGCGGGGCGTCGAAGAGGTCCGTCACCAGACAATGATGCGCGAACCCGATTCCAGTCACGCATTTCAACTCCAAGGGGAATAAACATGACTCGACTCATCGCTCTACTGCTGATTGCAGGCACGGCGGCTCTCGCGGGCTGCAACACCGTCTCGGGCGCTGGCCAGGACATTTCGAAGGGCGGTCAGGCCATTTCGAATTCCGCCGAGGAGCACAAGTAACGGGCGACGTGCGCCGCATCGTTGCGGCGCGCGCTCAGGCGTTCCATAGCGTTGATGTAGGACCCTGTCTTCCCGTCACGTTCGCGTGGCGGGATTTTTTTTGCGTCGCTGCGGCGCGCGCCAGATGTGAAAAAACCCGGCCGATGCTGCGCGGCCGGGCTTCGTTGCTTCAGGCGCTCATCCTTATTGCGTGTCGGGCAATTCAAGCGCCGGTTGCTGCGTGTTGCCGCCCTGCGCGACCAGCATACGGATCTTCTCCGGCACGAGTTGCGAGACGGCATTGCCCGAAGGCAGCGTCGTCACGAGCCAGTCCGCGTTGTTGACGAGTGTGAACGAGGCCGATGTGTAGACCGGCGTCTTCGTGCCCGGCAGCGTCGCGATCAACTGGTACGTGCCGCCCGAGACATAGATGGAATCCTGCGTCGTCGCAGGCACGGCGTTCTTGTAGGCGACGCCCGCCATCGTCGGACTGACGCTCGCGATGTTCGTCCCCGGCGCGACGAGATAGATATCGAGGTTCGGCGCGTTCGTCGACGCGTTGAAAGCGCGCACGCGCGCGCTGCTCGACAGCAGGCCCTTGTCGAACGGATCGTCGATCACCGCGATCGACGGCAGGAAGCCCGCGTCCGGCAGCGCGATCACCGTGTACTCATGCCCTTTCGCGGCGTTCGAGATGCTCGTGTCGGTGGCGAGTTGCGTCGTCGTGTTGACGGCCGCGTAGGAGAAGCTGTGCTGGCCCGTGTCGATGTTCGCGAAGTTGGTCACCGCCTTGTAGGCGAGATTCGGCTGCAGGATCTTGGCGTTGTCGTAGAAGTCGACGTTCGGGCCGCTCGGAATCGCGTGAATGAAATGGACCTGCGCCGGCGTGACGCCGATTTCCTTGCCGACATCGTCGGAGCTTCCGCCGCAAGCGGAGAGCAAAGCGGCGACGGCGGCGAGCGCGGCAGCGGTGCGGATGAGCTTCATGGTTCCACCTTTTTCTCTGGTTCTTTTCTATTCGAGTCCGTGGCGCGTGTGCGTGATGCTCGGCCTGAGACTCTCCCTTGTTGACCTTCCCTGCCCGCTTGCGACGAAGTTGATTTCGAAGACTCAGCGGAACGGGCGTTCGCATTGAGCAATCGACGTGCCCCTGATCGGTGCGTGAGCACGTGATTGGGCCGCGAAGCCTTGTGGGATAAGGTTTTGGTTTCGTTAGAGGATTGCTTCGGGAAGGTACGAGCGGCGAGTTCGGCACGACGACACGGCTGCAAATCCCACGATAGAAACACTCAATTTTCCAATCTGGCGAGTGGCAAATCGAAACCGATCGATAGAATCGGTGACGTGGTTCGCAAGACATTCGGAGTCGTTTCAGGGATGCAGGATGATTTTCAGTCGATATATAAGCAGGCGGTCGAATGCTATAACGCTGGCCAATGGCAAGGCGCTGTGTTTTGGAGTGAACGATGTCTGAGCATCGAATCGGATAACGCGGATGTGCTCCATTTGCGTGGTATCACCGCGCTTGCGCTTGACGATGCAAAAGACGCGCAACGCTGGGTTCTGAAAGCAATCGAGCGTTCGCCGAATCCGGTCTTCCTCAATACGCTCAGCGTGATTCAGACGCACCTGGGCGCATTCGCCCGCGCCGCAGAAAGCGCACGAACCGCACTCGGAATCGCAACGCAAGGCCACCCGGACATCGATAGGAGCATCCTGCTCTATAACCTCGGTCGCGCGCTGCAATTGGATTTGCGCTTTGCGGAAGCGGCTGCGATATATCGAGATGTGATCGATCTCAACCCCGGTCATGTCGAGGCGCATAACAATCTCGGTGTGTCCTTAAGATCGCTTGGCCAGCTCGACGCGGCCGTCGAGCAACTCCATCATGCCCTGGCGATCCAACCGGCGAATCCGGTAGCTCATGGCAACCTCGGTCACGCGTTGCTCGCGTCGGGTCGATACAGGGACGCGTGGCCGCATTTCGAACATCGATGGGCTACGTTTCTGGATGAGCGCGGCGATTCGAAGATCAATCCTCCGAATCTGCCGATGCCTCAATGGAAAGGCGAAAGCACGCGAGCAGATCGGGATCGTCTGCTGATACTGCACGAGCACGGGCTGGGTGACACGCTTCACTTCTGCCGGTATATCCCGATGGCGATGGAGCGTTTCTCCCAGGTCGGCTTTGCCGGCCCCGAACCTCTTCGGCGCCTGTTGAGCCGCGCTTTCGGTTCGACGTCATCGAAGTTCGTGTACCTCGATGCGACGCGAGTCGATTTGCGACAGTGGGACATGTACAGCCCGCTGCTGTCACTGCCGATGGCGTTCGACACGGATGCCGACTCCATCCCGGCCGCGGTTCCGTACTTGCACGCGGAACCGCGCGCAGCGCAGCGCTGGTCGAAACGGCTCGCCGGCCTGCAAGACTCGGCACGGCCGCGTATCGGTCTTGCGTGGGCCGGCGGCGGGCTGCTGCCGGGAGTGGATGCGAGACGAAGCATGCCGGTCGACAAAATCGACGCGCTCATATCCTGGCCGCATGCGCTCTGGATCAGTTTGCAGAAGCCAGTGAGCGACGCGAAGAAACTGCAACGGCGGCAGCGCGTGCATATCGTCGACTGGATGAACGAGATCGACGATTTCGCCGATACCGCCGCGCTCGTCGCATCGCTGGATCTCGTGATCTGTGTGGACACATCTATAGCGCATCTCGCCGGCGCAATGGGCAAGCGCGTATGGCTGCTCAATCGACATCAGGGCTGCTGGCGCTGGATGCGCGATCGTGAGGATACGCCGTGGTACCCGAGCATGCGAATCTTCAACCAGAAAACGTGTGGCGACTGGGAAGGAGTGCTGGCACGCGTGCTCGCGGAACTGGAACGGGACGCCTGGCGGTCGTAGTCTCAAATGGCGGACCCGGGCACATCGTTATCGATGTGCCCGGGTCCGAGTGTCATCAGATGGAACTGGCGGAATGCCGCCCGTTCTATCGAACGTGTGCTTACCAGCGGTAGCCCGCCTGAGCCTTGAGGGCGGTCGAACCACCATTTGCCGACGAGACACCGACGCCCAGGTTAAGGTTCATCGTCACCTGATAGGCCGCGGCGACGCCGACTGCGGTCGCGCTGCCGTAGTTGCCGACCGCCACGCCGGCCCACTTCTCGCCCGGGTTCAGCACCGGAATGCTCGGGATGGCCAAGGCCGACGCCGCTGCACGATCAGCGTAGCGTTCCATGTCTCGCCGCGTGCTGGCGATCGCCTGATCCGTATAGGCTTTCTCGCCTGCGACGGCCTGATCGGTGTAGGCGTTCGCTTGCGTGATCTTGTCATTCAACTGATTGACGTTGACCGCATCCGTGCCTTGCGTGCCGGCCGCGACGTTCGTGATCTGACGCTCGCTGCCTGCCGCGCCGACGGACACCGTATTTGCGCGATCCGCGACGGAGTTCGCACCGAGGGCGACCGAATTGTCGGCGCTGGCGTTCGCGTTCGCACCCATGGCGGTGGCGTGCGTGCCCGATGCCGTGGCGGTTTCACCGGCGTCGCCACTCGCTGCGAAGAGCGAGTCGGAGACGGCAGCGCTGACGACCGGAGCTGCGGCGCGCACGGTCGACTGGAGCATCGCGCTCCGGACAAGCCCGTTGCCGCCCTGGAGAGCCAGGATGTCGGCGGTGTTTTGCGCGACAAGTTGGCCTACTGCGTTCAACTGGTTCATGTTGACAGCGTCGTTGCCGTCGATGCCGTCGGCGACGTTGATAATCCGACGCCGGTCGCTCTCGCTGCCGACGCTGAAAACGTTCTCTTGTCCGCCATCGCTGCTGCCATTGCCGATCGCGACAGAGTCAGTACCTGAAGCAACCGCCGTGAAGCCGATCGCGACTGAACTTTCACCACTCGCAGTGGAATAAAAACCCATCGCCGTTGCACGCTCAGCAGACGAGGTCAACACGCCCACGGCAATCGCACCCTTGCCAGCTTTCGTTTGCTCACCAATGGCGATGGCACCTTGAGAAGCTCTCGCGTTTCCGCCGATGGCGACGCCGCTCATTCCGGCCTGCGCGAAATCTCCGATGACAACGGGACCTATCGACGGACCTGGTACATAGTCCCAACCGTCTAACGTAAACGCCCTCGTGTAGTTTCCGATCAAAACGGCTCCCGGACCATCGGCATTAACTTGGTGATCGCCGATCATGGTCGCCAGTGCATCTGTATGGTTGTCGTCGCCATAGATATTCGTACCGTCTCGCGGCACGGGCCCCATCCAAGACTCGCCCAACGTGTTGTTCCAGCCTGTGATCGTCCCGGCCGAAGCACCGGAACCCGCCAGAACGGCCATGCTAATCAACACCCCCGTCATGACCGGCTTAAACCGAATTTGATTACGCTTCATATATAATTCCCCGATAACAAAATATTTGATGTACATCCCTCGCTGCGTTCGAATTCCGGCCAAGGTTCCCGAACGTAGCTTTCTTTTTCGCTCACGCGAAAATCACTTGCAACACGTGTTATCTCGCTGCCCGCAAATTACTGGCATTCCGCCGTATCACGGATAACGAGACATCAGAATCGCTTTGTTTGATGTTTTCAGGCGTTCGAAGAGTCGTTTATGACGAACGTCCACCGTAACAATCAGTAATATGATTGTTTGCGGACAGCATTATAGTCAGACGATTGAAGGCACTGTTGATTGCACCGCTTTTTGACAAATCACAGTGAGTTAGGCCGTCAACTCTTTGCGTCGCTGAGAAAGGGGCTGAAATCGGAAGGCGTGTTTAGCGTTGTGCCGTCGACCAGTTCGTCGTCACTGGCTCTTCCATGACGCTCCATGACCTTGATGAAGATGTCCTGTTCGCCGCCATTCGCGTGAATAGTCGACTTGCCCGACATCTCGCTGACCGTCTGCGCGACTTCTTCCAAGAACCGGGCATTTTCCCGCGTGTTACCAAATCCCGTGACACTCGGATTGAAATGCCAGGGCAAGTGCGAAGACAGGTCGTTTCACTCTGCCGGCTTCAGGCGCGAAAGCCGTTTCGCGTCAATTCACAACCAGCGCTTAAGCCAATCCCCGCCGCCGATAATCAAACCAGAACGAAAGCCCGACCGAAAGCAAAATCACGACCGTCGCGATAACAGTCCATTGCGTGATGATTTCCCCGAGCAGCAACGCCCCCAGCAATACCGCAACGACCGGATTCACATAAAGACAACTCGTCGCGACAATCGTGCTCGTATTCCGAATCAAAAAGTTATACGCGACATACGCCGCCATTGATCCGATCACCACGAGATAAATAAACGAAAATCCCGCGCCGACGCTCATATGCGTCACCCGCTCGCCCGCCGCCAGCGCGATACCCGTCGCGATCAATCCGCCGAGCCCGATTTGCAAAGCCGTCGACATCAGCAGATCCGAAGGCTGCGGCAGACGCGTCGCCAGATGCGCGCCGCCCGCCCAAAAAATCGCGGCGCACAGAATCGCCAATGTGCCGACGGTCGAACTAGGAGAAGGATCGCCGTGATTCAGCAGCACGATGCCGATGAGACCCAGCGCCACCGCGAACCATTCACCCCTGGCGACCCCGCGCCCGCTCAACGCGGTGAAGATCGTCGCGAAGAGCGGCACGGTGGCCACCATCACCGCAGCCGTGCCGGTTCCCACCGTGCGCATGCCGTAGGCCATCATCCCGCTCGACAAACCCTCCAGCAATGTGCCGACGATCGCCGCATTGCGCACTTCCCGCGCGCTGGGCCACACCGCCTTGCGATGCACGGCGATCACGAAGAGCCCGACACCAGCGCACAGGTTGCGCAAACCGCCGAGCATGAGCGGCGGAAACGACTCGAGCGACAAATGAATCCCGAGATACGTCGAGCCCCACACGAGATAAACGACGGCCAGCGCAAGCGCGACCTGCCCTTTGAACGAGCGCGGCGCGCGAAACGGAAAACGGTCGGGGAAACTGAACGGCAGACGCGGCGGCGGCAAAGCGGACATGCATTACTCCGCGACGGCTGCGCGCCGGATAACTGCAAAAGGAACAGGGAAATACGCTGCGGCGACTACCAGACTGAACGGCATGACGGGACGAAAGAAGTGCGATTGCGCGAGGAGAGACCGCGCGATCCTCGGGAAAACCCCGATAATCCGCGGAGCCCGACATTATGCAGTAAGCACGGAACGCGTTTGCACAACTTTACGAATGGTTGCCAAGACGCCACGCCGCGGTGTAACGTGTCGGCTGCTAACGCGGGGGTCCTGCGTTGCACATCGCGATCTCGATCGGTTTTATCGACGAAATCGCTTCGTGTGGCGTGGGTGAGAAATACCCTTTGAACCTGATCTGGATAATGCCAGCGCAGGGAAGCGTTCGGGTTCCATGGTTTGCAGCATCCAGCCACTTCTTCCGGACCCGTACCTTTCCATCTCGTTCCTCCCTGTTTAGCTCCTGAATCAGCCGAGCTCGACTGCGTTCGTGTGTGCGTCGTCGTGCTTCGGCAATAAACCATCCCTACAGGAGAGACAGCACATGAATGCCAACCCGAAGTTCCTGTCCGAGAATGCCGTCGTCGATGCCGCCGCCATCGCGCCGCTGCCGAACTCGCGCAAGGTCTACGTAACCGGCTCGACGCCCGACATCCGCGTGCCGATGCGCGAAATCACCCAATCGGACACCCCCGACGGCTTCGGGGCAGAGAAGAACCCGCCGGTGTACGTGTACGACACATCCGGTCCGTACACCGATCCCGACGCGAACATCGACATCCGCGCGGGTCTGCCCGCCGTGCGCGCGCAATGGATTGAAGCACGAGGCGACACCGAACAGCTCGACGGACTGTCGAGCGAATTCGGCCGCGAGCGTGCCGCCGATCCGAAGACGGCCGAACTGCGCTTCCCCGACCTGCATCGTCATCCGCGCCGCGCGCTGGCCGGGAAGAACGTCTCGCAAATGCACTACGCGCGGCAAGGCATCATCACGCCCGAGATGGAGTACATCGCGATCCGCGAAAACCAGCGGCGCGCCGAATATCTCGAAAGCCTGAAGCAGAGCGGCCCGAATGGCGAAAAGCTCGCCGCGATGATGGGTCGCCAGCATCCGGGCCAGGCCTTCGGCGCGGCGGCGTTCGGCAAGGACGCGGCAAAGGAAATCACGCCCGAGTTCGTGCGCGAAGAAGTGGCGCGCGGCCGCGCGATCATCCCCGCGAACATCAATCACCCGGAAAGCGAGCCGATGATCATCGGCCGCAACTTCCTCGTGAAGATCAACGCGAACATCGGCAATTCGGCGGTGACCTCCTCCATCGGCGAGGAAGTCGACAAGATGACCTGGGCGATCCGCTGGGGCGGCGACACGGTCATGGATCTCTCGACGGGCAAGCACATCCACGAAACGCGCGAGTGGATCATCCGCAATTCGCCGGTGCCGATCGGCACGGTGCCGATCTATCAGGCGCTCGAAAAGGTCAACGGCAAGGCCGAGGACCTGACGTGGGAAATCTTCCGCGACACGCTCATCGAGCAGGCGGAACAGGGTGTCGATTACTTCACGATTCACGCGGGCGTGCGCCTGCAATACGTGCCGCTGACCGCCAATCGCATGACCGGCATCGTGTCGCGCGGCGGCTCGATCATGGCGAAGTGGTGCCTCGCGCATCACAAGGAAAGCTTCATCTACGAGCACTTCGAAGACATCTGCGAAATCATGAAGCAATACGATGTCTCGTTCTCGCTCGGCGATGGTCTGCGCCCCGGCTCCATCTACGACGCCAACGACGAAGCGCAGCTCGGCGAACTCAAGACGCTAGGCGAACTCACGCAGATCGCGTGGAAGCACGACGTGCAGGTGATGATCGAAGGCCCCGGCCACGTGCCGATGCAGCTCATCAAGGAGAACATGGACCTGCAACTGGAATGGTGCGACGAAGCGCCGTTCTACACGCTCGGGCCGCTCACGACGGACATCGCGCCGGGCTACGACCACATCACGTCGGGCATCGGCGCCGCGATGATCGGCTGGTTCGGCACCGCGATGCTCTGCTACGTCACGCCGAAGGAGCACCTCGGCCTGCCGAACAAGGACGACGTCAAGGTAGGCATCATCACCTACAAGCTGGCGGCGCACGCGGCGGATCTGGCGAAGGGTCATCCGGGCGCGCAGGTTCGCGACAACGCGTTGTCGAAAGCGCGCTTCGAGTTCCGCTGGGAGGACCAGTTCAACCTCGGCCTCGATCCCGACAAGGCGCGCGAATTCCACGACGAAACCCTGCCGAAGGATTCGGCCAAGGTCGCGCACTTCTGCTCGATGTGCGGCCCGCATTTCTGCTCGATGAAAATCACGCAGGACGTCCGCGATTTCGCCGCGAAGCAAGGCGTGAGCGAAAACGAAGCGCTCGCGAAGGGCATGGAGACGAAGGCGATCGAGTTCGTCAAGAAGGGCTCGGAAATCTACCAGCCGACTTGATGCTTGTTTTTGGCTGACAACGGCCTGTCGCACAGCGCGTGCGGCAGGCCGTTTTTTTATCGGAATCGGGCGCAAAGCCTTGTCGCGTCTGAATGAGCGATCAATCTGACGATTCGGGCACTTTTCCTGCTGAAAAAGCGAACGAACCGGCGAAAACATGGCGGCCCTTGTTGGTCGACGCCGAAAACGGTCACTGCGCGGCTCGCGTAGCCGCGTGTGAACCGGAGCCGATTCATCTCATCATCGAATTGGAGAGTCGACATGAAAAACATCAAACAGATCGGCGCCGCTGCAATGGTCATCGCGTTTCTGGGAGGATTGACCGCTTGCAGCGACATGACCACGCGTCAACGGGATACCGCGATCGGCGCAGGCGTGGGCGCGGCCGGCGGAGCGGTGATCGGCGGCAGCGCACTTTCGACGTTGGGCGGCGCTGCGGTCGGCGGCGTCATCGGCAATCAGGTCGGCAAGTAAGGAGGTGGCCGTTTTAGGCGGCGAAGCGTTGCGCTTCGCCGCGTCAAACCGATTCGCTGTTTCATGTTTGTTACAGAAAGGCGCTTTGGTAATGCTTTGTCACATGACATCGGACGCTTGCGCGCCATCGTTCGTCTAAGCTGTTTCTAACGGACCGTTCGATTTTCATCGAGAAGAGTCCGGCAAGCCGTAGCGCAAGGAGCAGCATCATGATTTCCGCCTTTATTCCCGGACCCAGAACGGCCGCCGCCGCGCTCGCCGCCGGGCTGCTTCTCAGCGGGTGCTATTACCCTTACGGGTATCCGGCTTATCCACCCTATCCCGTCACGAGTGCGACCTACGCGCAGCGTGAGTTCGTCGTTCCCGCATCGGGAGCGGCGGTAGCGGCCTCGCCTGCCACGCTGCCGCCGCAGTACGAGTACGCCGTCGGCTCGCCCTATTCCGACTACTACCAGACCTATCCGTACCCTTATCCGTATCCGTACTATCCGTATGCGGGATATCCGGCGTATTACGGCTATGGATATGGCTACGGCTATCCGGCGGTCTCGATCGGCTTCGGCTACTGGGGCGGCGGCGGTTGCTGCTGGGGTCACGGATGGCACGGCGGCGGCTGGCACGGCAACGGCGGATGGCACGGCGGCGGAGGCGGCTGGCACGGTGGCGGCAGCAGCTGGCACGGTGGCGGGGGCGGCGGCCACGGACACTGAGCGCCGTGTCGCGATCGCGTCGGATGACACAGAAAAGCCGTCCGGCGCACGCCTGCGTAACAAAGCTGCAACATTTTCTGATCGACTCGCGCACTTACGCACACATTACGCAACTGTGCGCTGAGACACTTTCCTTATCCGACAAGGCTTCGACACAATTCGCCAGACGATTGGCACAGTTCTGGCTACATAGCTCCCCTATTCGACACGTCGCAACGGCGACCCAGGTAGCAAACCTCGCGCGCATCGCTGGCGCACTTTCCGTATCGGGGGATCGGACATGATGGCCTTTATGTTTTTCCTGCTGTGGATGCTCGCCTCGCTCGGCCTTTTGACCGTGTGGGTGTTCCGCCAGACGCCATCTGTCCGCCATGACGAACGCGCGCCGGACGCGGTCGCCAAAGGCTGACGCTCTCCACTTCCGCGCAACTCCCGCATCGACGACGCGCCCGCAAGCGCGCGTCCCGTCACGCCGATGCCGCAATGGGCGGGCATTCACGCCTTGACGCAGGCCGTTCGCGCCCTATTCTTAGTGTGCGCGTTATGCGTTTGCTTAAGCCCGCGGCCGGCTCCTGCTAAACATCGAACTCCACGCGCATCGCGGCTTCGCTTCGCGCCGCTTCGGCTCATGACAAAGAGAAGGAGACCCGATGTTCCACCAGCTACTCACCCCGATCGCCAATTCCCTGTTCGCATCGTTCATCGTCGCCGCGCTGCCGATCATCCTCGTGCTCGTGCTGCTGGGCTGGGCGCGCCGCCCCGCGTGGCAGGCATCGCTCGCGGGCTTGATTCTCGCGCTCGTCATCGCCGTGGCGGGCTGGCATTTCCCGGTCGCGCTCGCGCTCGATTCGGTCGCGGCCGGCGCCGTGTTCGCGCTGTGGCCGGTCATGTGGATCGTCTTCGCCGCGATCCTGCTCTACAACGTCGCGCAACGCTCGGGGCGTTTCGAGGCGTTCCGCCTGTGGATGGTCGATAACCTCCCGAACGACCGGCGCATCGTGCTCGTCGTGATCGGCTTCTCGTTCGGCGCGCTCCTCGAAGGGATCTCGGGTTTCGGCACGCCGATCGCGATCACGAGTTCGCTCTTGATCCTGCTCGGTTTCCCGACGCTCGAAGCGCTTACCTTCACACTGATCTTCAACACGGCGCCGGTCGCCTTCGGCGCGCTCGGCGTGCCGATCACCGTGCTCGGCGCGGTCACACACCTGCCGACCGATGCGCTCGCGAAAATGGTCGGCCGCCAGTTGCCGTTCTTCGCGTTCTTCCTGCCGTTTTACGTGATCGGCATTTACGCGGGCTTTCGCAACATGATGCGCGTGTGGCCCGTGCTGCTCGTCTCCGGCGGCGCGTTCGCGCTCACGCAGTTCGTGACGTCGAACTACATCAGCTATGCGCTGACCGACGTGCTTTCGTCGCTCGTCTCGCTGATTCTGACGATCGCGTTCCTGCGCGTGTGGAAGCCCGTCGCCGACGAGCGCTTCGCCGTGAACGTCGAGCGCCTCGGCAACACGGGCGCGACGCTCTCGGGCGGCCACGGCTGGGTGCCGTGGATCGTCGTGTCGGTGGTGGTGATCGTGTGGACGGTGCTCAAGATTTTCCTGATCGGCGACGTCAAGGTGCCGTGGCCAGGTCTCGACAAGGCTGTTTACATTACGCTCTATAACCAGCCGTACGGCGCGATCTGGGACTTCCAGCCGCTCGCGACCGGCACCGCGATCCTGGTGGCGTCGATCATCACGGCGCTGCTCGTGAAGCTGCCCGCGCGCGAGTACGGCGCGGCGATCGCGGACACGTGGGTGCAGACGCGCATCGCGATTCTGACGGTCGCGACGATCGTCGGTCTTGCGTATCTGATGAACTATTCGGGCATGAACTACACGCTGGGTCTGGGCGTGGCGTCGGTCGGGCCGTTCTTCCCGCTCGTGTCCGCGTTCCTCGGCTGGGTGGCCGTGTTCCTCTCCGGCAGCGACACGTCGGGTAACGCGCTCTTCGGCAATCTGCAGGTGGTCGCGGCGAATCAGCTGAACCTGAATCCGGTGCTGATGGCGGCGACCAACTCGTCGGGCGGCGTGATGGGCAAGATGATCTCGCCGCAGAACATCTCGACCGGCGTGGCGACGACCGAGCTCAAAGGGAAGGAAGGTGTCGTGTTCGTGCGCACCTTCAAACATTCGATCCTGCTCACGATCGTGCTCGGCGTGCTCGTGTGGCTGCAGCAGAACGTTCTGACGTGGATGATTCCGCCGCACTGAAAACCCGGCGCGTTTCTCCCGCTTCTTGCGCTTTCGTTCGGCGGGCGTTTTATCGGTACGGGCGCGGTGCTAACATGCGCGGACTTTCAATCAGCATCCCGAAGTCCGCCTCGCCATGTCACCCGCCAATCTGCTGCAACTGATCGTGCTCGCCGCCCTGTGGGGCGCATCGTTTCTCTTTATCCGCGTCGGCGTGGCCGAGTTCGGCGTCGCGCCGCTGATGGCCTTGCGCGTGGGCATCGGCGCGGTGTTTCTGATCGCGATGCTGCTTGCGCGCCGCCCGTTCGCCGCCACCGTCAAGACGCTGCGCACGCGCTGGCTACAGTTGCTCGCCGTCGGCATTCTCAACTCCGCGGCACCGTTCTGTCTTTTCGCGTATGCCGAACTGACGCTTTCGGCCGGCGCGACGTCCGTCATCAACGCGACGACGCCGCTCTTCGGCGCGCTCGTCGCCTTCCTGTGGCTCAGGGACCGCCTGACGACGGCACGCTCGATCGGCATGGCGATCGGCTTCGCGGGCGTGCTCGTGCTGGTGTGGAATCAGATCGCACCGGATCACGGCGGCCATGATGCGGCGCTGCCGGTGCAGGGCATGCTGGCGGCGGCTGCGGCGCTCGCGGCTTCGGCGCTGTACGGCGTCGCGGGCAACTTCGCGAAGAAGTATCTGATGGACGTCGACGCGATGACCAACGCCGCCGGCAGCATGATCGGCGCGACTCTCACGCTCGCGCCGATTGCGTTTTTCACCTGGCCCGCCGTGCCGGTTTCAGCGCATGCGTGGGGCGCGGTGCTCGCGCTCGGCATCGGCTGCACGGGCATCGCGTACTTCATCTATTTCCATCTGGTCGCGGTCGCGGGGCCCGCCCGCGCGATGACCGTCACCTTCGTCATTCCGCTCTTCGGCATTCTTTGGGGCGCGGTGTTTCTCGGCGAACATGTGTCGGTTGCGATGATCGCGGGGTGTGGGATCGTGCTTGCGGGGACTGCGCTTGCTACCGGTGCCGTGAAGCGTGTGCCGTTTGTTGGGCGGCGTAAGCTTGCGCCTTGAGGTTTCGGAGAACTTGTATTCGTGTCGGTCTATTAGCATTGCCCCTGTGCGGGGCGGCAGTCACTTTCTTTGCTGCTGCAAAGAAAGTAACCAAAGAAAGCAGCTCGCTCAGGCCCGCGGTCACACGCACGTTGGCCATGCTTGCCAGCCGCCCTTGGCCCTCGGCTGAGATCGCCGACAAGAGACTCGCGCATTCTGACAAGCTTGTGATTCAAGCGAATTGGTTCAGCACCGAACTGCTCCGGCACAGCTTCCTCCGCTAATCTGGAATGCGAGATAAAAGACGCTTATCTACACGGTCGTCGGCTGTTCGACCACTGGAAGGACACGCATGACCTGGCCTCGGCGCATCACGCACTGATCTATCCAGATCTCGCTGCTTCGATGATCGGCCGCGATGTCCTGAAGTCATACTTTCGCGCCCCACGCATCGATGCGCCCCCGAAGCCGCAACAAGGCTGCCCAACTCAATCCCCCCGCACCGGCCCCCTTCCCGCCTTGATCGCACCGCGCTTCACCTTCCCCTCCACGCGACGCCGTTGCGATGCGCGCGTCGGCTTCGTCGCGATCCGCTTGCGCCGCGTGACGGCGACACTCCGAATGAGCTCATCCAGCCGCGCCAGCGCCGCCGCGCGATTCATGTCCTGCGTGCGATGCTCCTGCGCCTTGATGACGATCACGCCCTCGCGCGTGACGCGGCTGTCGGTGAGCGCGAGCAGGCGATCCTTGATGTGCTCCGGCAGCGACGACGCGCGGATGTCGAAACGCAGATGGATCGCGCTCGACACCTTGTTGACGTTCTGACCGCCCGCGCCTTGCGCGCGCACGGCCGTCAGCTCGATTTCATTCGGCGGCACGGCGAGGCTGTCGGTCATCGTCATCGGTCGGCTCCTTCTTGTCCTGCACTCATGTGAGACGCCGTATTCTCGCCGCAAGTCCGGAATCTCGCCGCGTCGGTTCCCTCACGGCCTGCGCGAAAATCGCCGCCGAGCCGATGACCTCCACCCTGCGCTTCGCCCGCGTGATCGCCGTGTACACGAGTTCGCGCGACAGCACGCGCACGAACGCGCCGGGCAACACAAGCGCCGCGTGCTCGAATTCCGATCCCTGCGACTTGTGCACCGTCAGCGCGAACGCGGTGTCGTGCGGCGGCAGCGCGGCGGGCGACACGTAGCGCAGCGCACCATCGGCCATGCGGAACGCGACGCGCAGCGATCCGTCCACGCCCGGCAGCGCAATCCCGATATCGCCGTTGAACAGCCCGAGCGCGTAGTCGTTGCGCGTGACGATCACCGGCCGTCCCGCGAACCACTGTGCACCGAGGGCAAGCGCGATGCCCGCCTGCTCGCGCACTTTCGCGGCGATGCGCGCGTTCACTTCATCGACGCCGCGCGGTCCTTTGCGCGTCGCGCACAGCACACGGAAGCGATTGAGCGCGTCGAAGAGCCGGGCGTGATCGGCCTGCGTGCCGTCGAGCACAGCCGACAGCGCTTCGGCATACGGCGCGAAGCCTTTGGCGAGGCGCGCGAGCGTGCGCTCGGACAGCGCCGCGTCGCCGTCGTCGAAGAGCACGGCCGCGCGCGCGCCGGATGGATCGAGCGCATCGAGCGCGGCCTGTTCGTCGCCGTTGCGGATCGCGATCGACAGACGGCCGATGTCCGAGTCGAGCCCGAACCGATAATTCTTCTGCAGCCACACGACGCAATCGGTCAGCGCGCCTTCGCCTTCCTTGCTTCGCCCGCTCCAGTCATCGGGCAGCGTATCGAAGAGCGCGCCGTAGCCTTCGGAATCGTCGGCGGGCGCGATGTCGAAGAGTCCCAGTTGCGGCTCGCTCTTTGGCGTGCGGGCGTGCGGCAACGCGGCTTCGAGCCGCTTCGCATCGATCGAGAGCGCCGCCGCGATGCGCGCCTTGCCCGATACACTGAACGACGGCTGCGCGCTCAGTTCCGCGAACACCGCGCCGGCTTCCACGGCCGACAACTGATCCTTGTCGCCGAGCATCACGAGACGGCTCGCCGGCGCGACCGCTTCGAGCAGATGCGCCGCGAGCGCGACGTCGATCATCGAAGCTTCATCGACGACGATCACGTCATACGGCAAGGGATTGTCGCGATGATGCCGGAAGCGCCCGTCCGACTGCACGCCGAGCAGCCGCTGCAAGGTGAACGACGTGCGCGGCAGGCGCTCCGCGAGTTCCGGCGGCAGCTTGTCCGCGCGCTCGATGAGCGCCTCCTGCATGCGTTGCGCGGCCTTGCCGGTCGGCGCGGCGAGCGCGATGCGCACATCCGGATCGGTATCGAGCAGGCACGCGAGCACGCCGACCACCGTCGTCGTTTTGCCGGTGCCCGGGCCGCCGCTCACGATCGTAAGCCTCCCCGCCAGCGCGACCAGTGCGGCAACACGCTGCCAGTCGATGTCATCGCCCTCGCGCGGACCGAAGTAACGCGCGATGCGCCCGGCCTGCTGCGCGATGTCCTCCCGCGAGACCGGCACGCGCGCATCGCGCGAGCGTTCGACGAGCGCCTCCGCGAGCCGCCGCTCGTAGTCGAAGTAACGCGCGAGATAAAGCCGCCCATCTTCGTCGATGACGAGCGGCAAAAGATCAGCGGCGTTGCCGCGAGCGTTACTGCGCGCGAGGCACACGACGCCGCTTGCGAGCAGCGCGTCGCGCGCTTCATTGAAGTGCGCGTCGTGACGCCGGGCGAGCGCGCCGAGCGGCAGGCACACGTGCCCTTGCGCGGTCGCGCGGCTCATCGCGAGCGCGGCGCGCTCGGCCCACAGCACGCTTCGCTCGTAAGCGCCCAGCCGCGCGGCGAGCGCGCTCAGACGCCGCGCGAAGCCTTCGGCGAGCGCCGCGCTTTCGTCCGCGGGCGCGGGCACGGGGCGCGCCGCTTCCATCAAATCGAGCGTGCTCATGCGACGCCTCCCGACATCAATCGATCGAGCGCCTCGACCAGTTCCAGCGACGGCCGTCCGCGATGCACGCCGCTTGCGGATTCGCCATCTCGCCAGTCGGGACGAACGCCGCGCACGAACAGATACAGATATCCGCCGATATGCTTGTCGTACACATAGTCCGACAGGCGCGCGCGCAGGTAACGATGCAGCGCCACCACATAGATGAGCGCCTGAAGGTGATATGCATGTTCCGCCATCGCCACGGCGAGCGGCGCGGCGGCGTAGTCGGAAGCGGCATCGCCCAGATGATTCGACTTCCAGTCGATGATCCAGTAGCGGCCTTCATGCTCGACGATCATGTCGATGAATCCCTTGATGAACCCGCGCAACGCGCCGTTTTCGAGGGCGACGTCGGGAAAGCCGTGCGCGGCGAGCAAACGCCGCATCGCGGTGAAATCGAGCGCATGCGCCGGAAACAGAAACTCCAGCTCGTTCATGCGACGCGTCATCGCGATAGTCTGAAGCCGCATGGCGGGCGCGATCTCGGCGGCGACCGTATCGGCGAGCAGACGCAGCATCATCGGCCGCAGGCGCGGGGCGAGCGCGTCCGGCGCGGGCGTCGGATGCTCGTGCAGCGCGCGCTCGACGGCCGCGGGCCAGCCGGACGGCTCGGTGAAATCCGCGAGCTCGAACATGCGATGCAGGCACTCGCCCGCCGCCGCGCCGCGCGGGAACGCGAGTATGTCGTCGGGAGCGAGTTGCGATTCGTCGCGCGCGGATGGCGCTGTTCGTGCGGCGTCATCGAGCGCGGCGAGTTCGTCGTGATCGGGACGCGCTTCGGCTGGCTGCGCCTGATTCGCCTCGTCGCGCGCACCAGCCGCGATCAGCGAGCTGAAACTCGCCATGCGCCAGCGATCGCGCAGAATGCGCTGATTCACGCGCGCGGCGATCTCGTGTTGATCCGTCGCATCCGCGACGAGTGGTTCGCGCATCTCGATCACAGGCAGCGGCGCGACGCCGATCGCGCCGTCCGAGCGCGCCGCGACCGCATTCCACGCCGCGACGATATCCGCTTCCTCGGGCGGCCCGTCGCAGAACGCATCGAAATCTTTCCCGCTGCCCGCGACGAGCCAGTTGAGCACGCTGCGACGCGATTCCTTCGTCGATCGGTTCGACACATAGAAACCCGCCACGACATAGCAGCGGAACACCGCACGCGTCAACGCGACGTAGACGAGACGCGCGCGCTCGGCCGCCTGCTCACGCGCGATCGCCGCGCTTACGTGATCGTCTTCATCGCCTTCGATGCCGTAATGGAGCACGGCTTCGCCCGCGTCGTCGTGATACTCGCGCGCGTCGGGCAAGCCCGATTTCGACCGCTCGCGCGACGCGCCGTCGTTCAGGAACGGACAGAACACGACCGCGTATTCCAGTCCCTTCGACTTGTGAACGGTCACGATCTGCACGAGATTGCGGTCCGATTCGAGGCGCAATTGCGCTTCCTCGCCGCCGCCTTGCTGCTCGCGTTGCGCTGCGAGCCAGCGCAGCGTCGGCGCGATGCCGGGCTGTTCGGCCGAACGCGCCTGCAGCAGCTCCGCCAGATGATTCACGTTGGTGAGCCTGCGCTCGCCGTCGGGCCGTGCGACGAGACGCGTCGCGATCGACAATTCGCGCGCGAGCGTGCGCCACATCACCGCGAAGCCGCGCTCATGCCAGATCGTGCGATAACGCGAGAAGCGCTCGACCCAGCTCGTCGAATCGATCGGCTCGCCGTGCGGATCGGCCGCGTCCGCGTGCTCCAGCCGCCAGAGCGCGGCGGCGTCGAGGCCGAACCAGTCGGTCGCGAGCGCCGCGCGCAAACGGCGCAAATCGCCCGGCGTGTCAATGGCGGCGAGCACGCGCTCGATCTGCTCGGCGTCGGGCGAGCCGAACACCGACGCCTGCGCGAGCTCGACGCTGCCGATGCCCCACGCCGCGAGCACGCGCTTCACGAGACTGCCCTGCCGGTGCGTCTGCACGAGCACGGCGATATCGCCCGCCGAAAGCGGCGCGCGGCCGATGGTCACCTCGCCGCGCTGCGCGCCGCGCAAGAGCCGCGCGATCTCGGCGGCGCAGGCTTCGGCGGCATCGCGCTGCGCGGTGGTTTTCAGGAGCGCCGACTCGCCGTGCGGCAGCATCCACACGCAGAAATCGGCGATATCGGCATAGGCCGCGGCTGGCGTGCCGTCGACGAACGGCCCGCGTTTGCGAGTGCCGGCGCGCACCGGCTGATAGTCGAGACCATCGAGAATGAACGCCGCCGGATTCGCTTCAAACACGCGATTGCACGCCTCGATGATCTGCGGCGTCGAGCGCTGATTGACCGCGAGCGTATAGCGCGCGCTCGCGCCCTCGCGCGCCGCGAGATACGTGTGCAGATCGGCGGCGCGAAAGCTGTAGATCGCCTGCTTCGGATCGCCGACGAGAAAGAGCGGCCCGTGCGGCGCGAACACGCGGTTGAAGATCGCGTATTGCAGGGGATCGGTGTCCTGGAATTCGTCGATGAGCGCCGCCGGATAGCGCGCGCGCAACGCCTCGGCGAGCCACGCGTGCCTGACGAGCGCGTGATGCAGGTTCGACAGCAGATCGTCGAACGATACGACGCGGCGCGCGCGCTTTCTCGCGGCGAGTTCCGCGGGCGCGTGATCGAGCCACTCGCGCACGATGTCGAGCCACATCGCGCGCTGCGACGCCTCGGCTGCGGCGGCGGACGCGGCGAGCGCATCGGCCTGATCGAAAAACGCGTGCGCGGGCGGCGTGTTCTTGCCCTTGGTGCCCTTCGCGAGCGCGGTCGCGGTGAGCTTGAGCGCCTCCTTCGGCGGCGGCGCGTGACAGTCGGCATTGGCGAAGTAGTCAGCCCACGCGTCGATGGCCGCGTCGAGGATCGTGCGCTTGTGCGTCGTCTTGTTGAGGATGGCTTCGGCGTCGCAGAGCAGCTTCGCGATGCCGTCGCGTTCGGCGTTCCACAACGCGCAGGCCTGGTCGAACAGCGCCTGCATGTCGGCCGCTTCGGCGGCATTCGTATCGCCGAAGCGCAGCGCCGCGAGCGGCTTTTTCAGACGCCGGGCGAGCTGCGCATCGAGCGACGCCGGCCCCGCGCCCTTCGCGACGAGCCACGACGCGAACGACGGCGTGCGCGCCGCGACCGGCTCCACGCGCTCGCGCCAGAAATCCGCCGCGAGCTCGAAACGCAGCGCGCTGTCGTCGGCTTCCATCTCGAACGCGAACGGCATCGCGGCGGCGAACGGCGCCTCTTGCAGCGCGCGCTGGCAGAACGCGTGAATCGTGTGGATCGCGGCCTGATCGAAGGTGGACACGGCGATGCGCAAGCGCTTCGCGGCCTCGTCCGCGTCGATCTCTGCGAGCGTCGTTTCGAAGAGCTGCTCGATGAACGGATCGCCGGCCGCATCGCCATTTTCGATCGCATGCGCGACGCCCGCGAGCCGCGAGCGGATGCGCTCGTGCAACTCGGCGGTCGCCGCCTTCGTGAAGGTCACGACGAGAATCTGCTCGACAGACAGGCGCTTTTCGAGCAGCAGCCGCACGTACAGCGCGCAGATGTTCCAGGTCTTGCCCGTGCCGGCGGAAGCCTCGATCTGATTCACGCCATCGAGCGCGCAGGAGAATACGTCGAGTTCCTGCACGCCGGTGTCATCCATGAATGTCGTGAGGTTCGTCATGCGCCGCTCCGCAGATGTTGTACGAGCGGATCGAACACGATGCGCGCGAGCTCGGCGAAGGTGTCGTCGAGCTCGAGGTCCGCGCCGCGAAACGCGATGCGAAACACCGGATCGTCGGATTCGGCGCGCGTGCGTTCGGACTCCCACGCGGCCTGCGCTTTCGAGTCACCCTCTTTCACCTTGAGCCATGCGCTCTTCGGAAAGAACCTGAGCGGCATGCGCCGTCCTGCGCGATAGAGCGACGCCAGCGCGGCGAGATGCGCGAGCGGATCGGCGACGGGCATCAGCTCGAAATCCGCCGATTGCGACCCGCGCCCGTGCCAGATCGTGCGGCGCGGGCCATCGGGCAGCGCCGCGCAATACGCGAGATGCGCGAGCCACGCGGACAGATAATCTCGCGCGCGCGGCGCATCGTAGCGATAGATCACCTGGCCTTGCGGCGTCAGCGCGTTGAGCGTGCCGACGAGCGTCATCGGACGAACGTCGATGAGCGTGTCGTCATATGCGCCGAAGAGCGCGATGCCCGCGGTGTCGGGCCAGCGCGGCTTGAGATCAAGCGAGAACGGCAGGCGCTCGACACCCGCCGATGTCGAAGCGCGCACGCGTTCGGCCAGTTGCCCGAGCGCGTGAAGCTCGCGCGCCTGCCACACGCCGCCCGTCGCGCCGCCGGGCATTTCCGGACTCGCGCGCGCGACGCGTCTCGCGCGTTCGCGTGCGGCGCGCTCGCCGTCGTCGGCGGCTTCGAGCAGCGCGGGCAGTACGCGCGCGGCGAGCGCATCGCGGCCCGCGAAGCCCAGTTCGAACGGCTCGGTTTCGTCGAGTTCGGCTTCGGCATCGACGAGCGCAATGCCAAGGCGGTCACGCAACAGCGCGCGCGCGGGATGGCGCCAGAAGCGCACGAAGTCGTCGAACCCGACGGTCTGGACGTCCTCCTCCGGCGGCAAGGGCGCGGAGAAAAACCGCGCGACGGACTGCGACTTGCCCGATTCCAGCGCGCGAGCGAGTTCGGCGCGCTCGGGCTCGTAGGTGAAGAGCCTGCCGTCCGCGTGAAAATATTCCGGCGCATACGGCTGCAACGGATGCTCGAACACGAAACGCGCGCGCGCCGCTTCGAGCTCGTCGGGCGCGGCATGTTTGCCCGCGACGGACTGCGCGAGATAGTCGAGCAGTTCGTCGATGAGCGCGGCGGGCGGCAGCACCGCGTTGTCGCGGATACTGCGCCCCGTGTACGCGATCATGAACCGATCGCGCGCGGCGAGCATGAGATCGAGGAACAGATTGCGCTCGTCGTCGCGGCGCTGACGGTCGCCGAGCTTGCCGAAACGCGCCATCAGATCGAACTCGTCGGCGCGCGTGAGGCTCGGCAGCATGCCGTCGTCCATGCCGAGCAGGCACACCACGCGATACGGCAGGCCGCGCAGGCTCGTCAACGACGAGAACGTGACGCCGCCCCACGGCACCCCGCCGCGTGCTGGATCGTCGAGCGTATCGGTGAGCGCGGTGCGGATCACGGCAGCCGATACGTCGGTCTCGCCCGCGCCTTCGTCCATCGCGATGACGAGCGAATCGATCGCGCGGCGCACGTCGCCGATGGCGTCGGTGAACGCGACGCCCGCGTCGAAGAAACGTTCCAGCGCGTCGAGCAGCAGATCGCCCCAGGCGCGCGCGGTGCGCGACGTGGCGATGCGTTCGGCGAACGCGTCGATGTCGTCGACGAAGCGCGTCAGACGGCCGAGCAACTCGGCGTCGGAGCCGTTCGCGCCTTCGATCGGCAGCCATTCGTCGACAGGCGCGCCGCCACCCGGCAGCGCGTAACCGAGATAGAGGCGCGTGAGGGCGTCGGCGAACGTGTGGCGCGCGGCGGGCACGTCGGCGGCGGTGACTTCGTCGGGCCGCAATCCGCGACGCGCGCCCGCCGCGGCGAGCCACGCCTGCGCGGTTTCGAGCGCGATGGCGTCGATGCCGTAGCGCGCCGCGATCGCATCCACGCGCAGCCATTCGACGAGTTCGGGCGCGCCGACGCTGCGCTCGGTGAGCGCGAGCCAGTCGATGAGCGCGCGTGCGACCGGATTCGCCTGCGACGGCGGCAGGCCCGTGATGCGATACGGAATGCGCCGCCGCTCGTTGCTCGCGCCCGCGGGCGCGGTGCCGAAGATGCCGTCGATGAGCGGCCCCGCCACCGCGAGATCCGGAAACGCAACGAGCACGTCCGACGGCTCCAGGCCTTCGATCTCGTCGAACCAGTCGAGCAGACGATCGTGCAGCACTTCGAGCTGGCGCGACAGGCTATGACAGACATGCACTTCGATGCCGTTCCCGACGATCGTTTCGGGCTGCGGCTCGACACTTTCTTCATCGAGCGCGAGGATGCCGTTCTGCACGCGCGCGAGCCACGTCGGCGCGGGATTGTCCTCGAAGAGTTGCCGCTCGCTCGACGCCGCGCTTTCGGTCAGCTCGTGCAGCATGTGCAGTTGCGCCTGCGTCTGTCGGCCCCATTCCGCGAGCAGCGGATGGCCGACTTCCTGATAGTCGGCTTCGCCCTTCAGTTCGAGTTGCTCGACGCGCGCCTCGCTCACGATGTCGTACCAGAACTCGCGGCAAGGATTCTGCGCATAGACGCGCACGTCGATCCAGCGCGACAGCTCGCGCAACAGCGCGATATGCAGCGGCGGCATCGTCGGCAAGGCGAACACGCTGATGCGGCGCGGCCATTGCGCATGCATCACGGCATCGAGATCGAGGCGGGGCGCATCGGCGAGAAAGCGGTACGCGGGCGGCGTCGGATCTCTTTCGGCGCCGTTTGCATCGTGTGCGAGGTCCGCGAGCAGCGCGCGCCACAGCGCCGCCTGCCAGCGCTCGTCCTCGCGCTGGATATCGTTCGCGCCCGCAAGACGCGGGCCGCGCGCATCGGTCTCGACACCACTGCCCGCGAGAATCGAGCCGCCCGCCTGCCAGTGCGTGAGCCACTCGGGCCGATATGTCAGATAGTGATCGAAGACCGTCGCGATGCGGCGCGCGAGCTCGTAGCGCATCGAATCGTCGGCGGCGTCGAGATATGTCGATAGCCGCGCCGAATCGCCGATCGACGGGTCTTCGAACAGCCGGTAGCAGCGCCACGCAAGCCGGTCCGGCGCGAACGGCGAATGCACGGCCACGGGCAGCACGCGCCCGATCTGCGCCCAGAGCCACTGCGCGAGATAGCAAAAATCGACGTTCGCGCAGATGCCGAAGCGCTCGGCCATGTCGAGTTCGAGCCGCCGCCGCACGGCCGCGCTCGGCACGATGACGGCTTCGCGCGCGAAGGGATCGCTCTCGCGCATCGCGAACGCGTCGAGGTCCTCGAAAAGCGCAGCGGCGAGCGTCTCGTGACGATTCGAATAAAAGAGTTCGAGCATGGAAGCGCCGTTGCTATGCGGCCTGAAATGGCGGGATTCGAAAAGCTTTGTAAGTCCAGGCGCCAGCATAGCAAAGCGGGCGCGGTGACGAGAACCTGGCCGAATGGCCGAGGTCAGAAGCCCGGTAGAGTTGGGTTAGACTCGTTTCTCGCCTCGTCCCCAGAACATCAACGAGCGTCAAAACAGGAAGTCGATGCGCTATTCGTTCGAAATCAGGAAGTTTATTTACAGCCAGTATTTCTTCGGCGGCTTGCGCATCGCTTTGGGCGTGTCGCTGCCCGCCGTCCTGATGCTCATCGTCTTTCATAATCGCGAGCTCGGCTTCACGATCGCGACCGGCGCGCTCGGCGCATGCGTCGTCGACATGCCCGGCCCGCTCAGGCACAAGCACAACGAGATGCTCGCCTGCACGTCGATCGGCTTCCTCGCGGCGCTCGCGACGGGTATCGCGACCGCGCATCCGATCGCGCTCTGGCTGACCATCGTGCCGCTGACTTTCGTGCTGTCGCTGATCGTCGTGTATGGCAATCGCTGGCCGCAGATCAGCTTCGCAACGCTCTTCATGATGGTCGTCACGCTCGAAGAGCATTTCACGCCGATGCAGGCGCTCATCAACGCTTCGTGGATTCTGCTGGGTGGCCTCTGGTACACCTACTGGGCGACGCTCGTCTCCCGCCTGCTCGTGTATCGCATCGAGCAGCAGGCGCTCGCCGAAAGCATTTTCAGTTGCGCGGAGTATCTGCTCGCGCGCGCCGAGTTTTATGACGGCGACGCCGATCTCGACGAGTGCTACCGCGTGCTCATCGAAAAGCAGATCGCGGCCGTCGAGCGGCAGGAAGCGGCGCGCGACATCGTGCTGCGCAACCTGCCGAAAGTGAAGAGCGGCAAGCTCGACGCGCGGCGCGCACGGCTCTTCAATCTTTTCATCAACGTGGTGGATCTGCACGAGTTCTTCGTCGGCGCGCATACGGATTATCCGCTTGTCAGAAAGACGTTCGCGGGTTCGGACGTGCTCATCTTCTATCGCGACCTGATGCGCAAGGCGAGCGCGGATCTCGAAGAAATCGGACTCGCGGTGCTGCAGAACAATCCGGCCGGACGGCAGATCAGCATGAAGGCCGAATTGCGCGCGATCGAATACGAACTCGAACTGATGCGCAAGCACGGTCTGCCGGAGAAGAATCCGGAAGCGTATACGGCGGCGGCGGCGGTGTTCAGGCGGCTCTGGAGCGCGACGCGCCTCATCGACAAGATGCGCCGCCGCACGCGCGACGGCGCGAGTGCGATCGAAACCGAAGTGCAGATCGATCACGCGTTGTCGCGCTTCATATCGAGCCGGCGCGTGCCGTTCATGCAGATCTTTTCGAATCTCACGATGTCTTCGCCGAGCTTCCGTCACGCGCTGCGCGTGACGATCGCTGTGGGCATCGGCTTCTGGCTCGGACGTCTGCTGCCGCTCACGAACGCGTACTGGATCGTGATGACGACCGTCATCATCCTGAAGCCCGGCTATTCGCTCACGAAGCAGCGCAACACGCAGCGGATCATCGGCACGGCGATCGGCTGCGCGGTGACCATCGCGCTGATTCTGTTCGTGAAGGAGCCGCATATCCTGCTCGTCGTGATGTTCGCGTCGATGGTCATGAGCTATAGCCTCCTGCTCTTCAACTACGCGGCGAGCGTCGTGTTCACCTCGTCGTATGTGCTGCTGATGTTCCACCTGCTCGCGCCCGGCAGCTTGCGGCTCATCGGCGAGCGCGCGATCGATACCGTGGTCGGCTGCGCGATCGCCATCGCGGCGAGCCATCTTTTCCCCTATTGGGAATACCGGTTGATGGGCAAGCTCGTGAAGGATCTGCTCGCCGCGACACGCAATTATCTGGAAGCAAGCTGGTGGTGGCGTGCGAAGCCGGCCACGCCGGCGGAAAAGGCGCGCGCGGCTTCTTCATCGGCGGTGGAAACGCCCGTCGAGCGCGCGGTGTTCGCCGATGCCAACGCGGGCGCGGTGGCGTCGTCATCGGTTGTCGAGGCGCCCGTGCAAACGGTGACCATCACGGCAGTCGCGGCCAACGAGCCGAACACCGCCACGCCGCCGCTCGATCCGGCAGTGGTCGCCGATTCGGCAATGAAAGCCGCGAGCGCGACTGCCCAACGCTTGTCGTCGGTGAGTATCGGGGAAAGCACGGCGGCCACGGCGAGCAAGGGCGCGTCCGCAGCGGCGACGGTCGCCGCCACCGCGCTCGACCGCGACTTCCGTTACCGGCTCGCGCGCAAGAACGTGCATATCGCTTTCGCCAATCTCGCGCAGGCGTTCCAGCGCATGATGCTCGAACCGAAGGCGCAGCAACGGTACGTCGCTGAATTGAACGATCTGCTCGTGCAAAGCCATGTGCTCGCCTCGCAGATCACGGCTGCCGCGCCGCTTTTGCAGTCGCTCAACGAAGCGGGCGGCCAGCCGTTCGAACCGGTGCAGCGCACCTTCGGCATCGTGCGCGACAACCTCGCCGACGCCGTGGGCGAACTGCCCGCCGCGCCGAAGCCCGATGCGCCGCCCGCACAAGCGGACGCGCTCAAGGAGCTGCGGCGCGATCTGGACAAAATGGTCGTCGATGCCGAGCGCGCGCAATCGCTGTCCGCCGATGCGCTTCACGATCTCAAGCTGCTCGCGCATCAATGCAAGCAGATGCTGACGGCGTCGTCGCTCATCGGCAAGGACGCCGCGCAGATTCGCCTGCCAGTGTGAACGCCGCTTAGGCGCTACTGCGATGCGCCGATCGCAGGGACCGCGGGACGCACGTCGCTCGCGGCGGACGGTTGCGCGTTTTGCTGATCGAACTCGCGCTTTTCGCGAATCGCGTTGAAGAGGATCGTGCCGATCACGAGCAGCACCACGACAACGATGAACACGCTGACCGCGCGGGTCGGGTTCTTCGGCTTACCGTCCGGGCGGCGAGAATCGCGGGGGTCGTGGTTCATGAAAAGGTTCGTGGCGACGTTTCGGGAATGACCCGACATGGTACCCGTATCGGGTTTCAGTTGGATTGCGGGGCGCGACGATTCGCGGCACTTGCACTCATGTCGTTTCGATACGCGCGCGCCGGTCGCGAAATTCTCTACTGCACCGCGCCGCTTGAAGAAAGCCCGTCCGGACGACGATACTGAATGCGATTCGATGCGCGTCCGATCCCGGCGCGGGTGGCAGGTGCAGGTGCCGGGATGATCTGTGACCGGACGTGTTGAGCCGCCCGCCCGGGCGGCCTTTTTTGTTTCATCATCCTAAGTTAATGCGCTCGCGAACGCTCAAGGCGCAAGCGTCGGCCGCACAGGCAGCGCCGTCGAATACTTGATCTGCTCCATCGCGAAACTGGAACTCACGTCGTACAAAGGCACCGCTCGAATGAGCTGCTTGTACACGCGGTCGTAATCGTCGATATCCGACACCACGACCCGCAGCAGATAGTCGGTTTCGCCGCTCATCCGATACACCTCGACGACTTCCGGAATATCGCGGACCGCGCGCGTGAAATCCTCGGCCCACGTCTGCGTGTGCTGATTCGTGCGCACCGCGACGAATACCGTCGTACCGACGCCCAGTTTCTTCGGATCGCATAGCGCCACCTGCGCGCGGATCACGCCCGTCTCTTTCAGACGCTGCACGCGCTTCCAGCAAGGCGTCTGCGACAAATTCACTCGTTGCGCGAGTTCCGCGATGGGCATCGTCACGTCGTTCTGCAGCAATTCGAGCAGTTTGCGGTCGATGAGGTCCATTCCCATGCTGCACCCCTTATAGGAAATTATTCTATTTCTCGATGGTCGAGCGAAATTATATGGAAACTAATTCTGGAGGCAAGCCGGTATAAATGAGTGGATCAGGTAACAACGAAAAGACGGCTCATCCACTATGCAACTCGAACATGTCAGCCGCCCGGCGCGGCCCTTCCCTCCGGCTTCGCCGGCGTCCGAATCCGCTGCCTGCATAAGCCCGGCGCTCGACCAATTGTGCCGCGAGCTCGATGCGGCTTTCGCGGCCGCCGAAACGGGTTCGCAGGCTGCGTTCGGGCAGCGCGTGCGACTTGCGCTGCAACGGGCGATCGCCGATCCGGCCGTGCTGCGCCCCGATCAGCGCGCGGGCAATCCGCAGACCTATTGCCGCCATCTGCTCGCCGCCGATCCGCTCAACCGCTATGCAATCGCCGCGCTCGTCTGGGCGCCGGGGCAGGCGAGCCCGGTGCATGGTCATCGGACGTGGTGCGGCTATGCGGTGATCGAAGGCACGCTCGAGGAAACGCTGTATCGCTGGGACGCAGTGGAGCATCGCGCGATCGAAACGCGGCGTCATCCACGCCCGCCGGGCGCGGTGTCGTATGTGGGCGCGGGACGCGGCGCAATTCATCAGCTCGGCCTTTGCGCCGATGCCGCCGCGCGCGCCGTGTCGCTGCACGTCTACGGCGTCGCGGGCGAGCAGATCGCCACGCACGTCAACGATCTGCTCGCAGCCTGAA
Source organism: Caballeronia jiangsuensis (assembly GCF_046030135.1). Taxonomy (NCBI): domain Bacteria; kingdom Pseudomonadati; phylum Pseudomonadota; class Betaproteobacteria; order Burkholderiales; family Burkholderiaceae; genus Caballeronia; species Caballeronia jiangsuensis. The sequence goes on from NZ_JAQQDB010000009.1 coordinate 75,322, forward strand.
GCAGGCTCAGCCTTTTCCGGGCTCGGACGCCGTCGGAATCTGCGGCGGAATCGGCACGGACTGATCGGTCGGCGGGGGCGCGGGCTGCGGCTCGTGCGACACATCGCGCGCCGCGGCTGTCGCCTCTTCTTCCACCGCGGGCGGCGCCCCGCCCGTCCAGATGCGCCGCGCGCGCTCGCGCCCTTCGGCGGCGTCGGCGCCGAGCATCGCGTCGCGCGTCATCTGCACGTGCATCTGCGGCACCGGAATCTCCATGCCGGCTTCGTCCATCTTGCGCTTGATGCGCAGATTGAACGCCCGCGCGACGCTCCATTGCTGCAGCGGCCGCGTCTTGATCTGCCCTTTCACGACCATCCAGTTCGGATCGAAACGGTCCAGCCCCCACACTTCGACCGGCCCCAGCATCTCCAGCCGATAGCGGAAATCGTCCATCAGCTCGGCGCCGACTTCGCGGATCATCTGCGTGACTTCATCGACGTCGGCCGAAAACGGCACGCGCACCTCGAACACCGCATAGGCGAAATCGCGCGACAGGTTCTTGACCGTCTTGATCTGCGAGAACGGAATGGCGTGGATCGCGCCCTGACCGTCGCGCAGGCGCACGGTGCGAATCGTCAGGCTTTCGACGATGCCCGCGTGACCGCCCTCGACCTCGATCGAATCGCCGACCGAGATCGTGTCCTCGATGATGATGAAGAGTCCCGTGATCAGATCCGCGACGAGCGACTGCGCGCCGAAGCCGACCGCAAGGCCGATCACGCCCGCGCCCGCGAGCAGCGGCGTCACGTTGAGGCCGAGATTCGCGGCGGTGACGATCGCCGCGACCGTCAGCAGGAACACGAACACGACGTTGCGCACGAGCGGCAGCATCGTGCGGGCGCGCATGCTCGGGCCGCGTCCGCCGCGCCGCGCCGCGTCCGGCCTGAGCGCCTCCTGAATGCCCGTGTCGATGAGAATCCAGATCAGCCACACGACGAAGAACGTCAGCACGATCATCGCGACGGCGTGCGTGATGCCGCGCGCGGCGACGCTCTCCTCGGCCATGTGGGCGAGCGAAAAGCCCCAGAACCGCGACGACAGTTCGAGGAACACGAGCCACACGCCGACCACGATCATCGTGCCGACGAACTTGACGAGTCTGCGCACATACGCCGATTGCCGGCGCGGTTTGCGCGACTTGGGCCGCGTGATGCGCACGATGATCGCGGAAAGAAAGAACGCGATGACGAGCAGGCCCGCCGTCGCGATCGCCATCTGCAACACGTTCTCCGACGTGCCGATGCCCATCAGCGTCGCCACCACCGACGCCGACGCGAGCAGCAAGAGCGGCAGTTGCCACAGCGACGCGACCACTTCGAAGGTTTCGGTCGCGGCCTTGCGCGTGTTGCGCTGCTCGTAGCTCCGGCTTCGGATCAGATGCGCGACGGGCCGCTGGAACGCGAGCGCGAAATACGCGGTGAGGCCCGCCGCGCCCATGTTCGCGCAGGTCGAAATGAGGCCGGCGAGATTGGTGCCCAGTTGCTGCGCGACGTCGTAATTGGCGGCGGCGTCGCCGAGCGCGCCGAGCGTGCCGATCAGGAACAGGAGCCGCCGCGCGCGGATGATCAGCAGGTTCACCGCGACGCGGCGGTGCGCCGAACCGAACAGCGAGAACATGATGAGACAGATCGCCGAGAACACCGCGCCCGCGACGATTGCGTACGCGGTGACCATCGCGAGCGTGCGGCCGAGCGACAGCGGCATGTAATGCGTAAAGGTCAGCGCCGCGAGAAACGCGAACAGGTACGGCGCCACGCGGCGCAGCGTGAAGAGCAGCAGTTCGCGCGTCGTCGGATTCGAGTGCAGGCCGGTGTCGATGCCGTAACGCGCCTGCACGCGCCGCTGCAGATAAACGAGCGTCAGCGCGCACGCGGCCCAGCCAGCGAGCATCGCAAAGAAGTTGAAGAGCGTGCGGCCGAACGTCTCGCGGCTCTGGCTCGTGACGATCGTGAAAAGCTCGTTGCCGGCCGCGTTGAAGCGTCCGATCCAATAGGCGATCGGCGTCTTGCCGCGCTTCACGTCCGCTTCGATATTGGTGAGCGCCGACGCGATCGCGCCGAGCAGCCCCGCGTTCTGCGCGATGGTCGCCACCACCGACGATGCCGTCGAGCCGGATGTCGGCGTCGCGCCTGCCGCGGCCGTGCCGCTCGCGGTTACGTCCGTCGTCGCGGAAGCCGCCGCCGCGCCGGATGCGGGAACCGTGGCGTCGGCCGCGCGTTTCGCGTCGCGCAGATGCTTCAGTTGCGAAATGAGCGCGGCGCGCTGCTTGTCGCTGTCGAGCGTTGCGATGATGTTGTCGAGCGAGCGCACCATGTCGGCATCGGACATGGCGGGCGCGGACGCGGCATCCGGCGCGGACGCGGGCGCGGCCGGCGTGATCAGTTCCTGAAAGGTGGGCAGCGTGAGCGCGGAAGCGGCGTGGGCGGCAGGCGTCGCGAGCGCGATCGACGCGACGAGCACGGCAAGCACCGACGACATGACCTGCGAAAAACCGCGCGACGCGTGGCGCACGAGCGCGGCGCAAGAAAGCGCGAACGCCCCCATCCAGGACATCGCGACAGACGCCGCCGCGCGCACGGGCGCGAGCTTGCGTAACTTCATAACGGTCTCGATTTCTGAAAGACCGCCAGTTTAGCGGCTGCGACCGGAACGCCGCCCAATCGGGACGTAACCGAATGTTAAGCCGATTCGCCCCGTTTTCTCAGACGAATGAGCGCTATTTATCCATCTCCGTGCGGGTGCCGCTGCTGCCGTCGGCTGCCGGGCTCGCGACCGAACCCTGCGCACTCGCCTGCGGATTCGACGCGCCGCCGCTCGTCGCGGACCATTCCTGCAGCTTGCGTCCCGCCGATTGCAGGCCCGCGCCGGTCGCGCTCGCGGCATTGTTGATGGCGGCGTTCGTCGCGCTCGCGGCGCCGTCGAAATTCGATCGCGCCGACGCGGCGACGCTGCTCGCCGACACGTCGGGCATCGAACCGGCGTTATCGACATTCTGTTGCGCCGACTGCTTCGCCGCATCGACCTTCGCGCCGACATAGCTCGCGGCCTGATCGAACTTCTGGCTCGTCTGGCTCGCGAGGTTGTTGAATGCGCCCGCGGCCTGTCCCGCGGTTGCGTCGTGCTTCTCGCACGCGGCCAGCACGCCGAGCGCGGCGAGCGCCACGGCGATGCGGCTCATGGGATTCATTTGCATGGTGTTACCTTCTGCCCGATTCGTGATCTCAAAAGTCGCGCACATCATACGCTGCCGCTGCGATACCGCTCCGGAATGCAGTTCCGGCGTGTCACATGCGAAGCGTGACATGAATAGTAGACTGGTCCGCGTTGCGCGCCTTGCGCGCGGCACGGTGCATCCGACAACCCATTCCCTGACGAGGTCTAGCGATGGCTGCGAAGAAGATTCTTTTCCTTACCGGCGATTTTGCCGAGGACTATGAAACGATGGTCCCGTTTCAGGCGCTGCAGGCCGTCGGCCATACGGTCGATGCAGTCTGCCCGGGCAAGCGGCGCGGCGACTACGTGAAGACGGCGATCCACGATTTCGAGGGCGACCAGACCTACACGGAGAAGCCCGGGCATCGCTTCACGCTCAACGCGAGCTTCGATGATGTCGATCCGGCCCGTTACGACGCGCTCGCGATCGCGGGCGGCCGCGCGCCGGAATATCTGAGGCTCGACGATCGCGTGCTGGAACTGGTGCGCCATTTCGCGCAGTCGAACAAGCCGATCGCCGCTGTCTGCCACGGCGCTCAGGTGCTCGCGGCGGCGGGCGTGATCGAGGGACGGCGCATTTCCGCCTATCCGGCTTGCGCGCCGGAAGTGCGTCTCGCTGGCGCGACTTTCGCCGATATCGCCGTGGACGACGCCGTGACCGATGCGAATTTCGTGACCGCGCCCGCGTGGCCCGCGCATCCGGCGTGGATCAGGCAGTTTCTTACGCTGCTCGGCACGCGAATCGAACTCTGAAACCTTGCATCGCAGGGGAACCTGACTGGCGCGAAGGCCGCGCCAGTCCTTACGAATACCTGCCAACGGAAGTGCCGCCCGTGAAAAGCGGCAAATAGAATTTTCCCTCTACATTTAAGAGACTTCTGGTTTTGGAGCGTACCGGGCTGACATATATTCGCCGGCGTCCCGCCTCCCCACACAGTCTCGCTCCATGCTTCTCATGAATTTCGCTGTCGCCCTGGTCGCAGGGTTGATCCTGTTCGAGCCGTTTACCCGCGCCCCCGTCTCCCGCTTCACCACGCCCCGCATGCGCCGCAATCTCGCCAGCCGCTCGTTCTACCAGGCGGGCGTGGCATTCCTGACGGCGTTGTTCATCGCGACGAGCCCGCCCGCGCCGGAACGCATTTCCCCGCTCCTGGTGCTGGCCGTCGCGCTGCTGCTGGTATGCGCGAGCGTCTACTGGATTGCGCGCGGCAAGCGCCTGCTCAAGCAGCCTCGCGTGTTCAACAACATGTACTGATTTCCACGACGCGGCGCCCTGTGCGCCCCGTTTGCCATCGCGCGGTGAAGGTCTTCGCCGCCGATTTCCCGCCTCGCACCACCCTTCCCTCCGGCATCCCGATCCAGCGACCGCACGCGGCATCCAGGCGACTCGTGCCCGTTCAGGTATATTCGCCAACGGCTTCGACTAAGCGAGTACGAAAAAAAAGGCGCTACGTTGCCGTAGCGCCTTAAAAGTTCTAGCCATTCCGAGGGCCGTGCTAGAACCTGAGAGCCTGTATTTCGAGCCCTGAGCGGAAAGCGCCGATGCGCACATCACCCCGGTTTCGAAATTCGGTTCCATTTTTTCCGGGATCGCTGCCTAAGTCAAGCAAAACTTCACGGTCCGGGCAACTGCCCAAACTTCGTTCAAGGTGCGACCGTTGCGGGAAAAGTTTCATCGTGTATGCAGCTTATCGTGAAGGCTTGCATCGTTTGCAAGTTTCGCGGTGTCGCCCTGTAGAATCGCGACCTATCATCAAATAAAACAATGTTTCACAAAACGAATGCCTATGCAAAATGAACGGTCGCCAGGCCGGGAACGCGCCCGGGAAAAAGACGGCGAAGAAGTCACGGCTCTCGCCCGCGGGCTCGATGTGTTGCGCCGGATTGCCGCCGCCGATGCGCCCGTGAGCAATCGCGAACTGACGGACTGGACCGGCATCCCCAAGCCGACGATCTCGCGCATCACCGCGACGCTCGTCGGCGCCGGCCTGTTGCTGCGACTGCCCGACAGCGAGCGGTTCGTGCTGACCGCATCGGTTCTCGAACTGAGCAACGGATTCTTACGCAACTTCGATATTCGTGCACGAGCACGCCCGTTCCTCATCCGGCTCGCGGAACGTACCGGCCTGTCCGTCCACCTCGCCGTGCGCGATCGTCTTGAGATGGTTGTAATCGATGCCATCCGGCCACGCTCGGCCGTCCTGGTTTCGCGGCTCGAAGTCGGCGGAAGGATGGACCTGTGCCGCACGGCGGTCGGCCGCGCGTATCTCGCGGTGCTCTCGGAGCCGGATCGGCGCGCGCTCATCGGCAGTTTGCAGACCGCATCGGGCGACGACTGGCCGGCCGTCGCGGGCGGTTTGCAGCGCGGCCTCGACGATGCCCTGCGCCTCGGCTTCGCGACCTCCGTCGGCGAATGGCACCATGGGCTGAACGCGGTCGCGGCGGGCTTCGTGGGGCCGTCGGAGGAACGGTATTCGGTCAATTGCGGCGGGGCCGCGCATCAGTGCCCGCAGGACATACTCACCGGCGAAGTCGCGCCGGCCCTGCTCGATTGCATCGAGCAGATCACCCGCGAGATCGGCGGCTCGCGCGCGTCGAACGCGATACGCGCCGCCGGGTAGACTACGCGGCTGCACGGCGCGCAAGCGAAGCCCATCGAAAGCTCGGGTCGGCGCGCGTGTAACAGTCGTAATCAACAGAAAGAATGGCCGGTAGACGGCCTCGGGTGCGGGACGTAGCATCATGCTTCGCGCGCACCGGGGCCGCGCCGGATTCCCGGCCTGATCGACAGGCAGGCTTTCCAGCCGCTTTCGACGGCCCCCGCATTCTCACGGCCTCCGCTTCGGTCACGGTTCATGCGCGCGGCGCATCGCCTTGCGCGTCCGAACCGCGACCGCCGCCCGTCCGCGCTCCGTACAGATTTGAAAGACCCAGCCACCGAACCGATGGACGACCAAAAGAATCCTTCCGCGCAACCGCGCCCGACGCCTCCAACGCCCGCCGCCTACGAACCCGCGCAGCGGCGGCGCCGGATCGTTCCGCTCATCGTCGCGATGCTGATCGTCGCCGGCGCGATCGCATGGTGGCATCCGTGGAATCGCGGCAGCACCGGCGGCACGAACGCTCCGCAGGACGCGCGTCAGGGCGGACGGCGCGGCGCGCAAGCGGCGAACCAGCCGCAACCGGTGCATGTGGCGACCGTCACACAAGGCGAAATGCCCGTCGTCATCAATTCGCTCGGCACCGTCACGCCGCTCGCGAACGTCACGGTCAAGACGCAGCTGAACGGCACGCTCGTCGATGTCGCCTTCAGGGAAGGCCAGATGGTCAAGAAGGGCGACGTGCTCGCGCAGATCGATCCGCGTCCCTATGAAATCTCGCTGCGCAACGCGGAAGGCGCGCTCGCGAAAGATCAGGCGTTGCTGCAGACCGCGCGCCTCGACTTGCAGCGCTATCAGACGCTGCTTTCGCAGGACTCCATCGCGAAGCAACAGGTCGACACGCAAGCGTCACTCGTCAAGCAATACGAAGGCGCGGTGAAGTCCGATCAGGCGAATGTCGATACCTACAAGCTCGATCTGACCTACGCGCGCATCACCGCGCCGGTATCGGGGCGCGTGGGTCTGCGTCAGGTCGATCCGGGCAACTACGTGACGACGGGCGACACCAACGGCGTCGTCGTCATCACGCAGTTGCAGCCGATCAGCGTGATCTTCACGACCTCCGAGGACAACCTCGCCGCCATTCTCAAGCCGCTGCACGCGGGCACGAAGATGTCGGTGACCGCGTACGACCGCGCGAACACGACGCCGCTCGAAGCGGGCTTCCTCGAAACCGTCGACAACCAGATCGATACGACCACCGGTACCGTGAAGCTGCGCGCCACCTTCGACAACAAGGAAAGCATGCTCTTCCCGAATCAGTTCGTGAACACGAAGCTGCTCGTCGATGTGATCAAAAACGCGACCATCGTGCCCACTTCCGCGGTGCTGAACGGCTCGTCCGGTGCGTTCGTCTATGTCGTGAAGCCGGACAACACCGTCACGGTGCGCAACGTGAAGACCGGTCCGGTCGATGGCGAGCGCACCAGCATCAAGTCCGGGCTGCAAACGGGCGAGCGCGTGGTGATCGACGGCTCCGACCGCCTGAAGGAAGGCGCGAAGATCACGATCCCGGCCGAAAAGGCGAAGGCGGCGTCGGCTGCTTCCGGTGCTTCCGGTGCGTCGGCGGCCGCGCCGGCTTCGGCGGCATCGGGCGCACGGCATGGCGGGCATCGACGTCAGCAGTCGCAGCAGCAGTAATCGCAGGCATCACGTAATGAATCCGGCATGAACCCATCTCGTATTTTTATTCTGCGTCCGGTCGGCACGGCGCTCCTGATGGCGGCGATCATGCTGGTCGGCCTCGTCGCGTTGCGCTTTTTGCCGCTCTCGGCGCTGCCCGCCGTCGACTATCCGACGATCCAGGTCCAGACGTTCTATCCGGGCGCGTCGCCGGACGTGATGACATCGAGCGTCACCGCGCCGCTCGAAAAGCAGTTCGGGCAGATGGCGAGCCTGAACCAGATGTCGTCGCAAAGCTCGGCGGGCGCATCGGTAATCACGCTGCAGTTCAGCCTCGACTTGCCGCTCGATATCGCCGAGCAGGAAGTGCAGGCGGCGATCAACGCAGCGGGCAACCTGCTGCCGTCCGATCTTCCCGCGCCGCCGATCTACGCGAAGGTGAACCCGGCAGACGCGCCGATCATGACGCTCGCGGTGAGCTCGAAAACATTGCCGCTCACGCAGGTGCAGGATCTCGCCGACACGCGCCTCGCGCAGAAAATTTCGCAGGTCGCGGGCGTGGGCCTCGTGTCTGTGAGCGGCGGCAATCGTCCCGCCGTGCGCATCCGGGCGAACACGCGCGCGCTCGCATCGTACGGACTCAACATCGACGACCTGCGCACGACGATTTCGAACCTCAACGTCAACACGCCGAAGGGCAACTTCGACGGCCCGACGCGCGCCTACACGATCAACGCGAACGACCAGCTCACCGACGCCGACGCCTACAAGAGCGCGGTGGTCGCCTATCGCAACGGCCGCCCGGTCATGCTGACGGACGTCGCGACCATCGTGCAGGGCCCGGAGAACACGAAGCTCGGCGCGTGGGTCGATGCGACACCCGCGATCATCCTGAACGTGCAGCGCCAGCCGGGCGCGAACGTGATCGCGGTCGTCGACGGCATCAAGAAAATCCTGCCGCAGTTGCAACAGGCGCTGCCGGCGGCGCTCGACGTGCGCGTCGTCACTGACCGCACCACGACCATCCGCGCATCGGTGCGCGACGTGCAGTTCGAGCTCGCGCTCTCCGTCGTGCTGGTCGTGCTGGTGATCTATCTCTTCCTCGCGAACGTCTACGCGACCATCATCCCCAGCTTGTCGGTGCCACTCTCGCTCGTCGGCACGCTCGCGATCATGTATCTGTGCGGCTTCTCGCTCGACAACCTCTCGCTGATGGCGCTGACCATCGCGACAGGCTTCGTCGTCGACGACGCCATCGTGATGATCGAGAACATCGCGCGCTACGTCGAGGAAGGCGAACCGCCGCTCGAAGCCGCGTTGAAGGGATCGAAGCAGATCGGCTTCACCATCATCTCGCTGACGGTTTCGCTCATCGCCGTGCTGATTCCGCTGCTCTTCATGGGCGACGTGGTCGGCCGCCTGTTCCACGAATTCGCGATCACGCTCGCGGTGACCATCGTCATTTCTGCGATCGTCTCGCTCACGCTCGTGCCGATGATGTGCGCCAAGCTTCTGCGCCACACGCCGCCGAAGGAGAGCAAGCGCTTCGAGGCGCGCGCGCACCAGTTCATCGATTACGTGATCGGGCGTTATGCGGTCGCGCTGACCTGGGTGCTGGAGCGTCAGCGCGCGACGCTCTTCGTGTTCGTGCTCACGCTCGTTTTCACGGCCGTGCTGTACGTGTACATTCCGAAGGGCTTCTTTCCCACGCAGGACACGGGCGTGATCCAGGCGATCACGCAGGCGCCGCAGGCGGCGTCGTATCAGGCCGTCGCGGAGCAGCAGCAGGCGCTCGCGCAGAAAGTCCTGCAGAACCCGGATGTGGAAAGTCTGACCTCGTTCGTCGGTGTCGATGGCACGAACATCACGCTCAACAGCGGCCGCATGCTCATCAACCTGAAGCCGCGCGACGACCGCAGCAACACGTCGAGCGACATCATCCGCAACATTCAGGGCGAAGTCGCGGACATTCCCGGCATCAAGCTCTACATGCAGCCGGTGCAGGACCTGACGATCGATTCGACCGTCAGCCCGACGCAATACCAGTTCATGCTGACGGACCCGAATCCGTCCGAATTCGCCGAATGGGTGCCGAAGCTGGTCGAGCGCCTGCAGCACACGTCGGTCCTCACCGATGTCGCCACCGACCTGCAGCAGAACGGCCAGTCGGTGTATATCGAGATCGACCGCGCGACCGCCGCGCGCTTCGGCATCACGCCCGCGACCGTCGACAACGCGCTCTACGACGCATTCGGCCAGCGGATCATCTCGACCATCTTCACGCAGTCGAACCAGTACCGCGTGATTCTCGAAGCGGAACCTTCCGACGCCCACTACAGCGACACGCTCAACGGCATCTACCTGCCCTCTTCCACCGCGAGCAACGGGCAGGTGCCGCTCTCGGCGATTGCGAAGTTCCATGAACGCGCAGCGCCGCTGCTCGTCACGCACCTCGGCCAGTTCCCGGCGACGACCGTTTCCTTCAATCTCGCCAAGGGCGCGTCGCTCGGCGAAGCGGTGAAGGCGATCGAGCAGGCGAAAGAGGACATCGGCCTGCCCGCGTCGTTCCAGATCCGCTTCCAGGGCGCGGCGCTCGCGTTCCAGGCGTCGCTGTCGAACGAACTGTTCCTGATTCTCGCGGCCATCGTGACGATGTACATCGTGCTCGGCGTGCTGTACGAGAGCTTCATCCATCCGATCACCATTCTTTCGACGCTGCCGTCCGCGGGCGTCGGCGCGCTGCTCTCGCTGATGATCACCGGGCACGATCTCGACATCATCGGGATCATCGGCATCGTGCTTCTGATCGGCATCGTGAAGAAGAACGCGATCATGATGATCGACTTCGCGCTCGAAGCCGAACGCGACCAGGGCAAGTCGCCGCGCGAGGCGATCTTCCAGGCGTCGCTGTTGCGCTTCCGCCCGATTCTCATGACCACGATGGCGGCGCTGCTCGGCGCGCTGCCGCTGATGCTCGGCTGGGGCGCGGGCTCGGAGCTGCGGCATCCGCTCGGCATTGCGATCGTCGGCGGTCTGATTGTGTCGCAATTGCTCACGCTCTTCACGACGCCGGTGATCTATCTCGGCTTCGATTCGCTCGCCCGCAAGCTGCGCGCGCGTTTTCATCGAAGCACGCCCCCGGCGCCGGCGAGTGAGGGACGCTGAGCCATGAACCTGTCGCGCATCTTCATCGCCCGGCCGGTCGCGACGACGCTGCTCGCCGTCGGCATCGCGCTCGCGGGCATGTTCGCGTTCGTGCGGCTGCCCGTGGCGCCGTTGCCGCAGGTCGATTTCCCGACGATCTCCGTGCAGGCATCGCTGCCCGGCGCGAGCCCGGAAACCGTTGCGACGAGCGTCGCGAGCCCGCTGGAGCGGCATCTCGGCACCATCGCCGACGTGAGCGAGATGACGTCGATGAGCTCGGTCGGCTCGACGCGCATCACGCTGCAATTCGGCCTCAATCGCGATATCGACGGCGCCGCGCGCGACGTGCAGGCCGCGATCAACGCCGCGCGCGCCGATCTGCCGACCTCGCTGCGCCAGAATCCGACGTATCACAAGGTCAATCCCGCCGACGCGCCCATTCTCGTGCTCGCGCTCTCGTCGCCGACGCGCACGGCGGGCTCGCTTTACGACTCCGCCGCGACCGTGCTGCAGCAGACGCTATCGACGGTGCCGGGCGTCGGCGAAGTCGACGTGAGCGGCTCCGCGAATCCGGCGGTGCGCGTCGAACTGGAGCCGGGCGCGCTCTTTCACTACGGCATCGGGCTGGAGGACGTGCGCGCCGCGCTCGCGTCGGCGAACGCGAACAGCCCGAAGGGCGCGATCGAGTTCAAGGGCACCCGGGTTCAGCTCTACACCAACGATCAGGCGAGCAAGGCCTCGCAATACAAGGATCTCGTCGTCGCGTACCGCAACGGCTCGGCGGTGAAGCTCTCGGATGTCGGCGAAGTGGTCGATTCGGTCGAAGACCTGCGCAACCTCGGCCTCATCAACAACAAGCGCGCGGTGCTCGTGATTCTGTATCGCCAGCCGGGCGCGAACATCATCGAAACCATCGACCGGGTGAAGTCGATGCTGCCGCAACTTCAGGCCGCGCTGCCCGCCGACGTGCAGATCACGCCGACCGCCGACCGCTCGACCACCATCCGCTCGTCGCTGCACGATACCGAGTTGACGCTCGTGATCGCGGTGGCGCTCGTCGTGATGGTCGTGTTCCTGTTTCTGCGCAACTGGCGCGCCACATTGATACCGAGCGTCGCCGTGCCGATTTCGATCATCGGCACCTTCGCGGCGATGTATCTGCTCGGCTTCTCGCTCGACAACCTCTCGCTGATGGCGCTGACCATCGCGACGGGCTTCGTCGTCGATGACGCCATCGTCGTGCTGGAGAACATCACGCGGCATGTGGAGAAAGGCGTGCCGCGCATGGAGGCCGCCATACTCGGCGCACGCGAAGTCGGCTTCACGGTGTTGTCGATCAGCGTGTCGCTTGTCGCGGTGTTCCTGCCGATCCTGCTGATGGGCGGCATCGTCGGGCGGCTGTTCCGCGAGTTCGCGCTGACGCTTTCGCTCGCGATCGCGGTGTCGCTCGTCGTGTCGCTGACCGTCACGCCGATGATGTGCTCGCGCCTTCTTCAGGAACCGCACGACCGCAAGGAAGAAGGCCGCGTCGCGCGCTGGCTTGAACGTCAGTTCGATCGCATGCAGCGCGCCTACGCGCGCACGCTCGGCTGGGCGCTCGCGCATCCGCGCACAATTCTCCTGGTTTTGCTCGCGACCATCGGGCTGAACATTTATCTGTACGTGATTGTGCCGAAGGGCTTTTTTCCGCAGCAGGACACGGGGCGCATCATCGGCGGCATTCAAGCGGACCAGAGCACGTCGTTTCAGGCGATGAAGGTCAAGTTCGCGGAGATGATGAAGATCGTCGAGGCGGACCCGGCCGTCGATAGCGTCGCGGGCTTCACCGGCGGGCGTTCGACCAATTCGGGCTTCATGTTCATCTCGCTCAAGCCGAAGAGCGAGCGCAAGGTGTCCGCCGATCAGGTGATCAACCGATTGCGTAAGCCGCTCGCGGACGTCGCGGGGGCGCGCACGTTCCTGCAGGCGGTGCAGGACATTCGCGTGGGCGGGCGGCAGTCGAACGCGCAATATCAGTTCACGCTGTTGTCCGACACCACATCCGATCTCTACAAGTGGGGGCCGCTCCTCACCGATGCGCTGCAAAAGCGCCCCGAGCTCACCGACGTCAACTCCGACCAGCAACAGGGCGGCCTCGAAGCGATGGTCACGTTCGACCGCTCGACGGCCGCGCGTCTCGGCATCAAGCCCGCGCAGATCGACAACACGCTCTACGACGCGTTCGGCCAGCGTCAGGTCTCGACCATCTACAACCCGCTGTCGCAGTATCACGTGGTGATGGAGCTCGCGCCGAAGTACTGGCAGGACCCGGAGACGCTCAAGCAGCTCTACATCAGCACGTCGGGCGGCACGGCGAGCGGTTCGGCATCGACGCAATCGACCACGACCTCCGGCACGACCTCGACCGCATCCACTGCCGCGACCGGATCGACCGGCGCGGGCGGAGCATCGACGAGCACGAGCGACACCACGGCCGCCCTCGCGCTCGCCGCGGTGAAGAACTCCGCCACGAACGCGATTGCGGCGACGGGCAAGAACGGTTCGTCGTCGGGCGCGGCGGTATCGACATCGAAGGAAACGATGGTCCCGCTGTCGGCCATCGCGAAGTTCGGGCCGGGCAATACGCCGCTTTCGGTGAATCACCAGAGCCAGTTCGTCGCGTCGACGATCTCGTTCAACCTGCCGCCGGGCAAGTCCCTGTCCGACGCGACCGCCGCGATCTACGAAACGATGGCGGAGATCGGCGTGCCGCAGACCATTCACGGCAGTTTCCAGGGCACGGCGCAGGCTTTCCAGCAATCGCTCAACGACCAGCCGCTTTTGATTCTCGCGGCGCTGGCGGCGGTCTATATCGTGCTCGGCATTTTGTACGAGAGCTACATCCATCCGATCACGATTCTTTCGACGCTGCCGTCCGCGGGTATCGGCGCGCTGCTCGCGCTGCTGCTGTTCAAGACGGAGTTCAGCATCATTGCGTTGATCGCGGTGATTCTGCTGATCGGGATCGTGAAGAAGAACGCGATCATGATGGTCGATTTCGCGATCGAGGCGACGCGGCATGGTGCGCAAACGCCGCAGGACGCGATTCGCGAAGCGTGTCTCTTGCGCTTTCGCCCGATCATGATGACGACCGCCGCCGCGTTGCTCGGCGCGTTGCCGCTCGCGTTCGGTACCGGAGAAGGGTCGGAGATGCGCGCGCCGCTTGGGATTGCGATTGTCGGCGGGTTGATCGTTAGTCAGATGTTGACGCTTTATACGACGCCTGTTGTTTATCTTTATATGGATCGGTTTCGTATTCGCTCCGAGGCGCGGCGCGCTCGGAGGCAGGGGGGCGCGCGGCACGCGAATGCGGCGGAGTGAATTGCGGTTTTTCTTCGCCGGATCCCGGTATCGCGGTGGTCTATTAGCACTGCCCCTCCCCGGGGCGGGGGTCACTTTCTTTGCTGCTGCAAAGAAAGTGACCAAAGAAAGCAGCTTCTCACCGCCCGCGGTCACACGCACGTTGGCCATGCTTGCCAGCCGCAGGCGGCACTCGCCTAAGTGTCGCCCCCAAAGGACCAACCGGGCTTGGCTCGCGCACGGTCTGTCACATCGCGCCACTTGCCTCACTGGTTCAGCACCAAATAGCTCCGGCCTGCTTCGCGGCCGACCGGTCAATCGGGTCCGCGTGCACTTCTTCTTCGACGGTTTCCTTCGCATACCCAACGGCAGCGCGTAGCGCTGTGCCGAAGCTCTTTCGTGCTGAACCAGCGCCCTAAAACATTTGGAGCGGCAGACCGTGCGCGAGCCAAGCCCGGGAAGTCCTTCGAGGACGACACTTAGGCGAGGGCCACCGCGGGCTGGCAAGCATGGCCAAACTGCGTGTGACCGCGGGCCTGAACGAGCTGTTTCTTTGGTTACTTTCTTTGCAGCAGCAAAGAAAGTGACTGCCGCCCCGCACAGGGGCAGTGCTAATAGACCGACACGAAACCGGGACTCAGCGAAAAACCAAAATTGCTGCAAACGCAAATACAACCCCCAGCGCGCAGCGCAAAAATCGCCTACTTTGTCGGGTAAAGGCTAGCCACAGACACCGTGGCAAAGGACGCATCCCCGCATGAAAACGCCAAAGGTTCTGCTGATCGGCGCCCACGGCCGCACGGGCCGACTGATCGCGCAGCGTCTCCACGCCGAAGCCATGCCCTTCCGCGCCATGCTGCGCAAATCCGCCCACAAGAGCGAACTCGCCGCGATGGGCGCCGAAATCCTCCTCGGCGATCTCACCAACGACTTCTCCCACGCCTTCGACGACATCACGCATGTGATCTACGCAGCCGGATCGTCGGAAACGGACAGCGTGCACGAGCAACGCGCGATCGACCGCGATGCCGTCATGCGCACCGCCGACTCCGCAAAACGCCGCCGCGTGCAGCAACTCATCGTCATCAGCGCGCTGTCAGCGTTCTACCCGGAGCGCAGCGGGTTCGCACTGCGCCACTATTCGCGCATGAAGCGCGAAGCCGATGAATACGTCGCGCATCGCGGCGTGCCTTACGCGATTCTCCGGCCCGGACCGCTATCGGACGAACCGGCGCACGGCGCCATCGCACTCGCCGGCGAGCTCACGAAGCACAAGCCCGAGGTCTCGCGCGCCGACGTCGCGCGCATCGCGCTGCAATGCGTGACATGCGGCATCAACAACCGGATGATCGCGTTCGTCGGCGGCGACGAGCCCATCGATATCCTGCTCGATTCGCTCAGGCTCGAACCCGCGCACACGATCCGTCACGCCGCGCCGACAAGCCTGTAGCCCACGCCCGTTTCCGTCACGATATGCTCGGGCTGCGCGGGATCGCGCTCCAGCTTCTGGCGCAGATGCGCCATGTAGATGCGCAAGTAGTGCGGGCTTTCCACATGCGACGGCCCCCACACCTCCACCAGCAATTGCCGATGCGTCAGCACGCGCCCCGCGTGCCGCACGAGCGTCGATAGCAGACGATATTCGATCGGCGTCAGATGCACATTCTCGCCGTTCTTCACGACACGACGCAGCGCGAGATCGACGCTCACGTCGCCGAACGCGACGACCGGCGTCTCCGACGCCTGCGCCTGATTGCGCCGCCGCAGATGCGCGCGAATCCGCGCCATCAGTTCCGAAACGCCGAAAGGCTTCGTCAGGTAATCGTCGGCGCCGGCGTCGAGCGCGGCCACTTTCTCTTCTTCCTGCGTGCGCGCCGACAGCACGATGATCGGCAACTCCGTCCAGCCGCGCAGCTCGCGGATCACGTCGATGCCGTCGGTATCGGGCAAACCGAGATCGACGATCACGAGATCGGGCTTGCGCGTCGCCGCTTCGACGAGACCCTTCTGCCCCGTCTCCGCTTCATGGACCGTCATGCCCTGCGCTTCGAGCGACACGCGCACGAAGCGGCGAATCTGCTTGTCGTCCTCGATCAGGACGACGGTGAAGGACGGCTCGCTCATGGTTTTTTAGTTGCTCGTTATGGTGACGAACCGCCCCTCGGCGCGACTTCAGGGCAGGAGAATCGTCGAGCCGGTCGTCTTGCGCGCTTCGAGGTCTTCGTGGGCGCGCGCCGCATCGGACAAGGGATAGCGCTGGCGCACGTTCGTCTTCACCTTGCCCGACGAAACGACTTCGAACAGTTCCGCCGCCATCGCATCGAGATCGCTGCGTTTGGCGATGTAGCTGAAGAGCGTCGGCCGCGTGAAATACAGCGAGCCACGTCCCGCAAGCTCCGACGAATCGAGCGGCGGCAGCGGCCCCGACGAATTGCCGAAGCTGACAAAGAGGCCGAGCGGCGCGAGGCAATCGAGCGACGCGATGTAAGTGTCCTTGCCGATCGAATCGTAGACCACCGGCACGCCCGCGCCGTTGGTGATTTCGCGCACGCGCTGCGTGAAGTTCTCGCGCGTGTAGACGATCGGGTAATCGCAGCCGTGCGCCTTCGCCAGTTCGGCTTTCTCGTCCGAACCGACCGTGCCGATCACCGTCGCGCCGAGCGCCTTCGCCCACTGGCACGCAAGCATGCCGACGCCGCCCGCCGCCGCGTGGATCAGCACGGTATCGCCCGCTTTCACGCGATATGTCCGCCGCAGCAGATACTGCGCGGTCAGGCCTTGCAGCATGATCGACGCGGCGTCATCGTAGCCGATCGCATCGGGCAACTTGACTACGTATTCCGCCGACATCACACGCTCTTCGGCATACGCGCCCGGCGGACGCGACGCATACGCGACGCGATCGCCTGGCTTGAACTGCGTGACGCCCTCGCCCACCGCCGTCACCTCGCCGGCGCCTTCCATGCCGAGGCCGCCGGGCAGCGGCATCGGATAGAGGCCGGTGCGGAAGTACACGTCGATGAAATTCAGCCCCACCGCATGGTGCTTCACGCGAATCTCGCCCTTGCCCGGCGCGCCCACGTCCACGTCGACCCATTTCATGACTTCCGGGCCGCCTGCCTTGTCGAATCGGATTGCCTTGGTCATCGCTCGTTCGTCTCCATCGGTTCGTCAGGCCCGCGCAAAACGCAGGCGCAGGTCGTCGAGAATCATGCGCGCCGTCGCGATGTTGGTCGCGCACGGCACGTTGTGCACGTCGCAAGCGCGCACGAGCGCGTTGATGTCCGGCTCGTGCGGCTGCGGGGTCATCGGGTCGCGCAGGAAGATCACGATATTCACGCGGCCTTCCGCCAGTTCCGCCCCGATCTGCAAGTCGCCGCCGTGCGGACCGGAGAGCTTGCGCTCGATCTCCAGCCCGTGCGCCGCCGCGATGCGTCCGCCGGTCGTGCCCGTCGCAACGAGATCGCATTGCGCGAGCGTGTCGACGAACTCGCCCGCGAGCGTGACGATGTCGTCCTTCTTCATGTCGTGCGCGATCAGCGCGACGCGTGTGGTCATGTGCGTGGTCCTTGGTCAGTACGTGCCGGGGTAAGCGCCGCCGTCGATCAGCAGGTTCTGACCGGTGATGTAGCCCGCGTGAACGCTGCATAGAAACGCGCACGCACGGCCGAATTCCTCCGACGTGCCGAACCGTCCGGCAGGCAGACTCTGCGCACGGCGCGCGCGCATGTCCTCGATCGAGATGTTCTGCGCCTTCGCCTGCGCTTCCATCGTCACGGCGATGCGGTCGGTGTCGAAGGTGCCCGGCAGCAGATTGTTGATCGTGACGCCGGTGGACGCCACCTTGCGCGCGACGCCCGCGACGAAGCCCGTGAGCCCGGAACGCGCGCCGTTGGACAGGCCGAGCACATCGATCGGCGCTTTCACCGACGAACTCGTGATATTCACGATACGCCCGAAGCCGCGCCCGATCATGCCGTCGATGGTCGCCTTGATCAGCTCGATCGGCGTCAGCATGTTGCCTTCGAGCGCCTTGATCCACATGTCGTGCGTGAAAGTGCGGAAGTCGCCCGGCGGCGGCCCGCCCGCGTTGTTGACCAGAATGTCGGGCGACGGGCACGCGGCGAGCGCGGCGGCGTGGCCTTCGGGCGTCGTGATGTCGCCCGCGACCGTCGTGACGGTCACGCCGTATTGCGCGCGGATGTGCGCGGCCGTCGCTTCGAGCGTCTCCGCCGTGCGCGCGGTGATGACCAGATTCACGCCCTCGGCGGCGAGCGCTTCGGCGCAGCCTCGTCCGAGGCCCTTGCTCGCCGCGCACACCAGCGCGGTGCGGCCCGCGATTCCCATATCCATCGTCGATCCTCCAGTTTTGTTTATGCGTTGGTCGAACATGCGCGCCGTGGCGCACGCGGGTCTCATGTCTATCGCGCAATTCTAGAAGAATCGGGGCGGCAACGTCGGCGGCCGTATGGGACGAGGCGCGCGATTCTTCTTAGGCGCGGGCGGGCTTTTGGGTAAACTGTCGCCACTGTCGCTCCCCGAGCGTCGCAGGCAGAACATCACACGAGCAGGACGCGCCGCGCGCGCGAGACCCATGAAACAAGACAGCCGCTTTCCCAATCTCTTCATCCTCGATCACCCGCTGATCCAGCACAAGCTCACCCACATGCGCGACAAGGACACATCGACGCGCACGTTCCGCGAGCTGCTGCGGGAAATCACGCTGCTGATGGGATACGAAATCACGCGCAACCTGCCGCTCACGACCAAACGCGTGGAAACGCCGCTCGTCGATATCGACGCGCCCGTGATCGCCGGCAAGAAGCTTGCGATCGTGCCGGTGCTGCGCGCGGGCATCGGCATGTCGGACGGCCTGCTCGATCTGGTGCCGTCGGCGCGCGTCGGGCATATCGGCGTGTATCGGGCGGAGGATCATCGCCCGGTCGAGTATCTCGTGCGCCTGCCGCCCGATCTGGAAGAGCGCGTCTTCATCCTGTGCGATCCGATGGTCGCGACGGGCTACTCGGCGGTGCACGCCGTCGACGTGATGAAGCGCCGCAACGTGCTGAGCGAGAACATCGTGTTCGTCGCGCTGGTCGCGGCGCCCGAAGGCGTCAAGGTGTTCCAGGACGCGCATCCGGATGTGAAGCTCTACGTGGCGTCGCTCGATTCGCATCTGAACGAGCATGCGTATATCGTTCCGGGCCTCGGCGACGCGGGCGACCGCCTGTTCGGCACGAAGAACTGAGCGTCCGTTTCGTTCCGCGTTTTCGCCTTCGACCGCCGCGCCATCCGCGCGGCGGTTTGCGTTTACCGCCGCCTTTGCACGATTTCGCCGCGATTCGTGGGAATTTCACGCGGTTTGCATCATTTTTCCCGTTTCAGTCGGCGCGCAGCGGTTCAGGGAGCGCGCGCCGCCATGCTAAAATTTCGGTCTGCTCCTATTCGGGTAACGCCGGATCCGACGATCCGCGAGCGAACCCGCAGCCGCCGGAGAGCCGCGGCGCGGACAGACACATTCGGCATCAAAGCAAGCACGACAGCACACTAGGCGCACGGCTCGACGCCCGAGCGCGATGGAGAAAGGTAATGGCGGGTCATTCCAAATGGGCCAACATCAAGCATAAGAAAGCCGCGGCCGACGCGAAGAAGGGCAAGGTCTGGACGCGCCTCATCAAGGAAATCCAGGTCGCGGCACGCATGGGCGGCGGCGAGGCCGATTCGAACCCGCGCCTGCGTCTGGCCGTCGACAAGGCTTACGACGCCAACATGCCGAAGGACAACATCAACCGCGCGATCCAGCGCGGCGTCGGCGGCGTCGATGGCGCGAACTACGAAGAAATCCGTTACGAAGGCTATGGCATCGGCGGCGCGGCGATCATCGTCGACACGATGACGGACAACCGCACCCGCACCGTCGCGGAAGTGCGCCACGCGTTCTCGAAGTTCGGCGGCAACATGGGCACGGACGGCTCGGTGTCGTTCATGTTCGATCACGTCGGCCAGTTCCTGTTCGCGCCCGGCACGCCGGAAGACAAGCTGATGGATGCCGCGCTCGAAGCCGGCGCGGACGACGTGGTGACGAACGACGACGGTAGCATCGAAGTGATCTGCCCGCCGAACGATTTCCAGAAGGTGAAGGACGCGCTCGAAGCCGCGGGCTTCAAGGCGGAACTCGCCGAAGTGACGATGAAACCGCAGACGGAAGTCGAGTTCAGCGGCGACGACGCAGCGAAGATGCAAAAACTGCTCGACGCGCTCGAAAATCTCGACGACGTGCAGGAAGTCTATACAAACGCCGCGATCAACGAAGACTGAGCTTCGTATCGCGCGGGGCGCGGCGCAACGAAAGCCGCCCCGCCCCCGCATGGAACATCTTTCGCTTCGGCTCGCATGCCGGAGCAGCGCCGCGCGATCTTTGCGGCGCGGCATCGCCCCTGGAAGGCGCGTGACGCAGCCGATGTCAGCGCGAGCCGCCTTCGCGACGCATCGACCGTCGTCATGCGCGCAAGTCAGGGGCCGTGCGCCCGCCGCTTTTTCTCAAGCCGCTTTTTGTCAGGATTTCGGGGATTCAAATGAAGTTACTCGTCGTCGGTTCCGGCGGCCGCGAACACGCGCTGGCCTGGAAGCTCGCGCAATCGCCGCGCGTGCAGATCGTCTATGTGGCGCCGGGCAACGGCGGCACCGCGCAGGACGAGCGTCTGCGCAACGTCGACATCACGGACCCGGCGGAACTCGCCGATTTCGTCGAGAAGGAGCATGTCGCGTTCACGCTCGTCGGGCCGGAGCAGCCGCTCGCCGCGGGCATCGTCAATCTGTTCCGCTCGCGCGGCCTGAAAATCTTCGGGCCGAGCCGGGAAGCCGCGCAGCTCGAAAGCTCGAAGGACTTCGCGAAGGCGTTCATGAAGCGCCACAACATCCCGACGGCCGAGTACGAAACCTTCTCCGACACCGCCGCCGCGCACGCGTATATCGACGCGAAAGGCGCGCCGATCGTCGTCAAGGCGGACGGGCTCGCGGCCGGCAAGGGCGTCGTCGTGGCGATGACGCTGGAAGAAGCGCACGCCGCCGTCGATTCCATGCTCGCCGACAACAAGCTCGGCGACGCGGGCGCGCGCGTCGTGATCGAGGAATTTCTCGCGGGCGAGGAAGCGAGCTTCATCGTGATGGTGGACGGCAAGCACGTGCTCGCGCTCGCGTCCAGCCAGGACCACAAGCGCCTGCTCGACGGCGACAAGGGTCCGAACACGGGCGGCATGGGCGCCTACTCGCCCGCGCCGATCGTCACGCCGCAACTGCACGCGCGCGTGATGCGCGAAATCATCCAGCCGACGGTGCGCGGCATGGAAAGCGAAGGCATCCGCTTCACCGGCTTCCTGTACGCTGGCCTGATGGTCGACGCGAACGGCAATCCGAAAACGCTCGAATTCAACTGCCGCATGGGCGATCCGGAGACGCAGCCGATCATGGCGCGCCTGAAGGGCGACTTCTCGAAGGTCGTGGAAATGGCGATCGACGGCAAGCTCGATACCGTCGATCTCGACTGGGACCGCCGCACGGCGCTCGGTGTCGTGCTCGCGGCGCACAACTATCCGGAGACGCCGCGCAAGGGCGACCGCATCAACGGCATTCCGGCGGAAACCGAGAATTCCGTCACTTTCCACGCGGGCACCACGCTTACCGACGGGAAACTCACGACCTCGGGCGGACGCGTGCTGTGCGTCGTCGGTCTGGCGGATTCCGTGCGCGGCGCGCAATCCGTGGTCTACGATACAGTCAACCAGATTTCCTTCGACGGCATGCAGTACCGCCGGGACATCGGCTATCGGGCGGTGAACCGCAAGCAGTCGGCGGACAAGCCTGCCGACAAGCACTGAAGCGGCACCGCGCGGCTGGTGCCGCATGAGCCGACGCACTGCCGGACCTCGTGTCCGGCAGCGTGCTTTTCAGAGTTTCGAGACGAAGGGTTAACCCCGCCCATTCATGGCCGCCTACAGGGCGCACGCAGCAATCGATGAGTGAACCGAACCGCAGCGCGGAACAACACAACGAACACGACGCAGCCCACGATATCGCAGCCGTCCGCGATTATCTGACGGGCCTGCAGACGCGCATCGCCGATGCCCTCGGCGCCTTCGACGGCACCGCCTTCGCCACTGATGCCTGGACCCGCGAGCCCGGCGCGCATCTGCGCGGCGGCGGCGTCACACGCATTCTGGAAGGCGGCGGGTTTTTCGAGCGCGGCGGCATCGGCTTTTCGGACGTGCAGGGCGACGCGCTTCCGCCTTCCGCGAGCGCGGCGCGTCCGCAGCTCGCGGGACGTGGCTTCGAAGCGCTCGGCGTGTCGCTCGTGATGCATCCGCGCAATCCGCACTGCCCGACCGTGCACATGAACGTGCGCATGCTCACCGCGACGAAACCGGGCGAAGCGCCGATCTTCTGGTTCGGCGGCGGCATGGATCTCACGCCGGTCTACGGCTACGAAGACGACGCGCGGCATTTCCATCGGGTCTGCCGCGACGCGCTCGATCCGTTCGGCGCGGACCTGTATCCGCGCTTCAAGACGTGGTGCGACGAGTATTTCTATCTGAAGCACCGCAACGAGCAGCGCGGCATCGGCGGCATTTTCTTCGACGACTTCTCGGAGCCCGGCTTCGAGCGCTCGTTCGCGATGATGCGAAGCGTCGGCGATGCGTTTCTGAAAGCGTATCTGCCGGTCATCGAACGCCGCCGCGATACGCCGTATTCGGCGCACGAGCGCGAGTTTCAGGCGTATCGGCGCGGGCGCTACGTCGAATTCAACCTCGTGTTCGATCGCGGCACGCACTTCGGTCTGCAAAGCGGCGGACGCACGGAATCGATTCTGATGTCGATGCCGCCCGTCGCGAACTGGCGCTACGACTGGCAACCCGAGCCCGGCACGCCGGAAGCCCGGCTTTACGAAGATTTTCTGGTGCGGCGGGAATGGCTGTGACCCAGGCTGCATTGGCTCGCGCGTCGTGCGCCAAGCGCGTCGGCCTGTTCGGCGGCACCTTCGATCCGATCCACAACGGGCATCTCGCGCTCGCGCGGCGTTTCGTCGAGTTGCTGCGACTGACCGATCTCGTGCTGCTGCCCGCGGGTCAGCCGTGGCAGAAGGCGGGCGTATCGGCGCCGGAGCATCGGCTGGCGATGACGCGCGCGGCGGCGGCATCGCTCGAACTCGACGGCGTGCAGGTCATCGTCGCCACGGATGAAATCGATCGCCAGGGCGACACCTATACCGTCGACACGCTCGCCCGCTGGCGCGAGCGCGAAGGCGCGGACGCATCGCTTTCGTTGCTGATGGGCGCGGATCAGCTCGTCAAGCTCGACTCGTGGCATCAATGGATGCGGCTCTTCGACTACGCGCATGTCTGCGTGGAGACGCGCCCCGGCTTCGATGTCGCGACGCTGCCGGCGGTGGTCGCGGCGCAAGTGCAAAAGCGCGCCGCGTCACCCGAAACATTGCAGGCGAGCCCGCACGGGCACGTGCTCATCGACGAGACGCTTCTCATCGACGTATCCGCCACGGCGATCCGCGACGAAGCGCGCACGATGACAGACGAACACGATGCCCGCGCGCAGGCCCGCGATCACGTCCCATCGGCTGTATGGGACTATATTGTTCAACATCACCTGTACCAGACACGGTAACCATGGAACTTCAGAAGCTTCAACGCGCGATCATCGACGGTCTCGAAGACGTCAAGGCGCAAGACATCAAGGTGTTCAACACCACCCATCTGACGTCGCTGTTCGACCGCGTGGTCGTGGCGAGCGGCACGTCGAACCGGCAGACCAAGGCAATCGCGAATAGCGTGCGCGAGAAGGTCAAGGAAGCCGGCGGCGATATCATCAGCACGGAAGGCGAAGAGATCGGCGAATGGGTGCTGGTCGATTGCGGCGACGCGGTCGTCCATATCCTGCAACCCGCGCTGCGCCAGTACTACAACCTCGAGGAAGTCTGGGGCGACAAACCCGTGCGCGTGAAGCTGCAAAAGCCGAGCATGTTCGGCGGCGCGAACGTCACCGCCGACGAAGACGAGGACGAGGAAGACGACGCATCCGCGGTCAAACGTCCCGCGCGCAAGACCACGCGCAAGCACTGAAGCCGCTTCGTTCGATGAAGCTGGTCATCCTCGCCGTCGGACACAAGATGCCCGACTGGATCACGAATGGCTTCGACGAGTACGCGAAGCGCATGCCGCCCGAACTGCGCATCGAGTTGAAGGAAATCAAGCCCGAGCAGCGCTCGTCGGGACGCAATGCAGAAAGCGTGATGGCGGCCGAGAAGCAGCGCATCGAAGCCGCCTTGCCGAAGAACGCGCGCGTCGTCGCACTCGACGAACGCGGCCGCGACTGGACCACGATGCAACTCGCGAACGCCCTGCCCGGCTGGCAGCAGGATGGGCGCGATGTAGCGTTCGTGATCGGCGGCGCGGACGGGCTGGATCCGGCCGTGAAAGCGCGCGCCGAGCTGATGCTGCGCATATCGAGTCTCACGCTGCCGCACGGCATGGTGCGCGTGCTGCTTGCCGAACAGCTTTACCGCGCGTGGAGCATCACGCAGAATCATCCCTATCATCGCGCGTGAGGCTTTTTCGATGTCGGATCGAATGCCGTGCGCGCAATTCGAACCCGACTTCAAGATGCCGACTCATCCCTTCGTTTATCTCGCGTCTCAAAGCCCGCGCCGTCAGGAGCTGCTGCGTCAGCTCGGCGTGCGCTACGAACTCCTTCTTCCCCGTCCCGATGAAGACGCCGAAGCGCTCGAAGCCGAGCTGCCGGGCGAATCCGCCGATGCGTATGTCGTGCGCGTCTGCGCGTTGAAGGCGCACGCGGCGCGCGCGCGGCTCGTTGCGGGCGGCCATGCGAGCGCGCCGGTTCTCGTCGCCGATACCACCGTGACCATCGACGGCCTGATCCTCGGCAAGCCGCAGCATGAGGAAGACGCCGTCGCGATGCTCGAACGCCTCGCGGGCCGCGAGCACGAAGTGCTGACTGCGCTTGCCGTCGTCGATGCGGAAGGCGCACTGCTCGAACCCGCGCTCTCGCGCTCGACGGTGCGCTTCGCGCGCGCCGATCGTGCTGCGCTGCAACGCTATGCGGCGTCGGGCGAGCCGCTCGGCAAGGCGGGCGCGTACGGCATACAGGGACGCGCGGCGGAGTTCATCGAGCGAATCGACGGGTCCTATTCGGGTATCATGGGTTTGCCCCTTTTCGAAACAGCAGCACTCTTGCGCGTGGCGCGCGTCGCATTCTAAACAGGCCATGAACGAAGAAATCCTGATCAACGTCACACCGCAGGAAACCCGCGTCGCACTGGTTCAGCAAGGCGCCGTTCAGGAACTTCACGTCGAGCGCACGCTTTCGCGCGGACGCGTCGGCAATGTCTATCTTGGCCGTGTCGTGCGTGTGCTGCCGGGCATGCAGTCCGCGTTCATCGATATCGGCCTCGAACGCGCCGCGTTCCTCCATGTCGCCGATATCTGGCATCCACGTATCGCGGGCGAGCCGCATTCGTCGGCGCCGCATGTGCCGATCGAGAAGATCGTCTTCGAAGGGCAGTCGCTGATGGTGCAGGTCGTGAAGGACCCGATCGGCACGAAGGGCGCGCGGCTGTCGACGCAGGTGAGCATCGCGGGCCGCACGCTCGTGTATCTGCCGCAGGAGCCGCATATCGGCATCTCGCAGAAGATCGAAAGCGAGGCGGAGCGCGAGGCCGTGCGTGCGCGCCTGACGGCCGTGCTGCCCGCCGACGAGAAAGGCGGCTATATCGTGCGGACCATCGCCGAAGACGCGACGAGCGAAGAGCTCGCGGCCGATGTCGCGTACCTGCGCAAGACCTGGGCGACGATCGTGGCTCAGGCGCAGCGCGTGCCGCCCACTACGCTGCTCTATCAGGATCTGAACCTCGCGCAACGCGTATTGCGCGATTTCGTCAACGACGAGACCACGCGCATGCAGGTCGATTCGCGCGAAACGTATCAGATGCTCGCCGACTTCGCGGCGGAGTTCACGCCCGCGGTTGCGCCGCGTCTTCACCACTACACCGGCGAGCGTCCGCTATTCGATCTGTACAACATCGAGGCGGAGATTCAGCGGGCGCTGTCGCGGCGCGTCGATCTCAAGTCCGGCGGTTATTTGATGATCGACCAGACCGAGGCGATGACGACCATCGACGTCAATACGGGCGGCTATGTCGGCGCGCGCAATTTCGACGACACGATCTTCAAGACGAACCTCGAAGCGGCGCATACGATCGCGCGGCAACTGCGGCTCAGGAATCTCGGCGGGATCATCATCATCGATTTCATCGACATGGAGAATGTCGAACACCGCGATCAGGTTCTGTGGGAACTGAAGAAGGCTTTGTCGCGGGACCGGACGCGAGTGACGGTGAACGGGTTCTCGCAGTTGGGGCTCGTGGAGATGACGCGAAAGCGCACGCGCGAGTCACTCGCTCATGTGTTGTGCGAACCGTGCCCGATATGCGAGGGCAAGGGTCAGGTGAAGACGCCGCGGACCGTGTGCTATGACGTGCTGCGTGAAATCATGCGCGAGTCGCGGCAGTTCAATCCGCGCGAGTTTCGGGTCGTGGCTTCGCAGCAGGTGATCGATTTATTTCTCGAAGAAGAGTCGCAGCATCTGGCCATGCTGATGGACTTCATCGGGAAGCCGGTTTCGTTGCAGGTGGAGAGTAATCTTAGTCAGGAGCAGTATGACATTGTGTTGATGTGAGGATTGAGCCGGGTCGATTCGTTTTTGATTCATCGGCGCGACGTCGAACCCGGATCGGCGATGTCCTCTTCGAACACGCGCGCGTCAACCGAATCGCATTCAATGGCGAATTCCGCGCCCAGTGTCGAGTACACGAAGGTGAGCGTGTTTGCCTTCCTGTTAGTAAGACGTTCGCCGGTGGCAAGCACCCTACAGGCGCGCTCATACTTCGCGTCCTCCGGCGAGATGACATGAATCCCATAAAGGATATTCAGCAAACCGAGACGGTCAACCGCTACGCACGTCGCGCCATTGAAGGTCACCACTGCGCGCCGGCTTCCGAGGTGCAGTCCGAGCGCGAACGTCCGAGGTTCGATATTCGGGCCGATGCTCAAGCTATCCAAATACCAGTCGTGGAAGTAATTCCACGTCTGCAAAGCCTCATCGTTCATCTTGATCTACCAAGGTAGAAGGGAAACAGGTGCAGCGTCGTTCTATACACTCTTCCAACTCTACGCTCTGCATCCACCGCCCCCATCGTGGTGGTCCTGCACGCCGAGCTTCACAGGCATGATTCCTCGTGCTGTGCCGAGGGCCGAGATTGATAGCATAACGAAATGTATGGGTCGTTCGTATGTGCGGACGGTTTGAACACGTACGACGTCGTGTTTAAATTATGACGCTCGGCGACGTTCGCATCGCACCGGCATCTCTTCTCCGAACCGCGTCTTTCGTTAATGCGTTGCCACGATCAGTCGCCAACGAATGGCTTCCCTGGTCGAATGCTGATGATGGTTTTGCGGCGGCAATGGATGACCAGGCGTGGACACGATACTCTTGCCACACGCTTCGCATCGGTAGATTCCTGAATGCGGCGTCGCTTGTCCGGGATCGGCAAGTGCGTCGAACGCTGCGTGATCGATTTGCTCGATAAATCGGGGATATCTGTGGTAGGCCATCGGAATCGTCCGCCTCGGTTCAGAGAGGACATGATCCCGTTTGGCGCAATGTGCGTGAACAAGGAATTTCCTATATCTTCACGCAAAGAAATTCCTCGTCCTGCCCCCGCGTCACGCCGCCTGTTGCTGATACTGAATCCGATGCAAGTGGGCATACAACCCATCCTTGCGCAGCAACTCGGCATGACTGCCCTGCTCCGCGATCTTGCCCGCCTCCATCACGAGGATGCGGTCCGCGCGCTCGATCGTCGACAACCGATGCGCGATGACAAGCGTCGTGCGTCCCTTCATCAGCGTTTCGAGCGCCGACTGCACATGTCGCTCCGATTCCGAATCCAGCGCCGAGGTCGCTTCGTCGAGAATCAGGATCGGTGCGTCTTTATAAATCGCGCGCGCGATCGCGAGACGCTGACGCTGCCCACCCGACAGCCGCATGCCATTGCCGCCGATAAGCGTATCGATGCCGTCCGGTAGCGACGCCACCACATCCGACAGATTTGCCGCAACGAGCGCCGACATCACCCGCTCGCGATCCGGCGTCTGACCGTACGCCACGTTCGCCGCGATCGTATCGTTGAACAGCACGACGTCCTGGCTGACCATCGCGAGCTGGCCGCGCAGATCGTGCAGGCTGTATTCGTTGACCGGCACGCCATCGACGAGCACCTGACCGGCACGCGGATCGAAGAAGCGCGGCAGCAGATTCACGAGCGTCGTCTTGCCGCTGCCCGACGGGCCCGCAAGCGCGACCATCTCGCCCGGTGCAACCTTGAACGACACGCGATCGAGCGTCGGCCGGTCGATCGAGCCGTAGCTGAACGTCACGTCGCGGAATTCGACTTCGCCGCGTGCGCGCGGAAGACGGCGACCGCCGCCCTCGGGCTCGGCCGGTTCGTCGATCAGGCCGAAGATCAGTTCCGCCGCGGTCACGCCGCGCTGCATCGGCTGATTGATGTCGATGAGATGCTTGAGCGGCGAAATCACGAGCAGCATCGACGTGACGAACGCGACGAAGCCGCCGACGGTCGTCTGATCGTGCGCCGACTGCACGACCGCGATCGTCAGCACGATAGCCAGCGCGATCGACGCGAGAAACTGCGTGAGCGGCTGCGCGAGCCCGCCGGACACCTGCATGCGCATCGAGTAGCCGCGCAGGCGATGGCTCATCTCCGAAAAGCGGTCGATCTCGTAGCGCTCGCCGTTATGCACCTTCACGACCTTGTAGCCGCCGACCGTCTCCTCGACGACGTACGACAGTTCGTTCGTCAGCGCCTGATGCTCGCGGTTCAGACGCCGCAGACGGCGGTTGATCTTGCTGACGAGCCAGCCGATCGCGGGCAGGATCACCGCGACGATCAGCGTGAGGCGCCAGTTGAGAATGAACAGATAGCCGAGCAGGAACACGACCGTGAGCGAATCGCGCACGAGCGTCACAACCACGCTCGACAGCACGTTCAGTATCTGATTCACCTCGAAGACGATCGCGTTGATGACCGTGCTCGCGGTCTCGCGCTGAAAGAAGCCCGCGCTCGTGTGGATCATGCGGTGGAACATTTCGAGCCGCAGCTGCAGCAGGATCTTGTTCGTCACGTAGGAGAGGAAATAGCCGGACGCGTACTGCGCCGCACCGCGCACGAGCGCGAGCCCCACGACGGCGAGCGGCACGAGCCAGCGCGCGTGATCGCTGCCTTTCGAGCCGAAGCCGTGATCGAGCAGCGGTTTGAGCAGCATCGGAATGCCGGCCTCGCTCGCGGCAACGATGCCCATCGTCGCGATGCCGAGCAACGCCATGCCGAGCAGCGGACGAATGTACGGCCAGAGCCGCTTCAAAACGGCCATTGGCGACGAGACGTCGGTGCCGCCGATCGTCTTGCGCAAGGTTGCCTGTTTATTCAAGAGGTGATCTCCTACTCGCCGCACTCGTCGGCTGCCCTGCGCGTCGAGCAGTCTCGCTCGCTCATCGCGCGGGCGCCCGGCGGCTACAGATAGTCAGTTTGAAGCCGCGCCCGCGCTCGACGCGCGGGGCTGGCTCTCGCGGCGGGGCGCCGCGGCAATCAGTATTCCAACGAGAAAGACCAGCAAGTTTCCTTCCGTGAAATTGAGCAGCAGCGAATTCGCGCAACATCCCAGCGCGAACGCGAACAGATAGCCGATTGCGACGCCTCGCTCGGGCTCGGCAAGCTGGCTGCATTCTAGCGCGAGCGTGATGAACAGCGCGACGAGCAGCGCCACGCCGACGACGCCCAGTTGAACGCCCATCAGCAGGAACTCGTTGTGAGGATTGCCGATCATGACGAAATTCGCGCCTGCGTTCGCGCTCTGGAGACGCTCGAACTCCGTGCGCACGCTGCCGGCGCCGTATCCGTAAAAGGGTCTGTGCG
Organism: Caballeronia jiangsuensis; assembly: GCF_046030135.1. Lineage (NCBI taxonomy): Bacteria > Pseudomonadati > Pseudomonadota > Betaproteobacteria > Burkholderiales > Burkholderiaceae > Caballeronia > Caballeronia jiangsuensis. Next base: position 105,421 of record NZ_JAQQDB010000009.1, read on the forward strand.
CGATCAACTCGATGCTGCGCCGATAGTACTCGTATCGCAGGCCCATCGACGTGACTTTGTTCTGCGTCTCGAACTGGGTGATTTCCTGCGCGGTGCCGGCGAGGCGCGAGTCTTTCGCGTACAGCACGAACGCCGCGATGCACAGCGCGATCATGATCGCACCCAGGCCGGCGATCCAGCGCGAGACCTTGTCGTGTTTGCGGAACTGAACGGCCTGCATGACGAGGAAGATCGCCATGTAGAAGATCGCGACGACCTGGCCCGTGCGGCCTTGCAGGACGAAGAGGACATTGCCCATCGCAAGCAGCGAGACCAGCGCTAGCAGGATCCTCGCAGTCCGGTTGCGCGTCGTGCCGGCCAGCGACCATGACTGACACACGAGAAACGCCATCATCAGGCCGCCGGAAATGTGGTCCTTGAACACCCACGGTTTCGAGACGGGGTCCGTGCCGTGTCGCGGCCCGACCGCGGTCCAGCCAAGAAAATTGGTGTAAGTCAGCACCATCGAGAGGACGAGCGCGGCGAACAGACCCCACGTCGCCAGGGCCGACCATTTCGTGCGCTCGCTGTCGGCGAAGACCAGAATCAGCAGCGGAATGAACAGCAGCTTCCGATACTTCATCAGGAAGTCGATTGCCTCGCTCGTCGGGGCGGCCGTGTACGCGACGCTCAACGCCAGCGCGACGAAGAGCGCAAGCGCGATAACCGCCGCACGCGAGCGCTTCCACAGCCCGCCCGCCCGCCGCCATACTTCCGGCGACGTCAGCGCGAACACGGCGCACGCCGCCGAGCCCAGATTGACGCCCGCCGTCGAGATTGGCACGAGCCAGAGCGTGACGACCGCGAACCATTTCGCCGCGATCAACTGGTAAGAGTCAGGACCCGACAAGCTCGTATTCCAGATCCGTGTGATTTCCATAGTGTCGTAAAGATGCCGTGCGCGCTCGTCCGAGCGTTTTCGTTGCGCCTCGATGCGCGCCGTTGTTCAGTCGCTGCCGCTCAGGCCGTTCGCGAAATACCTGACTCCGCGCAGAAAAGCAATATTGGGATGCAGTGTACGCGTACGCCGTCAGGCGCCGCGCGCCGCGCCGCCCTGCCGATAGACTTCTTCAGTGTCCGCGATGAAGCGCTCGTCCGAAAACTCGTGGACGGCTCGCTCGCGCGCTCGTGCTCCGATGGCCGGCAATCGATCGCGCCCGGCGATGATCGTCTGCAGCAGCGAAGAAAGGCCCGCGGTGTCGCGCGGTTCCACGATCCAGCCATCCACGCCGTCGTCGATATTTTCCGGCAAGCCGGCGTAGCGCGACACGATCACGGGCTTGCCCATCGCCATCATTTCCCGGCACGCGAAGGATACGGTTTCGATCGCATAGGACAGCACGAAACCGATGTCGAACGACGCGATCACACTCGGCACATCCTCGACGAATCCCGCGACATGCACGCGCCCGCTCATGCCGAGCGCCTCGATCTGCTGACGCTGCTCGGCGTTCGGCTCGACGCCCGCCACGACCACCACCACCTCATCGCGCAGCGATTCGGGCAGCGCCGCCACTGCCTCGATCATGCCCATGGTGCCTTTGTACCAGTCGAAGCCGGTCACGGTGCCGATCACGAGCCGGTCGCCTGCGCGCGGCCCGAGAAATGCGCCGCGCTGTTGCGCCGCCGCCTGCGGATCGCGCGGCGCATAGCGGCCGACCGTATCGATGCCGTTCTTGATGACCGTGACGGGACAACGCCCGTACACCGACTCGCGCATCAGTTGCGCGGTCGAGTCCGAGACGGCGATGACGTCGTAGGTGGCGCGCGTCGCCCTCGCAGTCTTGATTCGAATCGAATCGTGATTTGTCAGGACGATTCGCGGACGCGCCCCCTTCCACGCGAGCATGACGAGTTTCACCAGCCAATGATCCGGCGATCCATTCACGTGAATGACGTCGAAGCGCTCGCGTTCGAGCAGACCCGGCAGCGCGCGATATTCTCCGGGCAGCTTCGCGAGATCCTTGAACTTCGCGGAAAAGTCGATCACGATGGTCGTGACGCAGGGCAATGCGCCCGCCTGCATGAAGAGACGGCTCGTGGCCGGCGCCGCAACAAAGATCCGATGCTGCAGCGACAACGCCTGCGCGATCGCGAGGATATAGGTATCGTGACCGCCGCCCCGGTCGCGGTGGAAGTTAGTCAGAAGAATTTTCAAGCCGGTTTCCGTACATGCTCGATGGCGCCGAGTGCTTCGGCGACGGAGGGCGGCCTGCCATCGTCGCCGATCGAAATGCACAAGTCCGGAATGTCGATGCCGAAATGCGGACGCGACGTCGCGCTGAAAATCATCACGGTCGGCCGGCGCAGCGCGCTCGCGAGATGCACGAGGCCGGTATCGGTTCCAACGACGAGCGCGCTCAACTGGATACACTGCGCGAGCTCGACGACCGACATCTTCGGCAGCACATGCGCGCCGGGCACGCCTCGCGCGATGGCTTCGGCGTTGTCGCGCTCGGCATCGGTGCCCCACGGCAGCAAAGGCGTCACGCCACGTTCGACGAGCGACTGTCCCACCGCGATCCAGTTCGCGACGGGCCACTTCTTCTCTTCCTTCGACGTCGCATGAAACAGCAGCGCGTACGGCGCGTGCCTGACCGTCTCGGGCGGCACGGCGGGTTGAGGCACGGTGAGAACGATCGACGGAACGGGTTCGATCGGATAATCGAGCGCTTCGCTCAGCGCGCGGCGCATGCCGTCCCACGCGTTCCTGTCGTGGCGCGGCGCAAAGCGGTCGGAATAGGCGAATGCGGCGCCGCGTTCGCCGAGATTGACGTTGTCGTAACCGAAGCGGCGTTTCGCGCGCGCGAGAAACGAGATGATGGCGCTCTTGTAGACGCCGTGAAGATCGAAGACCGCATCGTAGCGTTCGCGGCGCAGTTCCTTGATCGACGCCCAGATCGCCGCAAAATCTTTCGCGCTGCGGGTTTTCTTGAAGCGCCGCAACGGCGCATACAGCACACGCGAAATCCCGGGATTCCAGCGCAATATGTCCGCGAATGCCTCATCGACGGCCCAATCGATCTGCACGCCCGGAAACGCGCGATGCAGGTCCGCGACGACAGCCTGTGCCTGGATCACGTCGCCCATCGAAGTGACCTTGACTACTAAGATTCGCTTCATTCAGAAAATTGCGGGAAAGCCCGTTGCGACCGTTGTGAGAGTTGCTCTCGGAAAGTGAATCCGGAACGTGGCGCCACGAGATATATGCGATAGCAAGCGCTATGACCGTCTCGCGCATTTCCCGTCCGGGCTCTTGCGACAAGACTGATGTGTGACATTATACAGTCCCCGTTCTCCTGAAACCGGCTATCACGGGGCCAATCGGCGGGTCGCCGCGGCGAAACTCGTCTCGCTGCCGCCCGCGTCAGGCATACCGCCCAGCAAAATGAACCGACCCACACTCGGCATCGCTCTCATCACCTACAACGCGTCTGCGCGGCTCGCGCAGTGCCTGCAATCGGTCGCATTCGCGGACGATATCGTCGTGATCGACGGCGGCAGCACCGACGGTACGGCCGAGATCGCGCAGGCGCATGGCGCGCGCGTACGGATCGAGCGCGACTGGCCCGGCTTCGGGCCGCAGAAAAATCGCGCGCTCGACGCGCTTTCCACCGACTGGATTCTGTCCATCGACGCGGACGAAATCGTCACGCCGGAGCTCGCGGCGGCCATTCGAACGGCCATCGATACGCCGCGCGCCGATGTCTGCACGGTCGACCGGCTTTCGAGCTTCTGCGGCGAATGGGTCAGACATAGCGGCTGGTATCCCGACCGTCTGGCGAGGCTTTTTCGACGCGGCGCGGCGCGCTTCTCGGATGACCTCGTGCACGAGCGGCTGGTCTTCGACCCGGCGACGCCCGTTGCGCGACTCGAAGGCAAGCTGCTTCACTACTCGTACGAAGACTTCGAGACCGTTCTGCGCAAGCTCGATGCGTATTCCAGCGCAGGCGCGCTGCAACGTCATTCGGCTGGCAAGCGCGGCAGTCTGGGGATTGCCGTGACGCGCGGACTATGGGCGTTCGTGCGCACCTACTTTCTGCGTCGCGGGTTTCTAGACGGCCGGACAGGCTTCATGATCGCGGTGTTCAACGCTCAAACCGTCTATTACCGCTTCCTGAAGCTCGCCCGTCTCAACGACACGCGCTGACGCCGCCGCCGGCATGCCGAGGCACGCCGTTGCCCATCAGTAGACGATTTCGATCGCGCTGCCCGCGAATTCACCGCGCAGCGCCGTGATGAGTTCGTCGGTTGGCTTGACGCGCCACGCGTCGCCGAGGCGCACTTCGCCTTCGGCATGCTCGCTGCGATAGACGATGCTCACGTTCAGGCCGTTCGGAATCGGCGCGCTTTGACGCGAACGGCCGTTATCGCGAGCGGACGGCGCGGCAACGGGCGCCGGCGCTTCTGCGCCCGCCGCATGCGCTTCGAGCACGCGGCGCAAGCGCAACGCATCGGCGTTGCCGTTCATCTCGACCTTCACGGACTGCGCATAGCGGCTGCGCGCGCGCTCAAGGTCCATCGCCGTATCTACGGTGAAGCGGATGCCCCCCGTGAACGCGTCGTTGCGCGCCTGACCCTGCACGACGAGCAACTCGTCTTCCTTGAAGAGCGCCTTGTTCGCCTCGAATTGCTCGTTGAAGACGGTGACTTCGCACTGCCCGCTGCCATCGTCGAGATTGACGATCAGCATCTTGCCCCGCTGCGTCATCTGCGTGCGCATGGCCGAAATGACGCCCGCGACCAGCTTGTCGCGCCCTTCTTTCAGCTCGCCGATTTTCTGGCGTACGAAACGGCGCACTTCGCCCTTGTACGCATCGAAGAGATGGCCCGACAGATAGAAGCCGAGCGCGGTCTTCTCTTCCTGCAAACGCTTCTTGTCCGACCACTCGGCTTCGTCGACGTACTCGTGTTTTGCGAGCGGCGCGTCGCCCATGTCGAAGAGACCGGCTTGCATCGCGTTGGCGGCGGCCTGATCGGCGGCTTCCATCGCGAGCGGCACCGATGCGAGCAGTTGCGCGCGATTCGCGTGCACCGTGTCGAACGCGCCCGAGCGGATCAACGCTTCCACCGTGCGACGATTCACGACACGACGGTCGATGCGCTCGCAGAAATCGAACAGATCGACGAACGGACCGTCCTCGCGCGCGCGCAGGATTTCCTCGATCGCGTTCTGCCCGCTGCCCTTTACCGCGCCCAGGCCATAGCGAATGGTTTTCGAGCGCTTGCCGTCAGGTTCCGCGACCGGCTCGAAGCGATACGCCGAGCGGTTGATGTCCGGCGGCAGCACCGCCATGCCGTTCGTCGCGCAGTCCTCGAAGAGGATTTTCACCTTGTCGGTGTCGTCCATGGCGAGCGACATGTTGGCCGCCATGAATTCCGCCGGATGATGCGCCTTGAGCCACGCCGTGTGATACGCGAGCAACGCATAGGCGGCCGCGTGCGACTTGTTGAAGCCGTAGCCGGCGAACTTCTCCATCAGGTCGAAGGTTTCGTCGGCCTTCTCGCGCGTGAGGCCGTTCTTTGCCGCGCCTTCCGCGAAAATCTCGCGATGCTTGGCCATCTCCTCGGGCTTCTTCTTGCCCATCGCGCGACGCAGCAAGTCCGCGCCGCCGAGCGAGTAGCCGCCGATGATCTGCGCCATCTGCATCACCTGCTCCTGATAGACCATGATGCCGTAGGTCTCTTTCAGAACAGGCTCGACGCGCGGGTCCGGATATTCGACGATCTCGCGTCCGTGCTTGCGCGCGCAGAAGCTCGGGATCAGGTCCATCGGGCCCGGACGATACAGCGCCACGAGCGCGATGATGTCCTCGAAGCGGTCCGGCTGCGCGTCCTTCAGCATGCCTTGCATGCCGCGGCTTTCGAGCTGGAACACGGCGACGGTGTTCGCTTTCTTGAGGATCGAGAACGACGCCGGATCGTCGAGCGGCACCTGCGCGAGATTCCAGTCCTTCTTCGACGGATCGAGCCGGCGGATATAGCGCTCGGCCCAGTCGAGAATGGTGAGCGTGGTCAGGCCCAGAAAGTCGAACTTCACGAGGCCGACGGCTTCAACGTCGTCCTTGTCGTACTGGCTGACGACGCCGCCGTCTTCGCCCTGCGTATAGAGCGGGCAGAAATCCGTGAGCTTGCCCGGCGCGATCAGCACGCCCCCCGCGTGCATGCCGACGTTACGCGTGAGCCCTTCCACGCGCTGCGCGAGTTCGAGCAACTGATGCACTTCGTCTTCGTTGTCGAAGCGTTCCTGCAGCGCCGGCTCTTCCTTCATCGCATCCGCGATGGTCACGTGCTTGCCGGGTTTGAACGGAATCAGCTTCGCGATGCCGTCCGTGAACATGTAGCCGAGATCGAGCACGCGGCCGATGTCGCGCACCGCGGCCTTCGCGGCCATCGTGCCGAAGGTGGCGATCTGCGAGACGGCATCCGCGCCGTACTTGCCCTTCACATACTGGATGACGCGGTCGCGCCCTTCCTGACAGAAGTCGATGTCGAAGTCGGGCATCGACACACGTTCCGGATTCAGAAAGCGCTCGAACAGCAGGTTGTAGCGCAAAGGATCGAGGTCGGTGATGCCGAGCGCGTACGCGACCAGCGAACCCGCGCCCGAACCGCGGCCCGGACCGACCGGCACGCCATTGTTCTTCGCCCACATGATGAAGTCGGCGACGATCAGGAAGTAGCCCGGAAAGCCCATCTTGATGATCGTGCCGCACTCGAAGTCGAGGCGCGCGTAATACGTTTCGCGCTGCGCTTCACGTTCGGCGGCATCGGGATAAAGCTGTTGCAGCCGGACTTCGAGCCCTTCCTTCGACAACTGCACGAGGTAGTCGTCGAGCGACATGCCATCGGGCGTCGGGAAAAGCGGCAGCTTCGGCTTGCCGAGTTCGAGCGTCAGATTGCAGCGCTTCGCGATCTCGACGGTGTTCGCAAGCGCCGACGGAATGTCCGCGAAGAGCGCGCACATCTCGTCCTGCGTGCGGAAAAACTGATCGTTCGTGAAGCGTTTCTGACGACGCGGATTCGCGAGGATATCGCCTTCGGAAATGCACACGCGCGCTTCGTGAGCGGTGTAGTCGTCGGGCGTCATGAACTGCAGCGGATGCGTCGCGACCACGGGCAGCTTCAGCTTCGCGGCGAGCCTGACCGCCTCCTGAACGTAAGCCTGCTCGCCCGGCTGACCCGCGCGTTGCAATTCGATATAGAACGCGTTCGGAAAGAGCGCCGCCCAGCGCTCGGCATTGCGTTGCGCGGCGGCTGCATTGCCCGCCGCGAGCGCCATGCCGATGTCGCCCGTCTGCGCGCCCGAGAGCGCGAGCAGTCCGGCGGCCAGTCCTTCTTCGAGCCATTCGACCATCACCTCGGCGCGGCCGCGATACTGGTTCGTGAGCCACGCGCGGCTCAACAGCTCGCACAGATTGAGATAGCCCTCTTTGTCGCGCACGAGAAGAAGCAGGCGCGAGGGCTTGTCGCGATCGGCGGGATTGGTGATCCAGACATCGCAGCCCGCGATGGGCTTGACGCCATTGTCGCGCGCTTCCTTGTAGAAGCGCACGAGACCGAACGCGTTGCCGAGATCGGTCAGCGCGAGCGCGCCTTGCCCGTCTTTTGCGGCAGCCTTGACGACGTCGTCCAGCCGCACGATGCCGTCGGCGATCGAGAATTCGGAGTGGACGCGGAGATGAACGAAACGGGGATCTGACATGGCGGTATTGTACATGCGGGACATACGCGAAATCGGGCGCGGCGATCGCGTTGGCCGAACGGATAAGGCCCGCGCGCACGCCCGAAATTGCGCACGCGCAAGGCGAAGCGACGCGGCGGATCGAATCCGGGAGGGCCACACGCCGTTTGCGGGATAATACGTGTTTTGCGCGCGATTCATCCGCGCACTTTTTACCCGTTACAGCCGTTTGCGCGTCATCCGATCATGAGCATTCTGAACCTCTCCGCCTATAAATTCGTCACCATCGAGGACGGCCTCGCGTGGCGGCCGCTCGTCACCGAACGCTGCAACGCGCTCGGCCTGAAAGGCACGATTCTGCTGGCGCCGGAGGGCATCAACCTTTTCATCGCTGGGCCGATCGCCGAAGTCCGCGAATTCATCGACTACATCCGCACGGATGCGCTCTTCGGCGGCCGTTTCGCCGATCTTCAGTTCAAGGAAAGTATTTCCGCGAAGCAGCCGTTTCGCCGCATGCTGGTGAAGCTCAAGCGCGAAATCATCACGATGAAGAAGCCCGCGATCAGGCCGGAACTCGGCCGCGCGCCGTCCGTCGATGCACCCACGCTGAAAGCCTGGCTCGACCGCGGCCATGACGACGAAGGCCGTCCGGTCGTGATGCTCGACACGCGCAACGCGTTCGAAGTGGATGTCGGCACGTTCGACAACGCGCTCGACTACCGCATCACGAAATTCAGCGAGTTTCCCGAGGTGATCGAGCAGAATCGCGCGGATCTGCAGGACAAGACCATCGTGTCGTTCTGCACCGGCGGAATCCGCTGCGAAAAGGCCGCGATTCACATGAAGGAAGTTGGCATCGAGCACGTCTATCAGCTCGAAGGCGGCATTCTGAAGTACTTCGAGGAAGTGGGCGGCGCGCATTACACCGGCGAATGTTTCGTGTTCGATTACCGCACGGCGCTCGATCCGAGCCTGCAGCCCACCGCGACCGCGCAATGCTTCGGCTGCCGCGCGGTGGTGTCGGTCGAAGATCAGACGTCGCCGTTCTACACGCCGGGCGAGACGTGCCCCGCTTGCCATCCCGACGCAAAGGTCAGCCGCGCGGCCTGAGCGCCCAATGTCTTATCGCGGCCGCTTCGCGCCCTCGCCCACCGGTCCGCTGCACGCGGGTTCGCTTGTCAGCGCGCTCGCGAGTTTTCTTGATGCGCGCGCGCACGGCGGAAGCTGGATCGTGCGCATCGAGGATGTCGATGCCCCGCGCACGGTGCCCGGCGCCGCCGATGAAATCCTCGCGACGCTCGCGCATTTCGGCATGCATTCGGACGAAGCTCCTGTCTGGCAAAGCGCGCGCGGCGATGCGTATCAGGCCGCGTTCGAACGCCTTCAGACGGCGGGCTTCATCTATCCGTGCGGCTGCACGCGACGCGAAATCGCGGATTCTCTGGTCCACGCGCATGCGCGCCACGCGACGCTCGCCTATCCGGGAACATGCCGCGATGGCCTGCACGGCAAGCCCGCGCGCGCATGGCGGCTGCGTGTGCCGGATGGCGATGCGGCGGTCATTACGTTCGTCGATCGCTGGCAAGGACCGCAAACGCAGAATCTCGCAACGGAAGTCGGCGATTTCGCGCTGAAGCGTGCGGACGGGCTGTGGGCTTATCAACTCGCGGTCGTCGTCGATGATGCCGACGCCAGTATCACGCATATCGTGCGCGGTGCCGATCTCCTCGATTCGACCGCACGGCAAATCTATCTGCAGCAGTGCCTCGGTGTGCCCACACCGGCTTATCTGCACGTGGACGTCGTCAACAACGATGCCGGCGAAAAACTGAGCAAGCAGACGGGCGCGGCACCGCTCGACCGGCACGCGCCGCTCGAAGCGCTCGTCGAGGCGGCAAGGCATCTGGGCATCCACGTTTCGGCCGGTTCGCTCGACGCGTTCTACAGCGCCGCGACGGCGGAATGGGCGAAGCGCTTCGCACGCTAGATCCATCGCCCGAAAGTAAAAAAGGCAGCCGTACGGGCTGCCATTTTTCATTCGGCTTCAGGAAATCACGACGACTTGCGCGGCATTCCCAGCCCGCCGAGCAATGCCGCGAGCGGCTGCTTCGGCGCGCTCTTGCGCTCGGGTTCGACCGTTTCCTCGTGACGCTTCATCGCCGACGGCGACGGCTCATACGGCTTCAGGAAAAACTCGTCGACGGGCTGCTGACGGCCGCGCGGCCGATCGTGCGCGCCCGCCGGACGGCGGCGCGAACCGGATTCATCGCGCGACGCATGCCGATGCTCCGTGCGCTCCGGACGGCCGAAGCGCTCATCGCGGCGCGGCGCCGATCCGTCGTGACGCACGCGCGTCGTCACCTGGAGCGACTCGACTTCAAGCGGACGCTTGATCAGCTTCTCGATATCGGCGAGCTGCTTGCGCTCGTTCGCGCTGCACAGCGACAGCGCGTCGCCCGACGCGCCCGCGCGCCCGGTTCGGCCGATACGGTGCACGTAATCTTCCGCGTTGAACGGCAGATCGAAGTTGATGACGGCCGGCAATTCGGCGATATCGAGACCGCGCGCGGCGACGTCGGTGGCGACGAGCGCCTCGATTTCGCCGCGCTTGAACGCGTCGAGCGCCTGCATGCGCTCGCTCTGCGTGCGGTCGCCGTGGATCGCGGTCGCCACGATGCCGTCGCGCTCCAGCACGCGCGCCAGCCGGCTCGCGCCGATCTTGCTGTTGCAGAACACGATCACCTGCTTCAGCTCGCGCTCGCGAATGAGTTGCGCGACCGCGCCGGACTTGTCGCTCTCGTGCACTTCGAAAACGATCTGGCGCACGTTGGTCGCGGTCGAATTGCTGCGCGCGACTTCGATCGTCTGCGGATTGCGCAGATACGTCGACGCGAGCTTCTTGATTTCAGGCGAGAACGTGGCCGAAAACAGCAGCGTCTGACGCTCCTTCGGCAACAGATTCAGGATGCGCTGCAGGTCGGGCAGAAAGCCCATGTCCAGCATGCGGTCGGCTTCGTCGAGCACAAGCATCTGCACCTGGCCGAGATTGACCGTCTTTTGCTGCACGTGATCCAGCAGGCGCCCGGGCGTCGCGATCAGGATTTCGACGCCGCGGCGCAGCGCGTCGGACTGCGGGTTCATGTCGACGCCGCCGAACACCACCGTGCTGCGCAGCGGCGTGTGCTTCGAGTAGGTCTGGACGTTGGCGGCGACCTGGTCGGCGAGCTCGCGCGTCGGCGTGAGCATCAGCGCGCGCACCGGATGGCGCGCGGGCGATGCGCTCGTGTTTGCCGACGGCAACAGGCGCTGGATGATCGGCAGCGAGAAGCTCGCGGTCTTGCCGGTGCCGGTCTGCGCGGCGCCCATGACGTCGCGGCCCGCGAGGACGACCGGAATCGCTTGCGCCTGAATCGGCGTGGGCGTGGTGTAGCCGGACTCGCTCACCGCTTTCAGGATGTCGGCGGACAATCCGAACTGGTCGAACGTCGACGCGTCGGCCCCTGCGGTGGACGTGTTCGTGGCGGCGGAATCGGACATGGTGACTATATTGGCTTTCGCTAAAGTGCCGCTCGATGCGGCGCGCGTAAAAAATCGGTCGAATCGTTCGGTCGAACGTCGCGACCGCTTGCTTACGCGGATGGGTTTCGTTGGCGCACGCGGCGCATCAAACAGGCACACGGTGCGCGCTGCACGGGGCGGCCGGTATCGAGCCTGCGCTCAGATGGGACACGGCTTCGATGACGCCTTGAAGGCAAGCGGCATCCCCGATTTTCTGAGCGGCGGTTCGCTCGAGGCCCGTGTACCGCTCAGCCGGCATCGAACGGCGATGCCGAAAATCCGGAATTCGGACCGGCTGCGATTTCCACAGCCGGAAAGCCGCACATTGTAGCACCGCACGCGAGTGCGCTCCCGCGGCGCGAAAGCACGGTCAGACCGCATTCCGGCATGCCGCGCGCCTACTTCTTGCGCGCTTCGCAATCTTCGAGCAGCGGCGGCGAATCCTTCGCGGCCATTTCATCGTACAGGTTCGCCTGCGGGCCCTTGGTCCACCACGTGTATTGATCGGCGACGTATTTCGCGCCCGATCCCGCGATCACGTTCACGAACAGCAGCTTGCGCCCGTCGACGGTCAGCGCCGCGAAGCTTTGACGATTGCGCGTGTTCGTGTACTGGACCGACACGCTCTTGCCGTCCTTGCAGTCGTAGCGCGTGGTTTGCGTCGACGCGGTCTGGATCTGCGGCACGGTGAGCGGCATGGCGAGCGCCGACTGTGCCACGAGCGACGCGAGCATGAGTGCGATTATTTTCTTCATCATCCGATTCGCGATGGTTTCGATGTCGATGCGCGCGCCGGCGATCACGGATCGATCACTTCGGCGCATGCGTCGGTCGGCGCGGCCGCGACATGCCCGACGACCGGCACGATCTTCAGCCCCGCCGAGGCGATGCGGCACGGCGCCGCTGCAAGTCCGCAGCCCGAGAGTCCCAGGGAAACCGCGACGAGCGCGGCCAGCGCTTTCCATTTCACGTTCATGCTCCCGCCGACGTCCGCGCGCCGGTCATTGTGCCGAAACCGGCCGCACCTTCGACGCCGCGAGTTTCGCGCGCTCGCGCGCTTCGTCGGTGTCGGCGCCCGTCGCCACTGCGACACCCATGCGGCGCTTCACGAAGCTCTCCGGCTTGCCGAAAAGCCGCAAGTCCGCGCCCGGCACCGCGAGCGCTTGCGCCACGCCTTCGAACACGATGCCCGTTTCATCCAGACCGCCGTAGATGACGGCGGACGCGCCGGGCGCGCGCAGCGCGGTATCCACGGGCAAGCCGAGGATCGCGCGCGCATGCAATTCGAACTCGGAGAAGCGCTGCGTCGCGAGCGTGACGAGACCGGTATCGTGCGGACGCGGGCTCACTTCGGAGAACCAGACGTCGTCGCCGCGCACGAAAAGCTCGACGCCGAAAAGCCCGCGCCCGCCGAGCGCGGTCGTCACCTTGGCCGCGACGTCGCGCGCTTTTTCGAGTGCGGCCGGGCTCATCGGCTGCGGCTGCCACGATTCGACGTAATCGCCCGCGACCTGCACATGGCCGATCGGATCGCAGAAGTAGGTTTGCGTTTCGCCGCTCTCGGGGTCCGCCGCGCGCACGGTGAGCTGCGTGATCTCGTACTCGAAGTCGATGAAGCCCTCGACGATCACGCGGCCGTGATTCACGCGCCCGCCCGCCATCGCGTAATTCCATGCCGGCTCGACATCGGCGTCGCTTTTGAGCACCGATTGCCCTTTCCCCGACGACGACATCACCGGCTTCACGACACATGGAAAACCGATCGTGGCGATCGCCGCCTTCATCTCGTCGAGCGATTGCGCGAACGCATAGGGCGATGTCGGCAGGCCGAGTTCCTCGGCGGCGAGACGCCGGATGCCCTCGCGGTTCATCGTGAGTTGCGTGGCGCGCGCCGTCGGGATGACGGTCGCGAGTTGCGCCGCTTCGATTTCAGCGAGCGCATCGGTCGCGATCGCCTCGATCTCCGGCACGATCAGATGCGGCTGCTCCTTCTCGACGAGCGCGCGCAGCGCGGCGGCGTCGGTCATGTCGATGACGTGCGCGCGATGCGCAACCTGATGTCCCGGCGCGTTCGCATAGCGGTCGACCGCGATGACTTCGACGCCCAGGCGCTGCAACGCGATGATCACTTCCTTGCCAAGCTCGCCCGCGCCGAGCAGCATCACGCGCGTGGCGTTGGCGGAAAGCGGCGTGCCGATGCGCAAGGCATCAGGACGAAATGAATCGGTCTGCATGAGTGCTCCGGGAATCGATCGGGTGACGAGGCCAGTAAAGCGAAAGCGGCGGAATTGGGCGCGATGTTAACACGCAGCGCCCGCCGCAACACTCTGCCGTTCGGTCTATTGACGGCGTCGTCATGAACGGTATTGACACGTGAATGTGGATCGGAATTCCCCGCGCATCTCCGATCGATGACAGCCGCGGCAAACATTTTGTTGCTTGCGGACGCTAGACAAATCGCAGGACGCGTGCGATACCCTTACGGTTTCGCCTGCTTCAGGATCATCGATGCCCACGCATTTCCTTCGCGCGTCCGCTCTTCGTTCGGCGCACTCATCGTCAAACTTCCTGTCGCGTCGCAAAGCGGCGCTTTCGCTTGCGTCCCGCGCGTGCGCGCTCGTCGTCGCGGCGAGCGTCGTCACTGGTTGCGCGATGCCGAAGCACCCCGATACAAGCGCGCCGCCCACCGATCCTTATAATCCTGCCGCCACGCAATTGCTCGACGACACGCAATGGGAGCTCACGAGCTGGACCGACGCGAGCGGCCAGCCGCGCGCGGTGCCGCACGCGGGCGAGAACGGCGCGCGGCCGCTCACGCTCGATTTCTCGACCGCGAACGGTCATCGCCAGGCGAGCGGCTTTTCGGGCTGCAATCGCTACAGCGGCACCTACGATCTGAAGGACGGCAAGCTGACTTTCGGCCCGCTCGCGGGCACGCGCATGGCGTGCGTCTCGGGTGCGGGCGCGGCGCTGGAGCGGCCCTATCTCGACGCGCTCGCGCATATCGCGAAAAGCGGCGTGCAGATGAATCCGCCGCCCGCGCTGAAACTGACGCTCGACGACGGTCAGGTGCTCGCCTTCTCGGCTCGCGCGAAGTGATGTGTTGCGTACATGCGGCACACGCGTCGCGCGTGCGCGGCACCCGCGCGGTTCCCGCGCGGTTTCCCGTTAAACTGCTCGATCGAACAGTCCGGCCGGCACGCGCGGCCGGGCGCAGTCTTCGGGTCACAACCTGATTCGTTTCACCCAACATTGATTCAAGCTCAAGCATGCACATGGTAGTTCTCGGCTGGTTCGGTGCATCGGTCGTCTGGTTCCTTCCGCTCTTCTGGCGCATCGTCAAGCTGGCGCTGCCGGGCAGGGAAGGCGTACGCGGCCCGGGCACGATCCGTCTCTGGCTCGGATTTATCGGCGTGCTGCTCGCGAGCAGCACGCTCGAGGGCGCGCTCGCAAACTCGCTCGAAACGCAGGCGAACATCAATCGCTGCGGACGCGCGCTCGCCACCGCGTTGAGCGGACCCGCGCATCTCGGCGGCGCAGCCGCGATCGCGGCAATCGTGCTCGCGATATTCCTGCCCTGGCTGATCGAATTCAGCTGGCGTTCGGTGCTGGCGTGGGCGGACGAAGCATTCGGCTTCGGCCTGCCGCAAACCTGGCTCACGCCGCGCGAACGCGAAAGCGAACCGCGCCAGGCCTCGCCCGGCCGCGAAAAGGGTCGCGACAAGGGTCGCGACAAGGCAGGCAGCTGGTTCGAACGCCGCACCCGCGAAAGGGCCGCGCGCGATTCGCAGGAACGTGCCCATCGCGCCGAGCGTTTCGATGCGCCGCCGCCGCGCACGTCACACGACGAGCCGACGCTCGGCCTCCCGACCGGCCCCCGTAGCAGCCGTTATCAACGTCCGACGCCGTGGCGCCCGCCTGCGACCGGCAAGAGCGCCGTCAGCCGCGCTTCGGCGGCCACCGCGAGCGCAATCGCCACCGCCGAGGCTTACGCCAAGCGCCCCGCCTTCGAAGCCGCCGGCGTCTCGCCTCCGGCCGCGCAAACGGAGCCGGTCGTGCCTGCGGACTGGCTGAACCCGTCGGCGTCATCGGCGAATCGCGAGGCCGGCTCGGCGTTTGCGCCGCGTCGGGCGTCGGCATTCGAGCCTTCGGGTTCGGGCTTGCGCGCTTCCGTCGCCGTCGACAAGCCGCGCGCGTCCACGCCGCCGCCCGCGCCTCGCATGGATCGCCCGCGCAGTCCGGTGACGTCGATGCCTGCGCAACGGTCGTCGGGTGTAGCGAGCACATCCACGTCCGTCGCGACCGGCGTGAGCGCCGCGCGCAGAACGCCTTTGCCGCAAACGCCACAGAGCATTCGACGCGCCGCACCGCCCGCGCGTCCGTCCGCGGGCACAGTGACGCGTGAGTTCGCGCCGGCGCCGCTCGCCGCACCGGCGTTCTCGCGCCCGGCCGCGCCGCTCGGGCCGATCACGCCGCCGGCACCCGAAGCGATTCAGGCGACGTTGCGATCCATCGAGGAGAAGACCGCGCTTTGGACATCGCTCGCGGGCGCGAGTCTCGCTCGCGGTCATGTGGCGATGGCGCGTGGCGGCCAACCCGATGTTCAGCCGAACGCCGAGACGACCGCCGACGAACACGTCGTCGAGACGGCACCCGAATCGCGCATCGAGCCGGTAACGCCGCCTCCCGCAAAAACACAGGAATTCGAAGCGCGCGTCGAGCCGCCGCTCATAGACGCTCACGTGATCGCACCCACGCTCGTCGAGCCGCCACCGCTCTTCGACTTGCGTCTGCCGGAGCCGCCGAGCGCCGAAATCCCGATCGCGCCATCGCTTTCCACCCCTGCCTCTGCGTTCGACGCAAACGCGACGCAAGAGCCCGCGCGCATCGACCCGCCGAGCGAGACGCCCGAGCCTCCGCCCGCCGCGCGAGCGCCGGAACCAGAACACGAACCGGACGCCCGCGATCTCGCGCCGACGCCGCCGTGGCTAGATGAACCCACGTCGCGCGATACAGACAGCGAGCCCCCTGCCCCGCCGCTCTTGCGCGTCGTCGACGAGCAGGACGACGTGCTCGATATGCCGGAGGAAGAACCGCTGCCCATCGCCGAGCGCCAGGTTGCGGGCGACAAATTCGCTTCGCCGTCGAACGTCGTGCGCTTTCCGGGCATCGCGGCCGCGCCGCCCGCCGTAACGCAGGCTCCAAGTCAGCCGAACGCGACGCCGCCCGAACCGCGCCAGCCGGTACGCGGCTCCGCGCCGACCGAGTTCGAATTCCATGCGCCGCACGCGTCGGCGGTGGAATTGCCGACGCTCGACTTGCTCGAAGCCGCGTCCGACGAGATCGAGCCCGTCTCCGAGGAACATCTGAGCGAAACCGGCCAGTTGATCGAGCAGCGCCTTCAGGAATTCAAGGTGCCGGTGACGGTGGTCGGCGCGTCGGCCGGTCCGGTCATCACGCGCTTCGAAGTCGAACCGGCGCTCGGCGTGCGCGGCAGCCAGATCGTCGGGCTGATGAAGGATCTGTCGCGCGGCCTCGGCCTCACGTCGATCCGCGTCGTCGAAACGATCCCCGGCAAGACCTGCATGGGCCTCGAACTGCCGAACGCGAAGCGCCAGATGATCCGCCTCTCGGAGATTCTCGAAGACGACGTGTATCGCACGTCGAAGTCGAATCTGACGATCGCGATGGGCAAGGACATCGTCGGCAATCCGGTCGTGACGGATCTCGCCCGCGCGCCGCACATGCTGGTCGCGGGCACGACGGGCTCGGGCAAGTCGGTCGCGATCAACGCGATGATCCTCTCGCTGCTCTACAAGGCGAAGCCCGAGGACGTGCGCCTCATCATGATCGATCCGAAGATGCTGGAGCTTTCCGTGTATGAAGGCATTCCGCATCTGCTCGCGCCGGTCGTCACCGACATGAAGCTCGCGTCGAACGCGCTCAACTGGTGCGTCGGCGAAATGGAGAAGCGCTACCGGCTGATGTCGGCGGTCGGCGTGCGCAATCTGCAAGGTTTCAACCAGAAAATCCGCAACACCGAGGCCGCGGGCAAGAAGCTCACGAACCCGTTCTCGCTCACGCCCGACGCGCCCGAGCCGCTGTCCACGCTGCCGCTCATCGTCGTGGTCATCGACGAACTTGCGGACCTGATGATGGTCGCGGGCAAGCAAATCGAGCAGTTGATCGCGCGTCTCGCGCAGAAGGCGCGCGCGGCCGGCATCCATCTGATTCTCGCGACGCAGCGGCCGTCCGTCGACGTGATCACCGGCCTCATCAAGGCGAATATTCCGACGCGCGTGGCGTTTCAGGTGTCATCGAAGATCGATTCACGCACGATTCTCGACCAGATGGGCGCGGAATCGTTGCTCGGTGCGGGCGACATGCTGTTCCTGCCGCCCGGCACGGGCTATCCGCAGCGCGTGCACGGCGCGTTCGTCGCGGACGACGAAGTGCATCGCGTGGTCGAGTATCTGAAGCAGTTCGGCGAGCCGGAGTACGAGGAAGGCATTCTGTCCGGCCCGACGTCCGATGGCGGCGGCGGACAGGACCTGTTCGGCGAAACACCCGACGCCGAAGCCGATCCGCTCTACGACGAAGCCGTGGCTTTTGTCGTACGCACGCGGCGCGCGTCGATTTCGTCGGTGCAACGGCAGTTGCGCATCGGCTATAACCGGGCGGCGCGCCTCGTCGAACAGATGGAAGCGGCCGGCCTCGTCTCGTCGATGAGCAACAACGGCAATCGCGAAGTGCTCGCCCCGCCCGGCCCGGCGGAGTGAGCGTTACCAGAGCCGCAGGCGGCGCAGCAGAAAGATCGTGATGGCGGCGCAGCCCGTCATCACGCCGACCACGATCCAGAACGCCGCCGGATCCTTGGTGCCCGGCAAACCCGCCACGTTCATGCCGAAAATGCCCGTCACGAGCGTGGCGGGCAGCAGCAACGCGGACATGATCGCGAGCCAGAGCAGCTTGCGGTTGATGTCTTCCGAAAGCGCCGCGGCGATTTCATCCTGCAGCAGCTTCGCGCGCTCGTAGAGCCCTTCCAGACCGCCGCCCAGACCGTTCAGCACCTGAATCGCCTGCACGAGCGCTTCCATCGATCGCGGTTCGGCCCATTCCAGGCGACGCAACACGAGTTGCGTCAGCGCGTTGCGCTCCGGATCGATGAACCGCTTCACTTCCACGATGCGCCTCCGCGCGCCGCCCAGCATCGCGCGGCATTTCGAATGGCCTCCTTCGAGCACGCTTTCCTCGACATCGTCGAGACAGTCGCCGATTTCATCGATACGGTCCGCGAAGGTATCGTTCAGCGCGCGAATGAGCCCGGCGAAGAGATCGACGGAATCGCGAAACATCGCGCCTTCGAGGACGGCGTGGCGCAAGCGGTCGGTCGATTGCAGCGGCCGCGCGCGCACCGTGATCATGCGATGCCTGTCCACGTAAAAGCGCAGCGCGCCGGTCGCGCGGTTCGCCTCGCGCACGCCCGGCGCGGCGGCATCCGGCGTCTTCGCGACGAGTTCGAGGTCCGCGACGACGCCGTACATGAAGTTCGAGCCGATGTGCACGCGCGGACGCTTGTCCTCGCCGTTCAGGAACTCGCGCGCGACATCCGGCATCGACGTGACGCCTTCGAGCCAGCCCTCGACGGCATCGTCGTTCGCCGACAGATGCAGCCACGTCGGGCCATCGCCCACGACGGCATCGCGCGCTTCGTCCCAGGTCAGGCGCAGCGCCTCGCCGCCAGCGAAGCTGAACGCGCTGATGAATCCCGGCGGCGCCGGTTCATTGCGCTTGAGCGGACGCTCGCGCGCGTCGAATGGTTGAGTCGTGTTCAATCTTGCATTCCCTGCTGTTGCCTTTCGATTTCCTCAGTACACCTTTCAGTCGATGCGAAAGAAAAGCGCCTCGGAAACGCATCGTACTAGAACTCGTAGCGGCCCCAGAAGAACGCGACGTCGCCGTCGTTCAGACCGGGGATGTGCGGGATGATCGTCGCCATGACGGACGCGCGCCGGTAGCGCACCGAGCCGATCGGCAGCGCGAGCGGCAACGGCACGTAATGGCCGATGTCGCTGCGCGCCGTGACGCCGACGAAGAACCCGCCGCCCGCCTGCAATCCGCCGAGCACCGGCTGCGTGTACCACTGGCGCGCGTAACCGCCGATCGGTTCGAAGTTGTGATGCGAATCCGAAAAGGCGAACGCGAACAGAATGTCCTCGTTGCCGTTCGCGTCGATCCAGTGCTTGCCCGCGCCGCCGCCGTACGACCACGGATTGAGTTCGCTGCGATCGTTGAAGCCGTCGATATGCCAGCCGTAACCCGTCACGTAGAGATCCCATGTGCCGTCGTGCGCGACGCGCATCACGCGCTGGCACGCCGACGACATCCAGTCCCGCTTGAAATCGCATTCCTTGCTGTCGTCCGCGCGCGCCGCGAGTGGCGCGCATAACATCGAAATCATGACCGCCTTGAGCAGTTTCTGTTTCATCGTCATCGGACAGCGTGTCGCTGTGTGAATCGCGGCTCGTCGGCCGCTCTCGTCGCTCCGATCAGACCGTCACGACGGCGATACGAACTTGAAATCGACCGGCGAGCCGATCGACAGTTGCTTCGGGTCCGACGCGAGCTCGCCCGTCTGCGGATCGCGGCGGAAGAAATACGCGCTGTCGCTCTCCTGATTACCGACGATGAGCCAGCGCCCGGTCGGATCGATCGCGAATTCGCGCGGCGTCTTGCCGAGCGTCGGATAGCGTTTGACGTACTTCAAATGGCCGCTCTTCGGATCGACCGAGAACTGGACGATCTCGTTGGCGTCGCCTCGATTGGTCGCGTAAAGGAAACGTCCGTCCGGCGACATATGAATCGCCCCGCCGCCGATCTTGCCTCTGAAACCCGGCGCGATCATCGAATTGGTCTGAACCTGCGTGAGCTTGCCGTCGCGGTAATCGAACACGAGCACCGACGCGTTCAGTTCGGTCGTCAGATAGGCGTGTCTGCCGCCTGCGTCGAAGATCAGATGGCGCGGCCCGGAACCCGGCTTGATCAACGCGTAGCGCGCTTCGGTCGGACCTAAGAGGCCGCGTCCCGATGCCGACGGATCGGGCGTGTAGCGGTACGCGAAGACCTTGTCGACACCGAGATCCTGCGCGAAGAGATACTTGCCGTCGGGCGAGAACACGGTCGAATGGACGTGCGAATTGTCCTGCCGTCCCTTCACCGGGCCGCCGCCTTCGTGATGCACGGTCAGCACCGAGTTGCCGACGTGGCCATCGGAGGACAGCGGAAAGACCGCAAAGCTGCCGCCCGGATTGGATGCGACGGAGTAGTTGGCGGTCAGCAGATACTTGCCGTCAGGCGAGAGCGCGAGGTAGCACGGATCGTTGCCGTCCGATGAAACGCGGTTGAGGAAGCTCAACTGGCCGGTCGCGCGATCGAAGCGAAAGGCGCTCACGCCGCCGCGCTGGGTCGCGGGGCCGTTGTCGCCGGGCAATTCGTTCACTGCATACACGTAATTCCGGTCACGGCTCACGACGAGATACGACGGATTCACCGTCTGCGCCGATGCGATGCGGGACAGTTCGCCACTGGCCGTGTCGAAACGATAGACATAGATGCCTTCGCTCTTGCCGCCGCCCGTGTAGGTGCCGATCAGCAAATCGTAGACTTCTTTGCCCGGCGCGCCCGTCGTGGCCGCGCCGCTCGCTGCGCCCGGCGTGGCGGGCATCGTGGCGGTCTGCGCGAAGGACTGCGCCGCCGCCAGCGACAGCATCAGCGCGACACCTTTCGCCCACGCGATGGGCCTCACGCGCATCGGGCGCGCGTCTTGCAACATCGATGCGGGCGAATTCGCGCCGCAGGGATGGCTCGGGTGCATGAAACCTCCTCATCGTCTCTTTGCTGCTTGTTATCGGGGGCGACGCGCGAGTTCGCCGGCATCGCGAGGCCCAAGGACGTGCGGGAGCAAATTTCGCTCCAAACCGCGTGGACCGCCATCATGCGCGACGGGGTTCGCAGCCAAGATACACCACGCACGACAGGCCAACCGACACGATTCGAACCAACAACAGGAGTTGCCGCGATGACTATTCACCTAAGCCTTGGCCCGCTGGTTTCCCTGATCGCCGGGATCCTGATTCTCATCATGCCGCGGTTGCTGAACTTCATCGTCGCGATCTATCTGATCGTGATCGGGCTGATCGGGCTGTTCGGCATGGGATCGGCCCATTTCTGACGGACGCGAGACTGTCGTTGTGACGCCGATTCATCTCGGCGGTTCCGGACATGCGAACGGAAACGCGAACGCACGCGCACGGGTTGAGCCGTGCGCGTGCGCAAAGTGTCACGAAAAAAGGACACGCGGATGGCCCGCGTGGGGCGAGCGTGTGTCGTCAGCCGTTCGCGAGCTGGTCGAGACGCAGGCGTCCCTGCAACGACAGCGCACCGACCGAAACGCCAGCGACGCCGAAGGTGTAGCGGCTGAAACAGCCGCGCTCCGTGAGAAATGCGGCGGCGGTTTCCATCGCGTTGCGCGACAGACCGAGATGCTTGTGATCGAGC
Organism: Caballeronia jiangsuensis; assembly: GCF_046030135.1. Lineage (NCBI taxonomy): Bacteria > Pseudomonadati > Pseudomonadota > Betaproteobacteria > Burkholderiales > Burkholderiaceae > Caballeronia > Caballeronia jiangsuensis. Next base: position 127,259 of record NZ_JAQQDB010000009.1, read on the forward strand.
GCGAGAAGCGCCTCGGCATCCGAGACGCGGCTTGCTGCGGAAAGAATGGCGATGCAGTCGGCTTTCGACGGATAGAGCATGGGTTCCGTTCCTCGAAAACGCTACGTTAGGGACCGGCCGGGAGCGCGCAGGCCGTTGCATGGCTCGCGCGCGTCACGCGCCGGGGTCATGCATGAAAGACGCGTGAAAGGCGCAAGAGTTTCAGCGCCGGGAGTAACAAAGGAAACGGCGCTTCGACCTTTCACGAAACTTCATTCTAAACATCAGTCGAATGCTTTTTCAACAGCGCGATCGGCGCTTCGCTAGCGCTTTTCCGCCAATCACGGCGCGACCGCTGTCGCACCGGCCGTTGCGCGCCGTGATCACACGCGGCCCGGTTTTCTGCTTGCAACGAACGATTGCGGCAGAATGCGGCCAGAAAGCATGCGTGGCGTCGGTCGCTTTCTTTGTCCTTGACGCCGCGCCTCGCTCGGGGCGCGCCGCGTCCCGAATCTTTTGCTCAACCCGCGGCGCGTTTCGATTCGGCCCGCGCCGCCAGCAGGAAGATGTTCGCTTATGCCAGCTTTGATCGAAGACTATGCGATGGTCGGCGACGGCCACACCGCAGCCCTGATTTCCCGCGACGGCTCCGTAGACTGGCTCTGTTGGCCACGCTTCGACTCCGGCGCGTGCTTCGCGGCGCTGCTCGGCACGCCCGAGCACGGCCGATGGCTCATCGCTCCCGAGATGCCCGACGGCGAAACGCCCGTCATCAACCGTCGCTATCGCGAGGACACGCTGGTCCTCGAAACGGATTTCGAAACATCGCAAGGCGCGGTGACGATCGTCGACTTCATGCCCTTGCGCAACGGGCATTCGGAACTCGTGCGCATCGTGATCGGACGGCGTGGCACGGTGCGCATGAAGATGGAGCTGGTGCTGCGCTTCGACTACGGCTCGGCCGTGCCGTGGGTCAGCCGTCTGCCCGACGACAGCGGCATTCGCGCGATCGCCGGACCGGATCTCGCGGTGCTGCGCACGCCGGTCGATCTCGTCGGCGAAAACATGCATACGGCCGCCAGCTTCGATGTAAGCGCGGGCGAGCGCGTGCCCTTCTCGCTGTGCTATTCGCAATCCCATCTGCGCCTGCCGCACGCGTCCGATCCCCACACGCAACTCGCGCGCACCGAAAACCACTGGCGCGAATGGTCGGGGCAGAGCGAGCTCAAGGGCCGCTGGGCGAGCGCGATCCGCCGCTCGCTCATCACGCTGAAGGCGCTCGCCTACGAGCCGACGGGCGGCATCGTCGCCGCGCCCACGACCTCGCTGCCGGAACAGCTTGGCGGCACGCGTAACTGGGACTATCGCTACTGCTGGCTGCGCGACGCGACCATCACCCTGCTTGCGATGATGCGCGGCGGCTACTACGACGAAGCCCGCGCGTGGCGGGCGTGGCTGGGCCGCGTGATGGCGGGCTCGCCGGCGCAGATCCAGATCATGTACGGCATCGCGGGCGAGCGGCGCCTGCCCGAGTGGGAGATCCCGTGGCTGCCCGGTTACGAGGGCGCGTCGCCGGTGCGTATCGGCAATGGCGCGGTCGATCAGTTGCAACTCGACGTCTACGGCGAAGTGATGAACGCGCTGCACCTCGCGCGCGTCGGCGGCCTGCAGAGCGACGAGACCGCCTGGTCGATCCAGTGCGCCATGCTGCAACACCTCGACACGATCTGGGAACAGCCCGACGAAGGCATCTGGGAAGTGCGCGGCGGACGCCAGCACTTCACGTTCTCGAAGGTCATGGCGTGGGTCGCCTACGACCGCGCGATCAAATCGGCGGAAAAGTTCGAGCTCCCGGGCCCGATCGACCACTGGCGCGAGATGCGCGCGCGTATCCGCGCCGAGGTGCTGAAGAAAAGCTGGAACGCCGAACTGAACTCCTTCACGCAGGCCTACGACAGCGATGCGCTCGATGCGAGCCTGCTTCTCATCCCGTTGCTCGGATTTTTGCCGCCTAAAGATCCGCGAGTGACCGGAACCGTACATGCGATCGAGACCAAGTTGACGCACGATGGGCTCGTGAAGCGTTATCACACCGCCGAAGTCGCGGATGGCTTGCCGCCCGGAGAAGGCACGTTTCTGGCTTGTAGCTTCTGGCTGGTCGACAATCTGGCGCTGCAAGGCCGGATCGATGAAGCGCACGAGATGTTCGAGCGTCTCGTCGGTCTCGCGAACGATGTCGGGTTGCTGGCCGAGGAGTACGACACGGTGGCCAAGCGCATGGTCGGGAATTTCCCGCAGGCCTTTACCCACGTGGCGCTGGTGCATACCGGAATGAATCTGATGCGGCACGAAGAGGAGATGGCGAAAGCGATTGGCCAGCCATCCGGCCCGGAAAACCACGACGTGCCGGATGAGCAAGCCGCCATCGATGCTGCAACAGGAAAGTCATAAATCTATGTTTTGTTTGATGAAATTCGCGTTTCCCGGTAATATTGGTGCAATGCACAAAATGTAGGATGTCGGAATGTGTTGTTTTCACGCAGGCAATTCCGACCGATTTATTGAATTGAACGCTTAGTACGCGGAAAATCTTGCTTCCGCTCAAGGTTCGTCGTACAAGAGTCGATATTGCGCGAGTGGCAGCACGGAAAGGCAGGCAGGAAATTGCAGGAAAGACAGTGCCCCGGCAGCATGGCGACAGCCCGCCGCGCCGCCGGGGGTCATCGAATGCCGTTGAGCCTCATCGCCGGATGTTTTGCCGGGATCAACGGGCGTGCCGGTTTCCACCGGAGTTACTGGGGCAACCATGCTCTATCAAATTCACGAATTTCAGCGAGCCATGCTGTCTCCTCTTACAGCATGGGCCGAAGCTGCATCGAAGTCGTTCGTCAACCCGGCCAGTCCGCTCGCCTATATTCCCGGCTCAAGCCGTCTGGCCGCGGGTTACGAGTTGCTCTACCGGCTCGGCAAGGACTACGAGAAGCCCGAGTTCAGCATTCATCAGATCGTCAAGGACGGACATAACATTCCGATCGTCGAGCAGACGGTGGTCGAGAAGCCGTTCTGCCGTCTCTTGCGCTTCAAGCGCTTCGCCGACGACAGCGCCACCGTCACCAAGCTGAAGAACGAGCCGATCGTGCTCGTGTGCGCGCCGCTCTCCGGTCACCATTCCACACTGCTGCGCGATACGGTCAAGACGCTCTTGCAGGACCACAAGGTGTACATCACCGACTGGATCGACGCGCGCATGGTGCCGACCGAGAACGGTCCGTTCCATCTGGACGATTACGTCGAATACATCCAGGAGTTCATCCGCCACATCGGCGCGAAGGATCTGCACGTGATATCGGTGTGTCAGCCGACCGTGCCGGTGCTCGCCGCCATTTCGCTGATGGCGAGCCGCGGCGAAGACACGCCCCGCACGATGACCATGATGGGCGGCCCGATCGACGCGCGCCGCAGCCCCACGTCCGTCAACTCGCTGGCGAACGAGCACTCGTACGGGTGGTTCGAGAACAACGTCATCTACACCGTGCCCGCGAACTATCCGGGTGTGGGCCGCAAGGTTTATCCGGGCTTCCTGCAGCATGCGGGCTTCGTCGCGATGAATCCCGAACGCCATCTCACGGCCCATTGGGACTTCTATCAAAATCTGCTGCGCGGCGACGATGACGACGCCGAGCAACATCGCCGTTTCTACGACGAATACAACGCCGTGCTGGACATGGCCGCCGAGTATTACCTCGAGACGATCCGCGTCGTGTTCCAGGAGTTCCGGCTCGCCGAAGGCACGTGGGAAGTCAACGACGAACTCGTGCGTCCGCAGGACATCAAGCACACTGCCCTCTTCACGATCGAAGGCGAGCTCGACGACATCTCCGGCAGCGGCCAGACGCGCGCCGCGCACGATCTCTGCACCGGCATCCCGCCAAAGCACAAGCGCCATTTCACGGCGGAGAAGGCCGGCCACTACGGCATCTTCTCGGGCCGCCGCTGGCGCACGATGGTGTATCCGCAATTGCGCGAGTTCATTCTCGAGCACGACAAGACGCCGAAGACGGAAGCCGTGCCCGCATAAGCGTGAATGCGCCGGGACCGATTCCATCACGTCAAATGAAAACGTCGCGCCTTGCAAAGGGCGCGACGTTTTTTCTTCAGACGGCGCGAACGCGAAAGCGGTCGATCAGCGGCGCGTCAGATAAGCGAGCAGCAACTCGGTGTTCATGCGCACGATCTGCTCGCGCTGGCCTTGCTCGCTGAAGTCGAGGCCGAACGTCGCTTCGAGCGTGAAGCGGTTCGACACGATGTAATAGCCGAGCCCCGACAGCACGATATAGAGCTTGAGCGGATCGACGTCGGTGCGAAACAGCCCGGCCTTTTGGCCACGATCGAGAATAGCCGTGAGCGTCGCGACGATCGGCGAAATGAGTTCGCGGATTCGATTCGATCCTTTGATATATCTCGCCTCATGCAGATTTTCGTTATTGATGAGGCGCAGCAATTCCGGGTGATCCCGGTAGTAATCCCAGACGAAATGCGCGAGACGCGTCATCGCTTCGATGGGCGCGATGCCGTCGAGTTCGAGCGTGCGTTCGGCTTCGACGAGCGCCGAAAGAGCATGTTCGAGCACCGCGGTGAATAACTGCTCCTTGCTACCGAAGTAGTAGTAGAGCATGCGTTCATTGGTCTCCGCCCGGCGCGCAATCTGGTCGACGCGTGCGCCGAACAGACCGCCTGCAGCGAACTCTTCTGCGGCGGCAAGCAGAATACGGCGCCGGGTGCCTTCAGGATCTCTTTTGATTTTCGGCTGATTCATGGTGGCATGACTCGGGAGCCGCGTTGCCGGATTAGCGTCACGCGGCCCGCGTTGGGGTACATGACGTGAACGGGCGCTGCCCATGGTTATTGGGAAACACCGTCCTGCGGTCAAACGGAAAAGCGCTTCGATTATGCGCACATCGAAGCACATTGGCAATTAGGATTGAAAGCCATTCGGCACGACTGGTGAGGACTTCGGCGATAATGTCGATTAAAGCCGAGCGCGTGACCGAAAGAGCGGGACACGCGCCGAACAGGCAGCGTGCCGCCGTCGTCGTTGTGGACGTGATCACAGCCACGCGCTTCGCCTGCGTCGCGCACATGCTGCGCCAGTCCCCAAGGCATCATCGCAATTCCTCGTGACCGCAACCGCTCCCAAGACGCTCGCTGAGCGCATCGAAGATCTGCTGCCGCAGACGCAATGCACCAAGTGCGGCTATCCCGCCTGCCGGCCTTACGCCGACGCCATCGCCGCGGGCGAGGCGAACTACAACCAATGCCCGCCGGGCGGCGCCGAAGGTGTCGCGCGACTGGCCGCGCTCCTCGGCAAGCCCGATATTCCTCTCGATACGACGCACGGCGTCGAGCGCGCGCGGCCCGTCGCCGTGATCGACGAGAACGTATGCATCGGTTGCACGCTGTGCATGCAGGCGTGTCCGGTCGATGCGATCGTCGGCGCGGCGAAGCAGATGCACACGGTCATCGCCGAGCTGTGCACGGGTTGCGATCTGTGCGTGCCGCCCTGCCCGGTCGATTGCATCGCGATGGTGCCCGTCACCGGCACGCGCACCGGCTGGGACGCATGGAGCCAGGACGAAGCCGATGCGGCCCGCGCACGGCACGACCGCCGCATGGCGCGTCTCGAACGCGAACGCGCGGCCGCCGAGGCGCGGGCAAGCGCGCGTCAGGCGGCGCGCGCCGCGCACGCGGACCAGCCGGTGCCGCAAACGCCGCAAACGCCGTCGACGCAACCGGTCGCGCCGGCTGCGACGCAAGCTTCGAGCGACGATCCGGAAGCAAAGAAACGCGCGATCATTCAGGCCGCGCTGGAACGCGCGCGCAAGAAGAAGGAAGAGATGGCGAAGCTCGGCGCGGGTCCGAAAAACACGGATCACGTGAGCGCCGCGGTGCAGGCGCAGATCGACAGCGCCGAGCAGCGCCGTCGCCGTCTCGGGCTGACGGAGGATGAAAACGCGTCCCATCCCGGCGAGGGCGATCGAAGCGACAAACCCGCGTGAGAACGGATATCGAACCATGAACGCCACGAAGCGCCGCGCCATCTACGAGACCTTGCAAAGCATCAATCCGCATCCGACGACGGAGCTCGAATACACGACGCCCTTCGAACTGCTGATCGCCGTGTTGCTCTCCGCGCAGGCGACCGACGTTTCCGTCAACAAGGCCATGCGCAAGATGTTTCCCGTCGCCAACACGCCGGCGGCGGTGCTTGCGCTCGGCGAGGAAGGCGTGACGGAATACATCCGCACGATCGGGCTTTATCGCACCAAGGCGAAGAACGTGATCGCGACGTGCCGCATTCTCATCGATCAATACGGCGGCGACGTGCCCGATAACCGCGAGGCGCTCGAAGCGTTGCCGGGCGTCGGACGCAAGACGGCGAACGTCATCCTGAACACGGCGTTCGGGCAGCCGACCATCGCCGTCGATACGCACATCTTCCGCGTTGCGAATCGCACGGGAATCGCGCCCGGCAAGGACGTGCGCGCCGTCGAGACCGCGCTCGAAAAGTTCACGCCGAAAGAGTTCCTGCACGATGCGCATCACTGGCTGATCCTGCACGGGCGTTACGTGTGCAAGGCGCGCGTGCCCGAGTGCTGGCATTGCGCGATCGAGCCGCTCTGCGAATATCGGCCGAAGACGCCCGCGCCGGTCGAATGAGCGGTTTGGGCAGACCGCACGCGCCACGGTCTACAATAGCGGGTTCAGAAACCCGCAATCGAATCAATACCTTATGTTCAACCCTAGCCGCGACGAAGTCCGCCAGTTCTTTACCGAAACCTGGCGCAAGGAGCGCGCCGGCGAGATTCTGACGCCGCTCGAAAGCATGGCCGCCGACTGGATCGGCGAGCATCCGGAATATCACGACGCGCTCGCGAAACCCGAATCGCGCGAAGCCGATTACTCGCCCGATCGCGGCCAGACCAATCCGTTTCTGCATCTGTCGATGCATCTCGCGATCAGCGAGCAATTGTCGATCGATCAGCCGCCGGGCATCCGCCGCGCGCACGACAGGCTGGTCGCGCGCCTCGGCTCGCCGCACGACGCGCAGCACGCGATCATGGATTGCCTCGGACAGGTGATCTGGGAAGCGCAGCGCACGGGCACGCCGCCGGATACCGATGCCTATCTCGCGCTGATCGAGCGTCGTGCTTCGCGCGACTAAGCATCCGAAATACGCGCCGTCAAAATGAAAACACCCCGCTTGAGAAGCGGGGTGTTGCTTGCCGGCGAATCCTCGAAAGCCGCGCGCTTACTTCTTCAGCACGAGATTGCCGTCGAGCGATTCGATATACGCCGCGAGATCCTTCAGATCGCTCTGCGACAGGCTCTGCACCTGCGCCGCCATGATGGCGTTGTTGCGGCCGAAGTTCGGATTGTTGCCGCCGATCTGATACTGGCGCAGCGCCCAGTAGATATAGGTTGCATGCTGTCCCGCGAGGCGCGGATACTCGCCGCTCACCGGCTTGTTGAGACCGGGGCCGTGGCAGGCCGCGCAGTTGTGGCTGTCGGAGAGCGCCTTGCCGTTGCTCACGTCGGCCGCGTGCGCGGCGCCGACCGTCATGCCGATGAGCGCCGCTGCCGCGCATGCTGCCTTGAAGCTTGAATGAAGTGCCTTGGACGGCTTCATGAATTCTCCTTCCCGTTTATCGCTTTGCCGTGTCACGCGCGGATCACTTGTCGGGATTGTTCTTCGATTGGGGAGTCTGCGCGGCGTAGTACGCGGCGATATCGGCGATATCCTGATCCGACAGCGTCGTCGCGATGGCGCGCATCGTGTCGAAATGACGGTCGCCCTTCTTGTAGGCGTGCAGCGCATTGGCGATGTACTGCGCGTTCTGGCCACCGAGCATCGGCACTTCGTAGACTTCGGGGTACGCGGTGCGATAGCCGGGGATGCCGTGGCAGCCGATGCACATCGCGACCTTGCCCTCTGCGGCCTTCGCGTTGCCGACGACGTCGGCCGACGCCTCGGTCGCGAAGCCGGCGAGACCGGACAGCGCTGCAATCACGGCACATTTGCCGACGAAATTGTTCATAGCTCTTCTAACCTGGCTTGAGGGGAAATCCGGCGCTCAAAAGGCCGCGGCCCGCGCCGAGCGCATTACAACCTTCTCGGGACTGTTTGCTGCTACAGGGTTGGTCGCCACGCAGGCCAAAAAAATCGCGCTAATTGTACCGCGCGACCTACCCCCCGTCCACACGCGAACCGCGCCGAAGCCCTGCTGGCAAGGGGAATCGGCTGAAAAGCAGCCGTTTTGCCTGCGACAATTCGCCCCTGTACAAGCGATGAGCCCGCTTGCGCGCACGCTGCGCAGCATTCGGACTCGCTTCGGCAACCCGCCGATAGAGCGGCTCAAACGATACCCGGCGCGCCTCAATATCGAAAGGTCTTCTGACTTATACTGGGATTTTTTTGCCAACCGGATCTTCGTCATGCGTTTCGAAGGCTCATCGCAATACGTCGCAACCGACGATCTCAAGCTCGCGGTGAATGCCGCGATGACGCTGCAACGGCCGCTGCTCATCAAGGGTGAACCCGGCACCGGCAAGACCATGCTTGCGGAGGAAGTCGCGCTCGCGCTCGGCATGCCGCTCCTGCAATGGCATATCAAGTCGACGACCAAGGCGCAGCAAGGCCTGTACGAATACGACGCGGTCTCGCGTCTGCGCGATTCGCAACTCGGCGACGAGCGCGTGAAGGACATCGGCAATTACATCGTCAAGGGCGTGCTGTGGCAGGCGTTCGAGTCGGACCAGCAGAGCGTGCTCCTCATCGACGAGATCGACAAGGCGGACATCGAATTTCCGAACGATTTGCTGCGCGAACTCGACCGCATGGAGTTCTACGTGTACGAGACGCGCGAGCTCGTGAAGGCCGCGCACCGGCCGCTCGTGATCATCACGTCGAACAACGAGAAGGAACTGCCGGACGCGTTCCTGCGCCGCTGCTTCTTCCACTACATCAAGTTCCCGGACGCCGAGACGATGAAGGCGATCGTCGAGGTGCACTTCCCGAACATCAAGCAGGACCTGCTCGCCGCCGCCATGCAGAGCTTCTTCGAGCTGCGCGGCGTGTCGGGCCTCAAGAAGAAGCCGTCCACTTCCGAACTGCTCGACTGGCTCAAGCTGCTTCTGGCCGAAGACATTCCGCCCGAAGCGCTGCGCTCGTCGGATCAGAAGCAGATCGTCCCGCCGCTGCACGGCGCGCTCCTCAAGAACGAGCAGGACGTCGCGCTGTTCGAGCGTCTGCTCTTCATGAATCGCAACCATCGCTAAAAAGATAAATGAGCCGCTGGATCGAACCCGTCACACTGGAAGGCGAGCACGTCAGGCTCGTGCCGCTCACGCGCGAACACGAACCGGCCCTCACGGCCGCCGCCAGCGACGGTGAATTGTGGAAGCTCTGGTACACCTTCGTGCCCTCGCCCGACAAGACGCGCGGCTATATCGACACGGCGCTCGACATGCGCGATCGACTCGGCGCGCATCCGTTCGCGGTGATCGATGCGAAGACGGGCGATGTCGTCGGTTCGACGCGCTACTTCAACGTCGACGAAGCGAACCGGCGGCTGGAGATCGGCCATACGTGGTACGCGAGACGCGTGCAGAAGACCGCGCTCAACACCGAAGCCAAGTTGCTGCTGCTGACGCACGCGTTCGAAAAACTCGATGCCATCGCCGTGGAGTTCCGCACGCATTTCATGAACCACGCGTCGCGCACCGCGATCGCGCGGCTCGGCGCGAAGCAGGACGGTATCCTGCGCAATCATCAGGTGGGCCGTGATGGCGTGATGCGCGACACCGTCGTGTTCTCCATCATCCAGTCGGAGTGGCCGGCGGTGCGCGCCAATCTGAACTACCGGCTCGACCGCTGAAACCCGTCACGATGGAGAGCGCGCCATGCTGATCGACTTTTTCTACTCGCTGCGCGACGCGAAGCTGCCCGTCTCGGTGAAGGAATATCTGACCTTGCTCGAAGCGCTGAAGGCGCAGGTGATTTCACCGTCGCTCGACGAGTTCTACTTCCTCTCTCGCATGACGCTCGTGAAGGACGAGAAGTACTTCGACAAGTTCGATCGCGCGTTCGGCGCGTATTTCCACGGCGTGACGCAGCTTCCCGACGAAGCTTTCGACGTTCCGCTCGACTGGCTCAAAAAGCGCCTCGACCGCGAATTCACCGCGGAGGAAAAGAAGCGCATCGAGGCGCTCGGCGGCATCGACAAGCTCATGGAGCGTCTGAAAGAGCTCATGGACGAGCAGAAGGAGCGTCACGAAGGCGGCAACAAGTGGATCGGCACGGGCGGCACGTCGCCCTTCGGACACGGCGGCTATAACCCGGAAGGCGTTCGCATCGGCGGGGAATCGTCGGGGAATCGCACCGCCGTGAAGGTGTGGGACGAGCGCGCGTACAAAGACTACGACGATCAGGTCGAAATCGGCACGCGCAATATCAAGGTCGCGCTGCGTCGCCTGCGGCGCTTCGCGCGCGAAGGCGCGGCCGAGGAACTCGATCTGCCCGACACGATTCGCAGCACCGCGGCCAATGCGGGCTGGCTCGATATCAAGATGGTCCCCGAGCGCCACAACAACGTGAAGGTGCTGATGCTGCTCGATGTCGGCGGCTCGATGGACGATCACATCAAGCGCGTCGAAGAGCTGTTTTCGGCGGCGAAGGCGGAGTTCAAGCATCTCGAGTTCTACTACTTCCACAACTGCGTGTACGACTATCTGTGGAAGCACAATCGCCGGCGTCACGCCGAACGCACTCCGACCTTCGACGTGCTGCACAAGTTCACGCCCGACTACAAGCTGATCTTCGTCGGCGACGCGACCATGAGCCCCTACGAAGTGCTGCAGCCCGGCGGCTCCGTGGAATACAACAATGCCGAAGCGGGCGCGGTCTGGCTGCGCCGGCTCGCCGATCAATTCCCGCATCACGCGTGGCTCAATCCCGAGCCCGAGCGGCTATGGGAATACCGGCAGTCGATTTCCGCGATCCGCAATGTGCTCGGCAATCGCATGTATCCGCTCACGATGGCCGGCCTGGAAACCGCCATGCGCGCGCTGTCGAAGTAACCGAAAAGAACACGAATGAAAGCTTCCGCACCGGCGCCCGCCGCGCCGCGCTTCCTCTTTGATACTTCGCTGTCCACCGTCGTCGCCGGCTTCGTCGCGATGATGACCGGCTACACCAGTTCGCTCGTGCTGATGTTCCAGGCGGGCCAGGCCGCGCATCTCACGAACGCGCAGATTTCGTCGTGGATCTGGGCGCTCTCGATGGGCATGGCGGTCTGCACCATCGGGCTGTCGCTGCGTTATCGCGCGCCGATCGTCATCGCGTGGTCGACGCCGGGCGCGGCGCTGCTCGTGTCGTCGCTGCCGAACGTCGCCTATGCCGATGCGATCGGCGCGTTCATCGTCTGCGCGGTGCTCCTGACCGCCGTCGGCCTCACCGGCTGGTTCGACACGCTGATGAAGCGCGTCCCGACGGGCATCGCCGCCGCCTTGCTCGCGGGCATCCTGTTCGAGATCGGCATCGAGATTTTCCGCGCCGCCGAGCATCGGACCGCGCTCGTCATCGCGATGTTCTTCACGTATCTCACGGCCAAGCGCTTCGTGCCGCGTTACGCGATTCCGGCCACGCTCATCGTGGGCATCGCGATCGCGGGCGGGCTCGGGCTGCTCGACTTCACGCACTTTCACGTCGCGCTCGCGCATCCGGTTTTCACGATGCCCGCGTTCTCGCTCGCCGCGGCGATCAGCATCGGCATTCCGCTTTTCGTCGTCGCGATGGCTTCGCAGAACGTGCCGGGCATCGCCGTGCTGCGCGCCGACGGCTACACGACGCCCTCCGCCCCGCTCATCTCGGCGACCGGCATCGCGTCGCTCGTGCTCGCGCCGTTCGGCTCGCACGGCGTGAATCTCGCGGCCATCACCGCCGCGATCTGCACCGGCCGGGAGGCGCACGAGAACCGCGACAAGCGCTACACGGCCGCCGTCTGGTGCGGCATTTTCTATCTGATCGCAGGCACGTTCGGCGCGACCATCGCCGCCCTTTTCGCGGCCTTTCCGAAGGAACTGGTCGTGTCCGTGGCCGCGCTCGCGCTCTTCGGCTCGATCATGAGCGGTCTCGCCAACGCGATGCAGGACGCGCGTCAGCGCGAGCCCGCGCTCGTCACGTTCATGGTGACGGCATCGGGCCTCACGCTGCTCTCCATCGGCTCGGCCTTCTGGGGATTGATCGCGGGCGTCGCGACACATATCGTGCTCAACGCCAGACGATCCTGACGCAGCCTACAATGACGGAATCGGCCCCGATTTCCGGCCGGTTTTTCCGCAACCGAACTGTGTAATTCCGTCATGGCTTTGATCGACAAACTGCTGGCGCGCTCCGCGCCGCCCGGCACCGCCCAGAAACGCAAGACGATCGTGCGCGTACTGCTCGACGACGCCGGGCACGTCCAGGACGTCGTCCTGAAAATGAGCTGCGGCGATACGGCGAAGGAGGCCCACGCGCTCGACGAGGTCCGCAAAATGCGCTTCGCACGGGGTCAACTCGGCTCGGGCACGGTGCGGCGCTGGCACGAACTCGCCTACGCGGTGGATTGAAGGCCGATTGAACGCGCAGTCCCGCGCCCGGTCGAAAACCGGCGCGCACGGTATCAGCGCGCTCGCCACGCTCGGGACTAGAATGGGAGAATGACATTCAAGGGGCGCGCCGCGCGAACGAAGTCGCCGCGCGGCGTCGCAATCATGGGCAATCCGCGGGTTGGTTACCGCAATTTGACAAGGCGCAACGCGTCTGAGACTCGACATGACATCCGCTCTCGACCAGCTCAAGCAGTACACGACCGTCGTCGCCGACACGGGCGACTTCCAGCAATTCATCCAGTTCAAGCCGCAGGATGCGACCACGAATCCGTCGCTGATCCTGAAGGCCGTCCAGAAGGACGATTACAAGCCGCTGCTCGAAAATACCGTCAAGGAGCACGCGAAGAAGCCGATGCCGCAGATCATCGACAATCTGCTCGTGGCGTTCGGTACCGAAATTCTGAAAATCGTTCCGGGCCGCGTTTCGACCGAAGTCGATGCGCGCCTTTCGTTCGACACCAAGGCTTCGATCGACAAGGGCCGCGAGATCATCAAGCTGTATGAAAACGCGGGCGTCGATCGCAAGCGCGTGCTCATCAAGCTTGCATCGACGTGGGAAGGCATCCGCGCGGCCGAAGTGCTGCAGAAGGAAGGCATCCACTGCAACATGACGCTGTTGTTCTCGCTCGCGCAGGCCGTGGCGGCCGCCGAAGCGGGCGCGCAACTGATCTCGCCGTTCGTCGGCCGCATTTACGACTGGTACAAGAAGTCCGCCGGCGCGGAATGGGACGACGTGAAGAACGGCGGCGCGAACGATCCCGGCGTGCAGTCGGTGCGGCGCATCTACTCGTACTACAAGAAGTTCGGCTACAAGACCGAGGTCATGGGCGCGAGCTTCCGCACGGTGAGCCAGATTACGGAGCTCGCCGGCTGCGACCTGCTGACGATCAGCCCCGATCTCCTGAAGAAACTCGCCGACAGCAACGATACGGTCGAACGCAAGCTCTCGCCGGAAGCGGTGAAGAACGAGAACGTGGAGAAGATCGCCGTCGATGAGCCGACCTTCCGCTTCCTCGTCAACGACGACGCGATGGCGACCGAAAAGCTCGCGGAAGGCATCCGCGCGTTTGCCGCCGATGCGATCAAGCTGGAGAAGCTGATCACCGCGCTTCAGTAACGCATGCCTCAAACGAAAACCGCGGATCGCGCCGAAATATTGGCGCGATCCGCGGTTTTTTTCATTTCGCCGCTTCACCACGTAATTTGACTCTTTCCGAGTCAGCGTGGGACTTCGTTGCAATAGACTTGTTGGCTTTGGCGGCATGTCCGCTTCATATGCACGGAGTCACCGGTCATGCAACTGGACACGTATCTTTTTTATAACGGCGATTGCGCGGCGGCGCTCGAACTCTATCAGGCGGCATTCGGCGCGCAGATCGCCACACTGGTCCGCTTTCGCGACGTGCCGGACGGCGGCAACGCACCGCCCGACTGGCAGGACAAGGTCATGCACGCGGTGTTTTTTGTCGGGCAGAACGCGATCATGGTCTCGGACGGCCGCTACGATCAGCCGCGTAAGGAATACTCGGGCTTCACGCTATCGATCGCCGCGAGCGACGCGCAATCCGGCGAGCGCATCTTCAAGATGCTCGCCGAAGGAGGCAACGTCCTGACGCCGTGGCAATCCACGTTCTGGACGCAAGGCTTCGGCATGCTGACGGATCGTTTCGGCGTGCCCTGGCTCATCAATGTGGTGCACGAAGGCGAAGCGCAGCCGGCCTGAGTTTCATCGCTTCATCGCTTCATCGCTTCGTCACATCAAGGATTGAGCGGCCGCGCGCCTTCGATATTCCACTGCCGCTCGATCTCCGACAGACGCAGCCGCAGCCGGTCCACCTGCTCCACGAAACGCATCGCGAGCCAGTGCATGCCCTGCGTCGACATGTTCGCATCGTCGTCGGCGCATGGCGGCACAGTCGGCGCATCCACCACGCGGTACAGCAGGCCCACGCGCCCGAAGCGCAATGCGCGCGCCATCTGCAGAAGCTGCTGGCGCACCGCATACTCGCCCGGCGAACACGCGATCGCGAAACGACTGGGCGTCGCGCTCGCGACTTCCGGCATCGACATCACCAGCATTTCCAGCGCAGCGAGAATCGAGCGGTGCAGCCGCTGGATCTCTTCGAGCCGCGCCATCGGCACATCGGTTTCCTTCGAGACCGATTCCATCAGCCCGCGCGACTGCACGAGCCGCTGGCTCATCGCATAGAAGCGCCGCGCGGTGTCCTCCGCGTGAAGCGGCGTGCCGTCGAGCAAGGCGCCGTACAGCTTCGCGCACTCGCGCAGATTGTCCGCGAGCCGATAGCGCCAGGAATACGTCGCGTATTGCGGCAACACGAACGAGAGCGCGAGCGCGATCACGACGCCGATCATCACATTGGCCGTGCGCCATAAGCCGGTGGAAAGCGGCAGGTCGCCGTGGCCCGAGACGATGACCATGGTGATCGCCGTGAGCAGCGCGACATAGCCGGCCTTGCCGATCGCATAGTAGGCGCAGCCGCCCGCGATCACGCACATCAGCACGAAGAACACCATCACGGAGCCGGTGAGCATCTGCGCGAGGATAAGCGTGAGCCCGAAGAACGCGCCCAGCATCGTGCCGATCGCGCGCTCGCCGGCCTTCTTGCGGATATTGCCGTAATGCTGCAATCCGCCGATCACCACCAGCACCGATACCGACGCCCACACGCCGTGCGGCATGTCGATGCCCGTCGTGACCGCGATCGACACCGCCATCGCGATCCCGACGCGCACCGCGTGGATCACGTTCGCGTGCCGGTAGCGGAAGTACGGTGACGCGATCGAATGGAAGAAGCGCGCGAGACGGCTGCGCCTATGTGACGTCGATGTCGGAGAAAGCATGGTTCGCTCAAGTCGATGAACACGCACGCCCGTCAAATCAAGGCAGCCGGAAAACGAAACGCCCGTAACGGCCAGACGGCTGTTACGGGCGTTTTACCAGCTTTTCGCGCGCCGCGCCGCACGCGTGCGCGACCGGCCGGAATCAGCCTTCCACGATATCCAGATAGTCTTCCGGACGCGTGCGGTCATCCGAGCGCTTGAGGCCCAGCACGCGCACGAGCAGGCTCACGACGATCGAGACGATCAGGTTCGCGATCAGCGCCCACACCGCCGCGTAGCCCGGCACGACGTAGCCGAACAGATGCAGCGGATAGATCGAGCCCTTCAGTTGCAGCGACACGGCCATCCACGTGCCGACGCCGATGCCCACCGCCCAGCCGAGCAGCAGGCCGCGATGATCGAGCACGCGCGTATAGAGGCCGAGCACGAGCGCGGGCAGCGTCTGGATGATCCAGATGCCGCCGAGCAGTTGCAGCTGGATCGCGTAGGTGAGCGGCAGCGCGAGAATGAAGACCACCGCGCCGACCTTCACGATCAGCGACACCAGCTTAGCGACGTTGGTTTCCTGCTCCGGCGTCATCGACGTATTGACGAACTCGCGATGCACGTTGCGCGTGTAGAGATTCGCCGCCGCGATCGACATGATCGCCGCCGGAACCAGCGCGCCGATGCCGATCGCCGCGAACGCCACGCCCACGAACCACGACGGAAAGTAGTGCAGGAAGAGCGCCGGCACCGCGAAGTTCGCGCCGTAGGCCTTGAAGTACGACGCGAACTCGGGCATATCCTTCACGCCCGATGCCAGCGCCATGTAGCCGAGCAGCGCGAGCAGGCCCAGCACGAGCGAATACGCCGGCAGGAGCGCCATGTTGCGGCGGATCGTGTTGCCGGAGTTCGACGAGAGAATCGCCGTCACCGAGTGCGGGTACAGGAAGAGCGCGAGCGCCGAGCCGACTGCGAGCGTCGCGTAGGCGCTGTAGCCGTTCAGACTCGCGGCATCGGGCGCTTTCAGGAGCAGCTTCTCGGGCGGCACGACGCTGAAGATATGGCCGAAGCCGCCGAGCTGCGCCGGAATCACGATCATCGCGGCGATGATGGTGATGTAGATCAGCACGTCCTTCACCACGGCGATCATCGCGGGCGCGCGCAGGCCCGACGTGTACGTGTACGCGGCGAGAATCGCGAACGCGATGATGAGCGGCAGATCGCCGACGAAGCCTTGCGTCGAGAATCCGAGCGCGCCGATCACCACTTCGATGCCGACGAGCTGCAGCGCGATATACGGCATCGTCGCGACAATGCCCGTCACCGCGACCGCGAGCGCGAGCATGCGGCTGTTGTAGCGCGCGTGCACGAAGTCGGCGGCGGTCACATAGCCGTGACGCTTCGCGATGCTCCAGAGCTTCGGAAACACGACGAACGCGAACGGATAGATGAGGATGGTGTACGGCAGCGCGAAGAAGCCCGTCGCGCCCGCGCCGAACACGAGCGCCGGCACCGCGACGAACGTATAGGCGGTGTAGAGATCGCCGCCGAGCAGGAACCACGTGACGATGGTGCCGAAGCGGCGTCCGCCGAGACCCCATTCGTCGAGCTGGGCGAGATCGCCCTTGCGCCAGTGCGCGGCGATGAAGCCGAGAATCGTGACGCCGACGAAGAAGAGAACGAAGACGAAAGTTGCGGTGGCGTTCATCATCGCGCACCTCCGTTCTTGCGTCCCGAGGGCAGCGCCTTCGTCTTCTTATAGACGACGGCGGTGATGACCGCGCTGATCAGCACCCACAGGAGCTGATACCAGTAGAAGTACGGAAAGCCCCACAGAACGGGCTCGATCTTGTTGTAAAACGGCACCCATACCACACCGATCCACGGAAGGATCAGAAGCCATAGCCAATGCTTGTTGCGCGGTTGTCCGGTGCCGGTCGTAGCTTCGTGAGCCATGAACGGTCTCCTCTTTGTTTTGATTCGCGTCGTTATTGCGAGCCCGGCGGGATGCCGGTCGTCGGGTAGACATGCCGCTGAAAGCACCCCGAAATAACAGAGGGAGTATATGGACCCTTAAAACACGGTCAAGCAGGGGGAATCCCGACTATTCCGCTGATTTGAAAGCATCTTGTAAATAGGCCAAAACCCTCGTTCTGGCCAGGGCTTCTTGCGCCGGGTCAATCAGATCGAGAACGCGCCGCTCGCCGCGCCGCCCGCGCTCGCAGCGAGACCCTTCACCCATTTGCGCGCGGGCAAGCCGAGTTGCGCTTCGATGAGCTTCGCGCGCGTGTCGAGCGCCTCGAACGAAACGTCGAGCGCGGGACCGGCGAACGCGATCGCGACGCGATTGCCGTCGTGCACTTCGGGCAGCGCGATCACGCGATGATCGAACGCTTCGTTGAGATGACGCATGTTGCGCACGAAGCTCGGATGATCGCCGAACAGGTTGATCGTGACGACGCCCGCCTGCGGCGTGAGGCAGGCACGGCACGCGCGATAGAACGAGACGCTGTCGAGCACGGGGCCGCGCGCGGTGGCGTCGTAGAGATCGATCTGCAACGCGCCGATCGTGCCGTGATTCGCGCGGTCGTTGACGAACTCCCACGCGTCGCGCTCGGTGACGGTGAGGCGCGCATCGTCGTAGGGCAGTTCGAACATCGCGCGCGCGGCGATCACGACCGCCGGATTCAGCTCGACGGCTTCCACTTTCGCGTGCTTCAGAAAGCGATAGCAGAACTTCGTGAGCGCGGCGGCGCCGAGCCCGAGCTGCACGATGCGTTCCGGCGTTTCGACGAAAAGCAGCCACGCCATCATCTGCTGCGCATATTCGAGCTCGATGTGATCGGGCTTCTTCAGACGCATCGCGCCTTGCACCCATTCGGTGCCGAAGTGCAGATAGCGCACGCCGCCCTCTTCCGAGAACGTCACGGGCGCGAAGCGCGGCTTGCGAGGCGCGTCGATGCGCGGCGCGTTTGCGAGATCGTCGCGATCGTCGTCGCTGCGCTTGCGCTTCGCCTTGCTGTCGTTCTTTTTACGGCTGAACGCGCGCGCTTCAGCCGATGCGCGCTTGATGAGATTCGTCATTGTGTGGTGAGGATGTCGCGCCAGATGCGCAATTTTTGATCGAACGAGAGGATAGCATTGGCCGCGCTCGACGATGGCAGCACGAGCGTCGCGTAGCCCGCGGCGCTCAGGATGGGCGCGAATTTGCCCGATGTCTTGCCGTTGAAGCACACCTTGTGCAGCTTCGGAAAGCGCGTGCGGAACTGCGCGAAGTCATTGGGCGATGCGTTGCGGATCGCCGTATCGAGGCTGCCTTCGCGTTCGCAGGCGGCGAGCACGTCCCACAGACCGATGCCGTGCGCGACGAGACGCGCGATGCGTTCATCGTAGACGAGTGCGTGCAGATCCTCGCCGATCGCCGCGCCGACGAGCCGCCAGAACTGATTGCGCGGATGCGCGTAATACTGCGTCGCCGCGAGGGACGCGACGCCCGGAAAACTGCCGAGGATGAGCGTGTGCGTTTCTTCATCGCCGATGGGCGCAAATCCTGCAAGCTTCGCGTCGAGCTTCATTTCGCCTCGCCGTGCGCGACGCGCTTCGCATGCGAGCTCAGATGATCGTAAGAGCGAGCATGTTCGCGCCGATGCCGGTCGTGCATCGTGGCGAGCTTCGCCCAGAGCGCATCGAGCATGCATTCGGTGACCATCAGCGGTGCGTCGTGACGTTTGAACACCGAACGACGCGCGACGAGCGTGTGCGGCTGCTCATCCGATTGCGCCGACGCGAGCCGATGCAGCGGATGCCGCGCGGTGACTCTTCGGCTCGCGAGCGCCGAACGCGACACGCTGCTGTCGCTATAGAGCAGTTCGGCGAGCGGGCGCGTGCGCAGTCGGCGCATCGATTGCCACACGCCCGTGCTGTGCGCGAGCGGCACGATGCTATGCGCGACGACGAACGGCACGCCATCGACTTTCAGCGCGACTTCACGCGCCCACACCGGCGTGCGCGGCGTGATATCGAGCGCGCGCGCTTCGTCGTGCCAGGGCATATCGACGGCTTCGCGCGTGACTTCGACCGTCACCGCGCCGAGCGTGCGCAGATGCGCGGTCAGCGAACCGCCGCGCGTGAGCCAGTCCTTTTGTGCATCGGTGAGCGATGAAAGCGGGACGACGCGCCAGTGCGCATCGATGGGATCGTTGGGCGTGAGCATGCTGCGGATTATAAATTCCGCGTCTTACGGCGCACGAACATAAGAAAAAACGCGCCGCCGGTTTCCCGGCGGCGCGTTCATTCGAAACGCTCAGGCAGCTTATCGCGCGAGCAACAGCGCGTTCGTGCGCTTCACGAAGCTCGCCGGATCTTCCAGCGCGCCGCCTTCGGCCAGCAACGCCTGATCGAAGAGCAGGTGGCACCAGTCGACGAAATTGGCGCTGTCCGCGTTCAAGGCCTTCACCAGCGGATGCTCCGGATTCACTTCGAGAATCGGCTCGGCTTGCGGCGCCTTCTGCCCCGCCGCCTTCAGCATGCGTTGCAGGTAGCCGCTCATGTCGCCTTCATCGGCGACGAGACAGCTCGGCGAATCGGTGAGACGGAAGGTGAGACGCACGTCCTTCGCCTTGCCTTCGAGCGCTTCCTTCATCTTCTCGACGAGCGGCTTCATTTCTTCGCCGACCTTCTCCTGCTGCTGCTTTTCCTCGTCGTCGAGCGCGCCGAGATCGAGGTCGCCGCGCGCGACGCTCGCGAGCGGCTTGCCATCGAACTCATTGAGGAACGACAGCATCCACTCGTCGACGCGATCCGTCAGCAGCAGCACCTCGACGCCCTTCTTGCGGAACACTTCGAGATGGGGGCTGTTTTTCGCGGCCTGCCAGCTATCGGCGGTGACGTAGTAGATCTTCGTCTGCTCGGGCTTCATGCGCGCGACGTAATCAGCGAGCGACACGTTTTGCGCGTCGCTGTCGTTTTGCGTCGATGCGAAGCGCACCAGCTTCGCGATGCGCTCGCGATTGCTGAAGTCCTCGCCGATGCCTTCCTTCAGCACCTGACCGAATTCGTTCCAGAAGGTCGCGTACTTCTCTTTGTCGGCGTCTTCGGTCGCTTCGGCGGAGGACGATGCGATCTCTTCGAGCATCGACAGCACGCGCTTGGTCACGCCTTCGCGGATCGCCTTCACGTCGCGGCTTTCCTGCAGGATTTCGCGCGACACGTTGAGCGGCAGATCGGCCGAATCGACGACGCCCTTCACGAAACGCAGATACGCGGGCAGCAGTTGCTCGGCATCGTCCATGATGAACACGCGCTTCACGTAGAGCTTGAGCCCGCCGCGATGCTCGCGATTCCACAGATCGAACGGCGCGTGCTTCGGCACGTACAGCAGTTGCGTGTACTCGCTGCGGCCTTCGACGCGGTTGTGCGTCCACGAGAGCGGATCGTCGTGATCGTGCGAGATATGCTGATAGAACTGCTTGTACTGATCGTCGCTGATGTCGTTCTTCGGACGCGTCCAGAGCGCGCTCGCCTGGTTGACGGTCTCGTCCTCGTCCTTCGTGACCATCTCGCCTTTCTCGGCATCCCACTCTTCCTTGTTCATCAGAATGGGCAGCGCGACATGATCCGAGTACTTCTGGATGATCGATTTCAGCCGGTGCGACGACAGCAGTTCGTCTTCGTCGGCGCGCAGATGCAGCGTGATGGTCGTGCCGCGTTGCGCGCGCTCGATGTCCTCGACTTCGAAATCGCCTTCGCCCGCGCTCGTCCAGCGCACGCCTTCGTTCGCCGGCAGACCGGCGCGGCGCGTCTCGACGGTGATCTTGTCCGCGACGATGAAGCCCGAATAGAAGCCGACGCCGAACTGGCCGATGAGCGCCGCGTCCTTCTGCTGGTCGCCTGAGAGCTTCGAGAAGAATTCCTTCGTGCCCGAGCGCGCGATCGTGCCGAGGTGGGAAATCGCTTCCTCGCGGCTCATGCCGATGCCGTTATCGTCGATGGTGACGGTGCGCGCTGCTTTATCGAACGACACGCGGATACGCAGGTCCGGATCGTTTTCGTAGAGCGCGCTGTTTTCGATGGCTTCGAAGCGAAGTTTGTCCGCGGCATCGGATGCGTTGGAAATCAGCTCGCGCAGGAAAATTTCCTTGTTGCTGTAGAGCGAATGGATCATCAGGTGCAGAAGCTGCTTCACTTCTGCCTGAAAGCTCATGGTTTCTTGCGCCATGGTCGGGGTCCTCTGTGTTGATTTCGTTTAGTGCGATTGTCGCGACGGCGTGTTTGGCCGACGCGGCCAATTTGCGTGATATGAGGGCGGGTGGGGGTTTTTCAAGAGGTCGCCGGATCCCGTGTTCGTGTCGGTCTATTTGTGTTGCCCCTGTGCGGGGCGGCACCTACTTTCTTTGCTGCTGCAAAGAAAGTAGGCAAAGAAACAGCTTTCCCCATCCAAAGTGCTTCACGCCGGCCCCGGCACAGGCGATTGGCTGAATGGCCCGGCAGTAGCGAGTGCCCCCACAAAACTCACCCGGCTTGGACCGCGCACGGTCTGCCACATCGCACCACACGCGTGGCTGGTTCAGCACCAAATAGCTCCGGCCCGCTTCGCGGTCGACGGGTCAATCGGGGATGCGTGCGCTTCTTTTCTGAGGCCACCATCTCACTGCCCACGCATACCGATGGTTTCCCTTGTATACCCAACGGCAGCGCGTAGCGCTGTGCCGGAACTTTATCGTGCTGAACCAGCGCGCTTGGATGTTTAGGGCGTCAGACCGTGCGCGGTCCAAGCCCCGCGAGACCTACGAGGGCACTCGCTACTGCCGGGCCATTAGGCCAATCGCCTGTGCCGCGGCCGGCGTGAAGTGCTTAGGCTGGGGAAAGCTGTTTCTTTGGTTACTTTCTTTGCAGCAGCAAAGAAAGTGACTGCCGCCCCGCACAGGGGCAACGTTAATAAACCAAAAAGAACACAGGCCACCCATAGAAGCCCAGGTAAACAAAACCGCAACCACACCCTAGGCGCTGCGCCGCGCCGCCTTCTCCAGATAGTTCGAAAGCAACCCGGGCAACGCCGGATCCCCACAATTGGCGATGTTGAACCGCATCCACGTAGTCGGCGACTGATGCGGCGAAAACAGGCTGCCAGGCGTCAGCAGAAACCCCGCCTCATGTCCCGCCGCCGCGAGACCATCGGAATCGACACCCGCGTCGGCCCACAGAAACATCCCCGCCGCCGGCGTCGCGAACAGCCGCAAGCCGGTTTTCTCGAGCATGCGCGCGGTCTTGTCGCGCACCCCGTCGAGCCGCGCGCGCAGCCGTTCAACGTGCCGCCGATAATGCCCTTCGGTCAGCACCTTATAAACCACGCGTTCGTTGATTTCCGGACTCGTCATGCCGACGAGCATCTTCTGATCCGCGAGCGCCTTCGCCACGTCCGGCGCCGCCGCGATATAGCCGACGCGCAAATTCGCCGCGAGCGTCTTCGAAAAGCTGCCGAGGAAGATCACGCGCTTCAACTGATCGAGCGATGCGAGGCGCGTCGCGGGAAAGCCCGCCGGACACAGATCGCCGTACACATCGTCCTCGACGACGATGAAATCGTATTCCTGCGCGAGCTGAAGAATGCGGAACGCCTGCGCCGCCGTCAGCGACGTGCCGGTCGGATTCTGCAGCACCGAATTGATGATCAGCATCTTCGGCCGCCATGTCGCGACGAGCGTTTCGAGCGCGTCGAGATCCGGACCGTCGGGCGTATACGGCATGCCGACGAGCCGCGCGCCCTGCGACGCGAAGCGCCCGAACATCTGGAACCACGCCGGATCGCCGACGATCACCGCGTCGCCCGGCTTCACGTACAGACGCGAGATCAGGTCGATCGCCTGCGTGATGCCCGACACGAGCACGATCTGCCGCGCCGCCGACGCGCCGATCTCCAGTTCTTCGAGCCGCGTCTGCAACTGCTGGCGCAGCGGCAGGAAACCCTGCGGCGTGCCGAAGCCGAGCATCTGCGCCCCGCTCTGGCGCGACAGCGATCGCAGCGCGTTGGTGATCAGTTCGCCGTCGAGCCAGCGGCCCGGCAGATAGCCGAGACCCGGCCCTTTCTCCGGGCTCGACGTATGCAGCATGTTGCGCAGCAGCCAGACCACGTCGATGGTGTTCTGCACGGGCTCGCGCTCCGCCGCGACGGCAGGCGCCTCGCCTTTCGCGACGAGCGCCGGCGCGACGCGCTCGCGCACGTAGAAGCCCGAGCCGCGCCGCGAGTCGAGATAGCCGTGCGCGACGAGCCGCTCGTACGCCTCGACGACGGTGAAGCGCGACACGCCCTTGTCGAGCGCGAGCTTGCGGATCGACGGCATGCGCATCCCCGGCCGAAACACGCGCTCGTCGATGCGGCGGCGGCCCCATTGCACCAGTTGATCGACGAGCGTGAGTTGCGCGGCGTCGTGCGGCGCGGGAATCTGATCGAGCGGAACGGACATGCGGGCCTCCGGTGTACCGTAAGCGCGGCTGTGCGCCAGGAAAACTGTACCGAATAGTATTGGGCCGATTGTACCGTTACTGTTATGGTGATAGCGGCTACATTTTGCTTTCGGGCGCTCCGGTGCGCGAAACGGAAGCGTTATGCTATTGGCCCCTGTTTATCGCATCGCCCCGTCATGACCGATCATCGACTCAAACTCGATCACCTCGTGATCGCCGCCCGCACGCTGGAAGAAGGCGCGCAGTTCGTCGCCGCGAAATTCGGCGTCGAGACGGTAGCCGGCGGTGCGCATCCGCTGATGCGCACGCACAACCGGCTGCTGAATCTGTGGGGCGGCGCGTATCTGGAAGTGATCGCGATCGATCCGTCGGCGGGGGGCGTCGAGTCGCCCCGGCCGCGCCTTTTCGCGCTGGACGACCCGGCGATGCAGCGTCGTCTCGCAGACGACGGTCCGCAGCTCGTGCACTGGGTCGCGCGCGTCGATCGTCCGAAGTCGCTCGTGCGCTGGCGTGAGCAGTATCCGGCGCGCATCGCGCCTGTCGCGGCCATGTCGCGCGCCGGCAATACGTGGGGCCTCACCGTGCCCGACGACGGCGCGTTTCCGGCGTGGCAAGGCGCCGGTGACGGCGTGCTGCCGTCGCTGATCCAGTGGGACACGCCGCGTCATCCGAGCGACGCGCTGCCGGAAACGGGCATCGCGCTGCGCACGCTGACCGGATTCCATCCGGCCGCGGATGCGGTGACGGAGCAACTCGCGTGGCTCGGCGCGGCGCATCTGATGCGCGTCGAGAATACGGCGGGCGCGCCGGTGCTCGTCGCGCAGTTCGATCTGCCGGACGGATCGACGCTGACGCTCGGTGAATCGGCGGAAGAGGCAATGGCGCGCGAGGAAGACGCGCGGCAGGCGTCCAAACGACGTCGCGTGAAGAAAACCGATACGCAGGACGACCCGGAAACACCGCCGCAGCCCGACTGAGGCCGCGCATCGAACAAACAAGGAGACACCGCACGATGAAAACCCGCGAAACCGAAGGCATGTTGCTCGGCCTGATCGGCGTCGTCATTTTCAGCCTGACGCTGCCGATGACGCGCATCGTGGTCGCGGAGGTGCATCCGCTGCTGAACGGCCTCGGGCGCGCGCTCGTCGCGGCGATTCCGGCCGCCGCCCTGCTCGTGTGGCGTCGCGAAAAGCTGCCGACGTGGCCGCAGGTCAAGAGTCTCGCGGTGGTCGCGCTCGGCGTGATCATCGCGTTTCCGGTGTTTTCGGCATGGGCGATGAAAACCGTGCCCGCGTCGCACGGCGCGGTCGTGAACGGCCTGCAACCGCTGTGCGTCGCCATCTATGCCGCGTGGCTCTCGCACGAACGGCCGTCGAAGGCGTTCTGGGCAAGCGCGGTGGCGGGCAGCGCGATCGTCGTCGCGTTCGCGTTGCAGGCGGGCGGCGGCGGTTTGCAGGCGGGCGATCTGCTGATGCTCGTCGCGGTCGGCATCGGCGCGCTCGGTTACGCGGAAGGCGCGCGGCTCGCCCGTCAGATGGGCGGCTGGCAGGTGATCTGCTGGGCGCTCGTGCTCTCTGCGCCGTTCCTGTTGCTGCCGGTCGGCTGGCTCGCGTGGGCGCAGTTGTTCGGCAGCCACGCGACGCATCCCGAACCGCTCGCGCTGAAGACCTGGCTCGCGTTCGGCTATGTCACGCTGTTTTCGCAGTTCATCGGTTTCTTCGCGTGGTACGCCGGGCTCGCGATGGGCGGCATCGCGCGCGTCGGGCAGGTGCAACTGCTGCAGATCTTTTTCACGATGGCGTTTTCCGCGCTCTTCTTCGGCGAGCACGTGAGCGCATCGACGTGGCTGTATGCGGCCGCCGTCATCGCGACCGTCGTGCTCGGGCGCAAGACCGCCGTGCGTCCCGCGCCGCAAGCCGCGGTCGTCGGCGCGGGCACAACGCACGCAAGATGACGCACTCGCGCGATAATTGCGGATTGCCGTTCCTCGTCAGAACAGGTTCAAAAACTCGCGGCCCGCGCCGCGAGAGACATCATCCCCGAGACAACCGAGGCATTTCATGAATCAAGCCGATCTCCGCGCCACGCCGTGGCAACTCTCCGAACGCGCACGCAAGCTCACCAGTTCGGCGATTCGCGAAATCCTGAAGGTCACGGAGCGGCCCGAAGTCATTTCCTTCGCGGGCGGCCTGCCCTCGCCCGCGACGTTCCCCGTCGAGGAAATGCGCCACGCGTCGGAACGCATCCTGCGCGATCAGCCCGCGGCCGCGCTCCAGTACAGCGCGACCGAAGGTTACATGCCGCTGCGCGAATGGGTCGCGGCGCGTTACTCGGTGAACGGCGCACATATCCGTCCGACGCAGGTGCTCATCACGACCGGTTCGCAACAGGCACTCGATCTGCTCGGCAAGACGCTCGTCGATCCGGGCAGCCGCGTGCTCGTCGAAACGCCGACGTATCTCGGCGCGCTGCAGTCGTTCTCGCTCTTCGAGCCGCACTACGTGCAGGTGCCGACCGATGAATCCGGCCTGATCCCCGAAACGCTCGACGCCGCGCTCACCGCCAATGCGCGCCTGCTCTACGCGCAGCCGAATTTTCAGAACCCGACGGGCCGCCGCCTGCCGCTCGAGCGCCGCCGCGCGCTCGCCGCGTTCGCGCAGAAAGCGCCGTTCCCGGTGATCGAAGACGATCCCTACGGCGCGCTCGACTACGCCGGCGCGCCGCTGCCGACCCTGCTCTCGATGGCGCCCGAGCACATCGTGCATCTCGGCTCGTTCTCGAAGGTGCTGGCGCCGGGCCTGCGCGTGGGCTACATCATCGCGCCCGAGGAATTGCACTTCAAACTGGTGCAGGCGAAGCAGGCAACCGACCTGCACACGCCGAGCCTCACGCAGCGCATCGTCTACGAAGTGGTCAAGGACGGCTTCCTCGACCGGCACGTGCCGACCATCCGCGCGCTCTATCGCGACCAGTGCGAGGCGATGCTCCACGCGCTGGAACGTCACATGCCCGCGGGCGTCGAATGGAACCGGCCGGAAGGCGGCATGTTCGTGTGGGTGAAGCTGCCGCAGCACATCAACTCGATGAAGCTGCTCGAGCAGGCGATCGCGCAAAATGTGGCCTTCGTGCCGGGCGGCCCGTTCTTCGCGAACGAAGCCGAGCACAATACGATGCGTCTTTCGTTCGTGACGGTTCCGCCCGCGACGATCGACGAAGGCGTGGCGAAACTCGGCGCGCTGATTCGCGCGAGCATCTGATTTCAACGTTTAGAGGAGCAACCGATGGCATCGAACGTGTATGACAAGCTGAAGGAACTCGGCATCGAACTGCCCGTCGCGGGCGCGCCCGCCGCCGCTTATGTGATGAGCGCGCAGAGCGGCAATACCGTGTATCTCTCCGGGCACATCGCGAAGAAGGCTGGCCAGGTGCATGTCGGCAAGCTCGGCGACAACATCACGACCGAAGAAGGCAAGGCCGCGGCGCGCAGCGTCGCCATCGACCTGATCGCGACCCTGCATGCGCACGTCGGCGATCTGAACAAGGTGAAGCGCATCGTCAAGGTGATGAGCCTCGTGAACTCGACATTCGACTTCACCGAGCAGCACATCGTCACGAACGGCGCATCGGAGCTGATCGCGGAAGTGTTCGGCGATGCGGGCAAACATGCGCGCTCGGCGTTCGGCGTCGCGCAGATTCCGCTCGGCGCGTGCGTCGAGATCGAGCTGATCGCGGAAGTCGCATAAGGCGCGTCTCCCGTCGCTCGTCAGCGAAACCCGATGCGCTCAGGCCGTCGGGTTTTTTTGTGTCCTGATCCAACCGATGACATTCATGCCTACACGCACTGTCCAGTTCAAACAGGTCGACGTCTTCACGCCGGTTCCGTTCAAGGGCAATCCGCTCGCGGTGATCTTCGACGCCGAAGGCCTTTCGACGCAACGCATGCAGGAAATCGCGCGCTGGACCAATCTGTCGGAGACGGCGTTCCTGATGCCGCCGACCGATCCGCGCGCCGACTATCGCGTGCGCATTTTCACGACAGCGGTCGAACTGCCTTTCGCCGGACATCCGACGCTCGGCAGCGCGCACGCGCTCCTCGATAGCGGCTACACGCCGAAGACGCCTGGCCGGCTCGTGCAGGAGTGCGGCGTTGGGCTCGTCACGCTCGCCGAGCGGGACAACGGCGAGTGGGCGTTCGCCGCGCCGCCCGCGACGATCGCGCCGCTGAGCGCTGCGCAGAACCAGCGCCTCGCCGATGCGCTCTCGCCCGCGGTAATCGATTTCAGCGCGCCGCCGGCTGCCGTCAACAATGGTGCGCCGTGGCTCGTCGTGCGCGTGAAAGACGCGGCGCAGTGTCTCGCGCTGTCGCTGCGCGGCCAGGCGCGCGAGACGCTGCAGGCGCTCGTCGCGGAAGTGGATACGCACGGCATCGCCGTGTACGGACCGCATGACGCCGACGGACCCGCGACCTTCGAGCTGCGCGTGATCCTGCTCGGCGCGGAGAACATCGAAGATCCGGTGACGGGCAGTGCGAACGCGGCGCTCGCGACGCTTCTCACGCAACAGGGCAGACGGCCCGGCGCCTCGTACACCGTGCGCCAGGGCACCGCGCTCGACCGCGACGGCCGCGTGAGCATCGAGTACGACGATGAGGCACACGGTGCACCGATCTGGATCGGCGGCTCGTCGGTAACTGTGATCGACGGGACATTTTGCATCTGAAACAATGACCTACGCGTGTTCGCGAGGGCGCGCGTATACCCCCAAGCGCCGCCCCTTTCTTAATCTTCGAGGCTTCGCTAATATCTGAACAATCGGGGATCAGAACGCAAACGCGGTTTCACATCGGCGGACAATGGGCGTCGCGAGATTGAGCCGCTTGCGCCGCAGCGCAAACGTATGCTCTTGACGACATCGAATGCTGGCCGTCTCACTCATGCCGGGCTTCGGGCGCTGCCGCAAAAAATCGCTCGCCGAACGGCCGTTGTGCTGCTTCATGACGTGAATCCGGACGTGGATCGGGTCTCGGAGAAACAAGCCGCCGATCATCCGCTGCGCGCCGCGCACGGTATATTCACCCGTTTCGGCTGAACGCCTCAAAACATGCATCGCTTCATCCTCCTCGCGCAGTTCGCAACACGCCACGCGCTACGCGACACAGCGCCCACGGATGCGCCATGAAGCGCACGCGCTCCCACGCCTCATCCGACACCCTCTTCGGCGCGCCGTCGGCGCGGCGTCGGCGCGCGCTCCTCGCGATTCCCGTGCTCGGCACCTTCGTGCTGGTGCTGCTGTGGGCCGTGATATTCGCCCGCCTCTCCGTCGAGCGTGAAGCGACGACACATGAATCGATGGCCTCCGCCGCGATCCTCTCGTCGGCGCTCGAACAGCACACCATCAAGGCGATCCATCAGGTCGACCAGATCACCCGCTTCGTCAAATACGAGTATGAGAAGTCGCCCGACAATTTCGATCTGATCGCCACTGTCGAGAAAGGCGTCGTGCAAAGCGACACCCTCGTGCAAGTCTCGCTGATCGACGAATACGGCACGCTGATCGGCAATACGTCCGATCCGCATCCGAAGCCGATCGACCTGTCCGATCGCGAGCACTACAAGGTCCACGCCCATTCGAACGACGACCTGCTGTACATCAGCCGCCCGGTGCGCGGCCGCGTGTCGGGCCTGTGGACCTTGCAGATCACGCGGCGGCTCAATCATGCGGACGGCTCGTTCGCGGGCGTCGTGGTCGTGTCGGAAGATCCGGCCTATTTCACGAGCGATTTCTACAACGTCGCGTCGATCGGGCGCGAAGGCGTGATCGCGGTCGTATCGGACAACGGCTCAGTGCTCGCGCGCAGCACGGGCGGCAGCCTCGCCGAGAGCGCCGCGGCCAGCTCCGCCGCGAAGGGCGCGACGCACAGCGGTCCGGCCGACCGCGCGCATGCGGCCTTCAGCGCGAGCGGCGTCTATCCGACGACGGACCACGCGTCGGGCATCTATGTCGATCCGATCGATCACGTGAAGCGCATCGTCTCGTACCGGCATATCGACGGCTATCCGCTCGGCGTGCTCGTCGGTCTCTCCGAGCGCGAGGAGATGATCGACTACAACCACACGCGCAATGTCTATCTCCTGATGGCGAGCTTCATCTCGCTCGCGATGCTCGGCTTCTTCGCGGTGGCGACGGGGCTCATCGGCAAGCTGCTCGGGCGCGAGCGCGAGATGACGCATCTCGTCGAATTCGATCTGCTGACCGGTCTGCGCAACCGCTACTCGACGCTGCGCGCGCTGAGGCACGACGTGGCGCAGCCGGAGAACATCGGGCGGCTCGCGCTGCTCTTCATCGACCTCGACAACTTCAAGACGGTCAACGACACGCTCGGCCACAACGCCGGCGATATCGTCTTGCAGATGACCGCGTCGCGGCTCGCGGAGACGGTGGGGCAAAGCGGCACGCTCTCGCGCATCGGCGGCGACGAGTTCGTGGTCGTCGTGAAGGGCGACGACGTCGAACAGCGCGCCGTCACCCTCGCCGACGACATCGCGACGATGTTCGCCACGCCGTTCGACGTGCGCGGCAGCGCGTTCGTGCTGCATGCGAGCATCGGCATCGCGCTCTTTTCGGTATCGAACGAAAGCGAGATCGATCTGCTGAAGAAGGCCGATCTCGCGATGTACAGCGCGAAGGACGCGGGCCGGAACTGCTATCAGTTCTATTCGCCGCAGTTGTCGCATCGCGCGGACCATCTGATGAAGTGGGAGCAGCAACTGCGCGTCGCGCTGACGGAGCAGCAGCTCTTCCTCGTCTATCAGCCGAAGATCGATCTCACGCGCCGCTGCATCACCGGCTTCGAGGCGCTCGTGCGTTGGAATCATCCGCAGCACGGGCTCATTCCGGCGAACGAGTTCATTCCGGTGGCGGAGTCGACGGGGCTCATCGTCGCGGTCGGCGATTTCGTGATTTACACGGCGTGCATGCAGCTCGCGCAATGGCAGCGCGACGGTTATAACGGGCTGTCGCTTGCCGTGAACATTTCTGCCGTGCAGTTCTGGCGCGGCGACTTGCTGGAGACGGTCGCGCGCGCGATCGAGGCGAGCGGCATTCCGCCCGACAAGCTCGAACTCGAAATCACCGAAACGGTGATGGTCGAATATCCGGAGCTCGTGCAGGAGAAGATCGTCGCGTTGAAGCGTCTGGGCGTGCGCATCGCGCTCGACGACTTCGGCACGGGCTATTCGTCGCTGTCGTATCTGAACCGCTTCTCGGTCGATACGCTCAAGGTGGATCGCTCGTTCGTCCAGGCGATTCCCGAGGACCGCAGCGTGTGCGTGATGGTGTCGGCAATCATCAATCTGGCGCGTTCGCTTGGGCTGACGGTGGTCGTCGAAGGCACCGAGCGCGAAGAGCAGATTACGTGGCTTGCGGCGCTCGGGCCGGTGGAAGCGCAAGGCTTCCTGTTTTCACGTCCCGTGCCGGCGGATGGCGTGCAGGCGCTGCTCGATCGCTTCGGCGTGTGCGGATGGCCGCGCGGACAGTCGCCGCGCTCGCGCAACGATGCGGGCCGCGAATCGAGCACCGCGCTCAGTGACGAGCGCGGCGGCTGACGGCTGACTCAGAACCCGCGCGACAGCACCGCCGTGCCGATCGTCACGACGCCCAGCACGAGATTGATCACGACGAGCCGTCTCACGGTCCCAACCGCCCTCGCCCCATCGGGCCAGTTCTGCGCCTGCACCGCGCGACGAATGCGCGGAAACACAGCGAAGCGGATATGACCGAAGATCAACATCATCACGATGCCGAGACCGGCCATCGCATGTAATGGCCACGCCGCGTGACCGCCACCGAACTCCATGAGCAGGAAGCCGCCGGTGAGCAGAATTACGATGACCGCGGCTCCCACCCAGTTGAAGAACCGTGCGAAGACCGACTCCCAGAGCGGCAGGCGCAGTTGCGGCGTGAGATCGCCGAGCGCGGGACGCAGGCAGAAATGCGCGAAGATCATGCCGCCGATCCAAACGGCTACGCCGAGCAGATGCAGAAAGAGCGCCGCTTCGATGGCTTTGTTCATTTTGTTTCGTTTATTTCGTTTTTCGTTTATTTCGAATAAGATGACGTTCTACGCTCATTCAAGCGGAGCACGCCATGACACGAAGTACCCATCCCGAAGTGAGCCTGCCGGTCGAACGCGAAATGCAAGCCGCAGTCGAGGGACAACGCGCACTTGCCACGTATCTGTCGACCAGTTTCAAGACCCAGCGGATCCAGATTTTCGACGACAAGGACGAAGCGCATCAGATCGAGTTGCCGACATCGGCGCTGCGTCTTCTGGTCGACATCCTCGCCGAGCTCGCCGATGGCAACGCCGTCAAGATCGTGCCGGTTCATGCTGAACTGACGACGCAGGAAGCCGCCGACCTGCTCAATGTTTCGCGCCCACATCTCGTCAAACTGCTGGACGCCGCTGCGCTGCCGTTTCACAAAACCGGCAAACATCGACGCATCCGCTTTGCCGATGTCATGCAATACAAGTCCGAGCGCGAGCGCACGAGCGAAGAAGCGATGAAGGCACTGGCCGAGCAGGCACAGAGACTAGGAATGGACTACGAATGAAGAGTTCCCGTTTCATAGTCATATTTGACGCTTGCGTGCTGTATCCGGCTCCATTGCGAGACTTTCTGATGTGGCTGGGGCTATCTGGCCAGTTCCGGGCAAGATGGAGCAGGCAGATTCATGAAGAGTGGCAACGCAATCTCTTGAAGAACCGGCCCGACCTGACGAGAGAACAAGTGAAGCGGACGGCTGAACTGATGGACCTGGCGATTCCAGATGCGCTCGTCACCGGGCACGAAGACTTGATCGCCGGATTGAGCTTGCCCGACGAGAACGATCGCCACGTTCTGGCGGCGGCCATTCGCTGCAGCGCAAGCGTGATCGTCACGTTCAACGAAAGGGACTTTCCGAACGAGGTGTTGGGCCCGTTCGGGATCGAGGCGCAACACCCGGACGCTTTCGTCGATGAGCTCTTCGATCTCGCTCCGGCCGCCGTCATTCACGCGGCGCAACAGCAGCGCAAGCAACTGCGGCACCCGCCGATGGACGCGGAGCGGTTCATTGAAATCCTGCTGAAGCAGGGGCTTGTTCAGACGTGCAAAGCGCTTGCGATGTACAAGGCGATCTTGTGAGCGCGGCGCGGCGAGCAATCACCGCGATGACGCTCACCACCGTCACCGTATCGCTCGCAAACGTGAATTCCCGGTCACGCGGCGAAAACAACTTCGACTCGCCCCGCCTTCGTCGAGCGCCGCGGCGGACCAACGACGATCTGTACGTTGCGGCCGAGACGTGCCAGCAGCTCCAGCATCTTCGCCTCGCTGATGCCCCGAAACTGGCCGCGCAGCAGTTGCGATAGTTTGGGCTGACTGATGCCCAGCACCTCCGATGCTCGCTGTTGTGTCCAGCGACGTGCCTTGATGATCTCGCCTATCTTGCTGGCGAGTTGCGCCTTGACTCGCATTTCGTCGGCATCGGCCGTTCCCAGATCGGCGTAGACGTTGCCGCTGCCCTCTTCAATCTCGATCATTGCGTTCTCCTGCGGCATGGTCCTGCGCGGCTTTCAGCCTCGCCCGAACGATGTCGATGTCCGGCTTCGGCGTTGCGATGCCGTCTGTCGACTTTTTCTGGAAACAGTGCAATACAAAAGCCCGCACGAAGCGGGCTTTCAAGGTACGGAGCAAACGAACTCAAGGGATGCCAGATCGAAACCGTCACCCCTCGAACACCGGCCTCAACTCCGTCACCTTCAACGACGAATCCGGCGCGCGCCCCTTCCTCGCGCGCTTGCCGAGATGCAATTGCAACTGCGACCCGCTGAGCTTCTCGTCCTTCGCCTTCCCGCCACGCCCGGTGCCGATCATCATCACGCCACGCGCATCGAACGCGAGCGCCTGCCGCAGCGTTTCCTTCGCGTCGAGGCCCATCAGAATGACGCCGCGACCGCCGCCCGACAGCGTCTTCATCTCGTCCATACCGAAGACGAGCAGCTTGCCCACACTCGACAGGCACGCGACGTATGTCGCGCCGTGAACGACAGGCATCGGCGCAAGCGGAGCCGCGCCTTCGTCGATCGTCATGAACGCCTTGCCCGCCTTCTGACGACTCACCATATCGCCGAGCTTCGCGAGGAAGCCGAAACCATTGCTCGATGCCAGCAGCAACTGCTGCTCCGCATTCGCCGCGAAGTAATGCAGCAGATGCGTGCCCGATTCGAGCTCAATCAGCGACGTCACGGGCACGCCGTCACCCCGCCCGCCCGGCAACGCCGATACCGGCACCGAATAGACACGCCCCTTGCTGCCCCACGCGACCAGCGAATCCGGCGTGCGCGCCAGGAACGCCGCATAGAGTCCATCGCCCTGCTTGAACGTGAAGCCCGCCGGATCGAGTCCGTGACCCTTCAGCGCGCGCACCCAGCCCTTTTGCGACACGACGACCGTCACCGGTTCATCGACGACACGCGCCTCGAATGTCGCGCGCTTTTCCTGCTGAATGAGCGTGCGGCGATCGTCGCCGTATTGCTTCGCGTCGGCTTCGATTTCCCTGATGAGCACGCGCTTCATCGCGGCATCGCTGTTGAGCAGTTCTTCGAGCTTGGTCTTCTCGTCGCGCAAGTCGGACAGCTCCTGTTCGATCTTGATCGCTTCCAGCCGCGCCAGTTGACGCAGCCGGATTTCGAGGATGTCTTCGGCCTGCCGGTCCGTGAGGTTAAAGCGCGCGATCAGCGCCTGTTTCGGCTCTTCCGATTCGCGGATGATGCGAATGACTTCATCGATATTCAGAAAGACGATCATCCGCCCTTCGAGAATATGGATGCGGTCGTTGACCTTGCCGAGGCGATGCTGCGTGCGCCGCGTCACGGTCACGAAACGGAAGCCGATCCACTCGTGCAGAATTTCGACGATGCCCTTCTGACGCGGCCTGCCATCCGCGCCGATCATCACGAGGTTGATCGTCGCGTTCGATTCGAGGCTCGTATGCGCGAGCAGCGAGTTGACGAACTCGGTCTGATCGATGCGGCTCGACTTCGGCTCGAACACGAGACGCACGGGCGCGTCCTTGCCGGACTCGTCGCGCACGGCGTCGAGCAGGCCGAGCAAGGTCTGCTTGGTCTGAACCTGCTCGGGCGTGAGCGTCTTTTTGCCGAGCTTGATCTTCGGGTTGGTCAGTTCCTCGATTTCCTCGAGCACCTTCTGGCTCGATACGCCCGGCGGCAATTCCGTGATGACGACCTGCCACTGGCCGCGCGCGAGCTCTTCGATCTTCCAGCGCGCGCGCACCTTGAGGCTGCCGCGACCGGTCTCGTAAGCCGCCGAGATTTCCGCGGGCGACGAGATGATCTGCCCGCCGCCGGGGAAATCGGGACCGGGCACTTTCTCCATTAGACCCGCGTGGCCGAGCTTCAGATCGCGGATCATCGCGACGGCGGCCTGCGCGACTTCGCGCAGATTGTGCGACGGGATTTCCGTCGCAAGACCCACGGCGATGCCCGATGCGCCGTTCAGCAACAGGAACGGCAGACGCGCGGGCAGCAGCTTCGGCTCTTCGAACGAGCCATCGTAGTTCGGCATGAAATCGACCGTGCCCTGATCGATTTCATCGAGCAGCAAACGCGCGATGGGCGTGAGGCGCGCTTCCGTGTACCGCATGGCCGCCGCGCCGTCGCCGTCGCGCGAGCCGAAGTTGCCCTGACCATCGATGAGCGGATAGCGCATCGAAAAATCCTGCGCGAGACGCACGAGCGCGTCGTACGCCGATTGATCGCCGTGCGGGTGATACTTGCCCAGCACGTCGCCGACCACGCGCGCCGACTTCACCGGCTTCGCGCCGGACGCGAGGCCCATCTCGCTCATCGCATAGAGAATGCGGCGCTGCACGGGCTTCTGTCCGTCGCAGACATCGGGCAGCGCGCGGCCCTTCACCACGCTCACCGCGTAGTCGAGATAAGCGCGCTCGGCGTAATCGCCGAGCGTCAGTTGTTCGCCGTCCGGTGCGGTCTGTTCGGCGAAGAGATCGTCTGTGATTCCCATCGAATATCAATATCCGTTGTGTGTTGCCTGAGTCGAGCTTGGATTTAGATGTCCGCTTCGACTTCGTTGCCCTTCTCTTCGAGCCAGCTGCGGCGCGACGCCGCTTCGCCCTTGCCCATCAGCATCGTCATGCGCGAGACGGTGAGATCGAAGCCGAGATCGCCGAGGCCGACGGGCAGAAGACGGCGCGTGTCGGGATTCATCGTCGTATCCCAGAGCTGCTCCGCGCTCATTTCGCCGAGACCCTTGAAGCGGCTGATGGTCCACGCGGTTTCCCGCACGCCGTCCTTGCGCAGCTTGTCGAGGATGGCTTCGAGCTCGCCTTCGTCGAGCGCGTAGAGCTTCTGCGCGGGCTTCTTGCCGCGCGCGGGCGCATCGACGCGAAAGAGCGGCGGACGCGCGACGCATACATGGCCGCGTTCGATCAGTTGCGGGAAGTGCTTGAAGAAGAGCGTGAGCAGCAGCACCTGAATGTGCGCGCCGTCGACGTCCGCGTCCGACAGGATGCAGATCTTGCCGTAGCGCAGATTCGTGAGATCGATCTGATCGTCGGGACCGTGAGGATCCACGCCGATCGCCACCGCGATGTCATGCACTTCGTTGTTCGCGAAGAGGCGGTCGCGCTCGGTTTCCCACGTGTTCAGCACCTTGCCGCGCAACGGCAGAATCGCCTGGAACTCCTTGTCGCGGCCCATCTTCGCGGAGCCGCCCGCCGAATCGCCCTCGACGAGGAAAAGCTCGTTGCGCGCGATGTCGGTCGATTCGCAATCGGTCAGCTTGCCCGGCAACACGGCGACGCCCGAGCTCTTCTTCTTCTCGATCTTCTGGCCGGCGCGCGTGCGGGCCTGCGCCTGACGGATCACGAGTTCCGCGAGCTTCTTGCCGTACTCGACGTGCTGATTCAGCCACAACTCCAGCGCGGGCCGCGAGAACGACGACACGAGCTTCACCGCGTCGCGGCTATTGAGACGTTCCTTGATCTGCCCTTGGAATTGCGGATCGAGCACCTTCGCCGACAGCACGAACGACACGCGCGCGAACACGTCTTCCGCGAGCAGCTTCACGCCCTTGGGCTGCAGGTTATGAATCTCGACGAAGTTCTTCACCGCCTGAAAAAGACCGTCGCGCAGGCCGGATTCGTGCGTGCCGCCCGCCGGCGTCGGAATCAGGTTCACATACGACTCGCGCAAGAGCGGCCCTTCCTCGCTCCACGCGACGACCCACGACGCGCCCTCGCCTTCCGCGAAGGTTTCCTCGGTGTTCTTCGAGCTTTCCGCATAGCGCTCGCCTTCGAACAAGGGAATCAGCAGATCGCTGCCGCCCATGCCTTCGAGCAGATAGCCGCGCAGGCCGTCTTCATACTTCCACGTCTGACGCTCGCCCGTCTTCTCGATGACGAGCGCCACTTCGACGCCCGGCAGCAACACGGCCTTCGAGCGCAGGAGACGCTGCAATTCGCCGAGCGGCAGATTGGCGGAATCGAAGTATTTCGGATTCGGCCATGCACGCACGCGCGTGCCGCTTTTCTTGGCGCCGCGCTCGGCTGCGCGCGTCGTGAGTGCTTCGATGACGTCGCCGTTGGAAAACGCGAGTTGCGCGACCTTGTTGTCGCGCCAGACCGTTACTTCGAGGCGCGTCGCGAGCGCGTTCGTCACCGAGACGCCGACGCCGTGCAGACCGCCGGAGAATGTATAGGCGCCGCCCGCCGCTTTATCGAATTTGCCGCCCGCATGCAGCCGCGTGAACACGATCTCGACGACCGGCACGCCTTCTTCCGGATGCAGGCCGAACGGAATGCCGCGGCCGTCGTCTTCGACGGACACGGAATTGTCGTTGTGCAGCGTGACGATGATCTGCTTGCCGAAGCCGCCGAGCGCTTCATCGGAGGCGTTGTCGATCACTTCCTGAATGATGTGCAGCGGATTCTCGGTCCGCGTGTACATGCCGGGCCGCTGCTTGACCGGCTCCAGGCCCTTGAGCACCTTGATCGATGCTTCGCTGTAGCCGGCTGCCTTGGCGTTCATGACGAGGCGTTTGCCTCGTTCAGTGCCTGTCGCCATTGCGCTGGATTTTTTCGTGGACATAGTTGAACGTTGATCCGGCTCTCGGGCGTTCTCGCGGAAAATGCCACAACGTGACGCCCGATCTGCCGGCGAATGCGTGATGAAAATGCCTGGCCGGATGCCGGTGCGGGAGGCGGAAAACCGCCCGCCGATCCGAGCCGCGCTAGGAGAATAGCGGTTTTCGCCCGCCGCGCCCACCTCGGACCGATAAAACGCGCCTACTTGCGTTTCGCTTCCAGTTCTTCCCAGCGCTCGAGCGCGACGAGCAATTCTTCTTCGATCGCCGCGTGGCGCTCCGACAGACGCGCGCCTTCTTTCGCGTCCTTCGCGAAGATCGAACCGTCTTCGAGCTGCGCGCCGATCGCCTTCTGCTCTTCTTCCAGCTCGGCGATACGCCCCGGCAGCGCTTCCAGTTCACGCTGTTCCTTGAACGACAGCTTCACCGTGCGCTGCGCGTTGCGGCCAGCGGCGCTTTCTTTCGGCGTGTCGTCCTTCGGCGCTTCCTTCGCGGTCTGACGCGCCGCGTCTTCCGCGATACGCTCCGAACGTTCGCGCTGAATCTGCCAGTCGGAGAAGCCGCCGACATACTCGCGCCACAAGCCTCCGCCCTCCGCGGCGAACACGGATGTCACCACGTTGTCGAGAAACGCGCGGTCGTGGCTCACGAGCAACACGGTGCCGTCGTAATCCGCGAGCAGTTCTTCGAGCAGTTCGAGCGTGGGAATGTCGAGGTCGTTGGTCGGCTCGTCGAGCACGAGCACGTTCGCGGGCCGCGCGAAAAGCCGCGCGAGCAACAGGCGATTGCGCTCGCCGCCCGAAAGCGAGCGCACCGGCGAACGCGCGCGTTCCGGCGCGAACAGGAAGTCGCCGAGATAACTCATCACGTGCTTCTTCACGCCGTTCACTTCGACCCATTCGCTGCCAGGGCTGATGGTGTCAGCGAGCGATTTGTCGAGATCGAGCTGCGCGCGCATCTGGTCGAAGTACGCGACCTGAATGTTGGTGCCGATACGCACGCGGCCTTCGTCGGGCTGCAGTTCGCCGAGAATGAGTTTCAGCAAGGTCGTCTTGCCCGCGCCGTTCGGGCCGACGAGACCGATCTTGTCGCCGCGCATCACGGTGGCCGTGAAGCGGTCGACGATCGTGCGTTCGCCGTAGCGCTTCGTCACATCGGTCAGTTCGGCGACGATCTTGCCCGACTTCTCGCCCTGCCCGACATCGAGCTTCACGTTGCCCTGCACATTGCGGCGTTCCGCGCGCTCATTGCGCATTTCCACGAGCCGCGCGATGCGCCCGACGCTGCGCGTGCGCCGCGCCTCGACGCCCTTGCGAATCCACACTTCCTCTTGCGCGAGCAGCTTGTCGAACTTGTCCTGCTCGATCTTTTCGACTTCGAGTTGCTGCGCCTTTCTCGTCTGATACGCGCTGAAATTGCCCGGATACGACAGCAGACGCCCGCGATCCAGTTCGACGATGCGCGTCGCCACGCGATCGAGAAACGCGCGATCGTGCGTGATGAAGAGCAGACCGGTGCGCAACGTGACGAGCAGGTCTTCCAGCCAGCGAAT
Organism: Caballeronia jiangsuensis; assembly: GCF_046030135.1. Lineage (NCBI taxonomy): Bacteria > Pseudomonadati > Pseudomonadota > Betaproteobacteria > Burkholderiales > Burkholderiaceae > Caballeronia > Caballeronia jiangsuensis. Next base: position 166,976 of record NZ_JAQQDB010000009.1, read on the forward strand.
GCCGTCGAAGTCGAGATGGTTGGTCGGCTCGTCGAGCAGCAGCACGTCGGGCTGCACGACGAGCGCGCGCGCCAGCGCCACGCGCTTTTTCATGCCGCCGGACAGATCGCCCGCGCGCGCGTCGCCGTCGAGGCCGATTTGCGCGAGCGTCGTTGCGACACGCGTGCGCCAGTTCCACGCATCGCGCAAATCGAGCGCCGATTGCAACGCGTTCATGCGCGCGAGCAACGCGTCGTGCTGCGCGCCTTCGGGTGTGTCGGCGAGGGCGTGCGCTACGGCGTCGTACTCGTCGAGCAGTGCGCGCGCATCGGTCAGGCCGGAGGCGACGACATCGAATACGGAGGCGTCGAGATCGAACTCGGGCTCCTGCGGCACATAGACGGTCGTGAGCTCGCTCTGGCGCGTGACGAGGCCGTCATCGGGCGCGGCGAGCCCCGCGACGATCTTGAGGAGCGAAGACTTGCCCGCGCCGTTGCGGCCGATCAGCCCGACACGCTCGCCCGCTTCGAGCGAGAAGTCGGCGTGGTCGAGCAATGCGACGTGGCCGAACGCGAGCTGCGCGTCCGAAATGGAATAAAGCGACATGGGAAAACCGGATGAATGGCGAAGAATCGGCGACGAACACGACGACCGATGGAAGCGGCCATTGTACCGGGCGCCGCGCCCGACAACGCACGACGCACGCGGCTTAGGCCGATCGGATGAGGCTTTGCAGCCCAAAAAAACAGCAAGGCCGCCCGGATTCGATCCGTGGCGGCCTTCCCATGTCTCGTGCCGGAAAAACGCGTTACTTCACATGCACCTTGATGGTCTGGCTCATTTCCGGCCCGTAGGAACGGTGCGCGCCGTCGCCGAACTGCATCGTCAGCGTGTGATCGCCGGGCGGGAGCTTCACATCGGCTTCGGTCTGGCCCTTGCCGAAGTGCAGCGACGTGTCGTTCGCCGGAATCACGGTGCCCTTCGGCAGCGCCTTGCCATCGATCAGCAGATGGTGGTGGCCGGTGCCATCGGTCATCGTCCCCGCCGGCGCGATCGACATGCCGTCGACGCCGAACTTCACGTGCACGGGGCTCGTGACGGTTGCGCCATCCTTCGGCTCGATGAAATAGACGCGCGCCTGCGCATGCGCCGCACCGGCGTATTGCGCGAGCAGGATCGCGCCCGTCAGCATCGCACCCAAGACCTTTTTGTTCATCGTTTTCTCCATGTTGTGAAACCGGTCGCTGGCGCGAATGCGGCGCCCGAGACCCAAAAAGCATACACCGGGCTTTCGGTTTGGCGGAATCGGGACCATCCTGCGGACGGTGCTACCGGGGACGATCGCGCCGATTCCTGTAAGATGCCGGGTCGCCGCGCCGCGCATCGTCTTCGAGTGCACGCGGTCCGTTTATTTCTTTCGAATCAAGAGTCTGTCGTGAGCGAAGTCATCGAATTCAAGAGCTGGGTCTGCCTGATTTGCGGCTGGATCTATAACGAGGAAGACGGTCTGCCGGACGAAGGCATTCCCGCCGGCACCCGTTTCGGCGATATCCCCGGCGACTGGCGCTGCCCGCTGTGCGACGTGGGCAAGGCCGATTTCGTCGTCGTCGAGTTCTGATACTCACTGCTGTTTCACCGCGCCACCGCGATCAGTTCGCGGCTCGTCTCGTCCACCGGCGCGCGATCCCAGTCTCCAGACCAGTCGATACGCGCGAAACCCGCATCGGTCAGCAGGCCCGCGAGTGCATCGAGCGTGCGGAAACGTAGTTCGCTCGTGGCGCTCAAGGTATCTTCAGGCGCCGACGTGAAGCGATAGTACGTCGTGAACGCAGCGTGGCCTGTCGTCGAAGGATCGGGTTGCGCGTGCAGTTCCTGCCAAACTTCCACCGTTCGTCCGTCCGGCGCTTCGACGCAGCTCAATGAGCGCTCGCGCGTCCAGTTTTCCCACGCCCGCGCCGCCGGATTGCGGCTTTCGAACGCGATCGCGCCGCCCGGCCGGATCGCGCGACGCGCAGCCTTAAGCGTCGCGAGCAACGCCGCGTCGTCGAGAAATATCTGCGCGACATGGCCCGTCATCACGAGCAGATCCGCCATGCCGACGAACGGCAGCGCGCTCGCATCGCCTTCGATCCACGTCACTTTGTCGCCTTCGGGACGCGCCCGCGCGACACGCAGCATCTGCGGCGACGGATCGATGCCCGTCACGCGATGCCCGCGCTTCGCCAGTTCGCAGGCGAGCAGGCCTGTGCCGCAGCCCAGATCGACGACATGTTCCGCCGACTCGGCCAGCGCAAGATAGAACGCCGTATCGGACGCGAACGGATTGAGAACATCGTATAGCGCGACGAGGCGCGGATCGTCGTAGAGCATCAGCGGCTCTGGTACGCGAGGGCGTCGCGCATCGGCTGGCTGCCGACCATGATCGGGCCGGTGAATGGCGTATCGAGATCGAGGATCACGAGCACCGCCGATGCGATCGACAGCGCGCCGAGCATGATCGTCACGAGCGAGAGCGCGTTGCGCGGCGCGATCAGCCCGAAGCACAGGAAGATGATGAGCAGCCAGCAGACGAGTATCCGGTCGAACGGATACGAAATCGATCCGTGCGCCTCCTCCACCAGCTTCCAGCGCAGCGCGATGAGTTGCTCGAAGCGCGCGGCGGCTTCGGCGGCAAGCTGGCGATGATAGTCATCGTGCGGACGGAGCAGGCGCACTTCGCGCTGAGCCTTGCTCAAGATTGCGCCGAGCGTGTTGTTCGCGAGGCTGTCGGTGTTCTTTGACGGCTCGACGTTCGGATATTCACCAAGCGGGCGCGGCTCGTTCGGCCACGTGCTCGCGAGCGCGCCCGCCGTGTACGAGCGCAGGAGTTCGCGTGCGTGATCGAGATCGGCGCCGTAATCGCGCATGGCGCGATCGAGTTCGATGATCGAGGTTGCGTAGCTGCGCATGTCGTTGTTCGTGGTGTCGAAGATGGTTTTCGCCGACGCCGTCAGAAGGCCGAGCACGAGCGCCGCGAACGTGACCAGCATGCCGACGAGCAATTGCACGAGTTGCACCGTCTCCTGCGCCTTGTGCTCTTCGGGAAGCAGCGGCCGCACGATCGCGCCCAGGCCCGTGCTGGCAAGCAGAAGAATGAAGACGAGCACCGCGGACTGGATTTCCGTCATGAGCGCGCGAGCCGAGATGGCGTGACCGAAGTGGTCGCATTATCGGTGGGAAAGCGCTCGCGGTCCAATGTGAACCGGCTGAAGAAGAAGCGCGGCGGCAGCGGCAAGAAGGCCGCGAGGGCGGCATGTGGGATCGTGGTCCCCCCGGCAGGAATCGAACCTGCATCTAGCGCTTAGGAGGCACTCGTTCTATCCATTGAACTACGGGGAGTGGACCGCGCGTCGCCGACAGCGTCGGCAAGCGAGCGCAGAGTATAGCAAACGCTATCGGCGGCATCGGGGTCGGTGCGAAGAAATTCGAAAGCGGCGGCGCGCGCCGGAAAAAACCGTCCGGCTAGGGTTTGCACCTATCAAGTTTCGCTGAGCCGCGCCGCCATCGGAGTAATGGACCCATTCCCCGATACCAAGCCGCAGGGCGCGTTCTCGGCGTTGCTGGCCGACCAGGACCTGACGCACCTCGAAATGGTGCTGCGTCGTTCATTGTCGTGCGATCTAGGCGGGCCGTTGCTGCCGCCTTCGTACTGGCGCGAGCGGCTCGCATCCATCACGCGTCAGTCACATCTCTCTCACACGCAGATTCAGACCGTGCATCGGCTGTATCTGCATATCGACGCATTCGAGGCAACGGAGCGCGAACACGAGCAGCCGCCCGCCGTCGCGGCCGGCGGCGGAAAAGCTCAAAGCGCCTGAACGCGCTTCAATGCCGATGCCTCAGCCACCACTCGCGCAACGGATGCCGTTGCGCGTGGTCTCGCGCCGCTACGCGCCTGCGATGTTCATCGCGCCAGTCCTGCGCGAGCAGCACGATGACGATCGTCGCCAGACACGCGAGCCCGACGAAAATGCTCGAAAAATCCCACATGACGTCCTCCTGCGTTTCCCTGGCGCCATGTATCGATTTTAGTTCACGCGTGGCCCCGCTTCACGCCGCCTGACGCGCGCGCTGCTGCTGTTGCGCGTGCGCCGCGAGCCGCACCGCCGCGTTGGCCGCGCCGTAGCCGTCGTAGCCGCCGCGCCGCTCGATCACTTCGAGGAAGAAGCGCTGATCGAGCTGCTCCGTATAGGCGTGGAAGAACTCGCCGCCGCGCTCGTCGCGGTCGTAGAGGATGTTGTGCTCGCGCATCTGGTCGATCTGATCGTCGGGCAGACCGAAGCGCGCGACGAGATCGTCGTAATAGTTGCCCGGAATGCGCAGGAATTTGACGCCGTCGGCTTCGAGGCGCGGGATCGCATCGAAGATATCCGGCGTGCTGAACGCGACATGGTTCAGGCCCGAGCCGCGATACGTCGATAACGACTCCGACACCGCCGTATACCGATCGACCGACGCATTCAGCGCGATACGCACCGAGCCGTCGCGGCTTCGCACCGCGCGGCTGCGCACGAGGCCGTACGGATCGGGCACGAGCACGGCGGCCTCGGTCTCGAAGCCGAACGCGCTTCTGAAGAACAGCACCCATGTGTCGAGCGCGTCGGCGGGCAGCGACAGGCACACGTGATCGATGCGCGAAAGCGGGCCCACTTCGTACGGTCCGTCGATGTCCGTCAGAATGAAGTCGGACTCCCACAGCGTCGGGCCGCCGGGCGATTCATCGACGAAATAGTCGAGGCTGCCGTCCGGCGACTGCACGCCCGGCACCACGCGCTCGTTCGGGCCGACTTGCCCCGAGAACGGCGCCGAGCCGTACGCGGCGGCGCGCTCGAACGCCTGCTTCGCATCATCGACGTGAAACGCCGATGCGCACAGCGACAAGCCATGCTTCTGAAAGAACGCGCTCGCGAACGAATCGGCTTCGGCGTTGAGCACGATCGACCCCGCGCCGTGCCGATACAACGCGACATCCTTCGAACGATGCTTGCCCGCGAGCCTGAAGCCGAGCCGGCCGAGCCATTGCGAAAGCTGCTCGCGCGTGGAGTCGTCGACGGCGAATTCGAGGAACTGAAAGCCGATGTGCTCCGGCGGCGCGGGCGGATTGAAGAGTTCGGGCGGCACGTCCTTGCCCGTCGAGAACATCAGTTTGCGCGTCTGCTCTTCGAGAAAACGCAGCGATCGATAGCCATCCGCCGCGGTGATCGCGGTCGGCGCGGCACGAAAGCCATCGTTGAAGATTTCGAGCGACAGCGGACCCTTGTAGCCCGCTTCGAGCACGCGCGCCGTGAAGCCCGCGACATCGAACGCGCCCTGCCCCGGAAAGCAGCGATAGTGACGGCTCCATTCGAGAACGTCCATCGCGAGCACGGGCGCATCGGCGATCTGCACGAACGCGATGCGATCGCCCGGAATCGACGCGATCTCTTCCACCGAATCGCGGATCGACAGCGTGTGGAACGTATCGAGCGCGAGGCCGAGATTCGGATGATTCACCGCGTCGACGAGCTTCCACGCGTGCTTGTACGAGTTCACGTAGCGGCCCCACGCGAGCGCTTCGTACGCGACGATCACGCCGGCGTCCGCGGCGATCTTCGCGAGCACGCCGAGCTGATCGACGAGCAGCGCGTCGTCGCGGATCGTATCGGGCGACACGTTGCTGCACACGAGAATGCGGTCCGTGCCGAGTTCGTGCATCAGTTCGAACTTGCGCTTAGCGCGCTCGACGTTTTTCGCGAGCCGCTCGGGGCTCACGCCGTCGAAATCGCGGAACGGCTGAAACAGGTAGATCTCGAGGCCGAGATCGGCGCACATGCGGCGCACGTCGGCGGGCGTGCCGTCGAAATACAGCAGATCGTTCTCGAAGATCTCGACGCCATCGAAACCGGCCGCCTTGATGGCCCGCAACTTCTCGGGAAGCGTGCCGCTGATGGATACCGTTGCGATGGAAGTCCGGATTGAACGCAGCATCGCTGCCTCCTCGTTGCAATTCATTGAACGCGGGATGGATCGAAAGCGGTGCCTTCCAGTGTAGGCCGTCCGCATGACGGACGCGCGCAATCCATGTCAGTTTGCGAGATAATAACAAACTAACTAGACCGTACAAATTAGTGAAAACACGAACCGACAAGCTTCGCGCGTGCGTTCACACTGCGGCCTAATCAATCTCGCACTGCAGCATGCAGTGCTCATCCATGCCGGAGCGCGCTCGCATGATCAACAAGACTTCGTATCTCATCGGCCTGATCGGTTCCGGCATCGCCGGCTCGCTCACACCCGCCATGCACGAAAAGGAGGGCGGCAATCTCGGGCTCAGCTATGTGTATCGGCGCATCGACCTTCAGGCGCTCGCGCTGGAGCCGTCCGCCCTGCCCGATCTGCTCGTCGCTGCCGAGCGCATGGGCTACGACGGGCTGAACATCACGTATCCCTGCAAGCAAAGCGTGATCCCGTTGCTCGATGAGCTCGACCCCGACGCCCGCGCGCTCGGCGCCGTGAACACGGTGGTGCTGAAGGACGGCAAGCGCATCGGCTACAACACGGACGGCTCGGGCTTCGCGCGCGCGTTCCAGCGCGGCCTGCCCGGCGCACCGCTCGAACGCGTGGTGCAGCTCGGCGCGGGCGGCGCGGGCGCGGCGGTCGCCCATGCCGCCCTGTCGATGGGCACGCGCGAGCTCACGCTGTTCGATTCCGACGCGGCACGCGCCGCCTCGCTCGCCGCCGAACTCGCGGCGCGTTTCCCGGATCGCGTCGTGAAGAGCGGCGGCGACCTGCGCGAAACGCTCGCCAGCGCCAGCGGCCTCATCCACGCGACGCCGACGGGCATGGCGAAGCTGCCCGGCCTGCCGCTGCTGGCGGAGTATCTGCACAAGGAATTGTGGGTCGCGGAGATCGTCTATTTCCCGCTCGAAACCGAGCTGCTGAAAGCGGCGAAGGCGCTCGGCTGCCGCACGGTGAGCGGCGGCGGCATGGCGGTGTGCCAGGCGGTCGATGCGCTGCGCATCTTCACCGGCCGCGAGCCGGATGCCGAGCGCATGTTCGCGCATTTCCAGACCTTGCTGGAAGGTTGAAACCCCGATAGCCATGAAAAAACGGCGGCCTCGCGAGAGTGCCGCCGTTTTGGCATGCGCGCGAGGAAAAGCTCAGCCGTCGCGCCGCATGTAGCGCGACACCGCATCGACGATCATCTCGCGATGACGCGCCCGCGAACGCGTGCCCGACGGATCGCGCCCGAACGCCGCGCCCCACGTATGACGGTTCGCCACGCGGTGAAAGCAGAACGAGCTGATCATCAGATGCAGGTCGATCGGATCGACGTCGTCGCGAAACTTGCCCGCCTCGACGCCGCGTGCGATGAGATCCTCGATGGTCTTAACGACTGTCGAATTGCGCGCCTTGAAGGTCTTCGATTGTTCGATGTACTTCGCGCCGTGGATGTTTTCGATGGTCACGAGGCGCACGAAATCGCGATGCTTGTCGTGATAGTCGAACGTGAAGCCGACGAATTCGCGCAGCGCTTCCTCCGGCTCCATTTCCGCGAGCTGCAATTCCTGTTCGAGCGCGCGGATATCGCCGTAGACCTGCTCCAATACCGCTTCGTACAAGCCTTCCTTGCTGCCGAAGTAGTAGTACAGCATGCGCTTCGTGGTGTTGGTGCGCTCCGCGATGGCGTCGACGCGCGCGCCCGCGAGGCCCATCGCCGAAAACTCCTGCGTGGCGATGTCGAGAATGTTCCGCTTGGTCTCCTCAGGGTCGTACTTGCGCCGCCCTTGCTCCGTAGTCGACGAGGGCGCAGCAGTCGCGGCCTTGCTTCCTTTTTTCATTTTTCTGTCTGAGAACGGCATTGAAAATCGATTCTAGCACGCGCTTTAGACGCATCCTCGCCATAACAGGCGCTCAATACGGAGGGCTTCACCTATAATTTTTTCACCCCGCAGACAAACCGAAAATCATATGCGCATCAAGCGTTCGCTCTTTCTGGCCCCCGCCATTCTGGCCACCTGGTGTCTCTGCGCGACGGCGCAGACCGCGATGCCGCCAGGCCATCCGTCGTCGAAACAACTGATGGCCGCGGAAGGCGTGATGACGAGCGCGAACATCGCGCGCGGCGCGGCGGATGTCTGTCATATCGATGCCGCGAAGGTCGCGCGCTTCAAGGACGTCGTCCATACGAGCTACCCCGACGCACCCGATTTCGATGGCGAATGGAAGCTCGGTCTCGCGCAGGCGCAACCGACCGTCGATCGCTTCGAAAAGCTCAAGACGAGCAATCCGTCGGAGTATCAGAAGCAGATCGGCGAGGCGTGCCCGGCGCTCAATCGCGGCATCGACGAAGTCACGCAGCAGTAGTCACGCGTTCTTGCCGTCGTAGTGCGCGCGTTTTTCCGCGTACATGGCGGCGTCGGCGCGTTGCAGCATCGGTTCGAGCCGCTCGCCCTCGTGCGCGGTGGCCGCGCCCATCGCGAAAGAAAGCGGATTGCCCGAATAGAACTGGTTGTTCACTTCGAGCAACTGGCGAATGCTCTCGATCACCGCGTCGCCGCCGCGCTCATCGGTGCCCGGCAGAAGAATCATGAACTCGTCGCCGCCGATGCGCGCCGCCTGGAACGGCTTCTCCACCGCCTTGGCGAGCACTTCGCCCGCGCGGCGCAACAGCGCGTCGCCGGCGGCGTGGCCGAGCTGGTCGTTGACGCCCTTCAGCCCATTCACATCGACCGCGATCGCCGTCACCGGGAACGGGCCCTTGCGTTCGAGCCGATTGATTTCGTCGATATAGAACGAGCGGTTCTTGAGCTTCGTGAGCACGTCGTGCTTGCCGAGGAATTCCAGATACGCTTCGGCCTTCTTGCGCGCGGTGATGTCCGTCAGCGCGACGAGCACGAGATCCCAGCGCGCCTCATGTCCCGGAAACACCGAGAACTGCAGATGCACGTGCACCTCGTTGCCTTCGAGTGAATAGTTGAGCACCTCGCGCTGATGGAAGAGCTTGCCGTCCCACAGATCGATCAACTGTTCCTGGAAGTGCTGCTGCATGTCGTCGCGGAACACGTCGGGCAGGCGCGCGAGCAGCGTCGCCTTGGTCGGCGCGGCGAACATGCGCAGCGTGTGCTGATTCACGTCGAGCACGTGAATCTCCTGCATGGAGCGCTCGACGAACTCCGGATGAACATTGGTGAACGTGCGAAAGTCGACGATGCCGCGCTCGCGCACATCGTCCAGCAGCGACTTCACGGAACTGAAGTCTTCCACCCACAGCGACACGGGCGAATGCTCGAAGAGCCCGCGCGCGTAGAGCTCGCTCGCGGCGGCCGTGCGGCGCATCGCTTCGAGTTCGGTGATGTCCTCGATGGTGACGAGCACGCGCGTCCACGTGTCCTCGTGGCCCGGCAGAACGACCGCCTTGAGCAGCACGTCGAGGCGCTTGCCGTCGAGCGTGTAGTTGACCGTCTGGCTCACGAAGCGCGACTTGCCGGACCATAACTGCTCCAGTTCGTCGATGTGCGTGGTGAGCATGTCGTCGCGGAACACGCGATCGAGGTTCTGCACGAGATCATCGACATCGCTTGCTTTGAAGAGCGAGAGCGTGCGCTGATTGACCTTCACGACGCGAATGCGCGACGAGCATTCGGCGATGCGCTCGGGATTCTCGGCGAGAAACGCGCGCAGGTCCGCGACGCCCGCCGCGCGCCAGCGCTCGAACTGCTCGCGTACGGCGCTGAAATCCTCGAGCCAGAGCGACACGGGCGCGAGGTCGAACATGTCGGCATCGTCCTCCGGCACGCTCGCCGGCGTGAATTGACCGGCAGCGCGGCGCGGGTCGTTTGGCATGGTCATCCTTTCGGCTCGCGCCGGCTCAAAATGGTCCCTGGTTGATGCCTGAATTCATCTCATTATTGTAGCGCGCGCCGTATTTCCGGGGCCGAATCGCCCGTTTGCGCATGCGCGCCGTGGCGTTCGCGCTCATGCCGGATATCAGGGGCGGATGCTACACTCGATTGGCCATGCCCTTGCCGCGCGCGCGTTCCACGCGTGTTCCATGCCGCGCAGTCTCGGGCACGTTTGCTGCACCGCTCGGATGTGCGCGCGACATCGCGCGGTCCGATGCGCTGTGCCGCATCCATCCACATCGCTATAAGAAGGAGGCACGACTCTCATGGCTGATTTCCGCATCTGGTCCGACGAATTTCCGGCGAACGGCTTCATGACGCATGCCCAGGAATTCGACCAGCAAGCCTTCGGCGGCTCGGGCGAGAACATTTCCCCGGCGCTGCAATGGGAAGATCCGCCCGCCGATACGCGCAGTCTCGCGCTCACCGTCTACGATCCCGACGCGCCCACCGGCAGCGGCTTCTGGCACTGGATCGTCGTCAACATTCCGGCCGATGCGCGCTCGCTGCCGCGCAATGCCGGCAAGGCCGACGGCAGTCTGCTGCCGCAAGGCGCGCTACAGCTTCGCAACGACTACGGCACGGTCGGTTTCGGCGGCGCGGCGCCGCCGCGTGGCGACAAGCCGCATCGCTATATCTTCCGCATCCATGCGCTGTCCGCGGAAAGCCTGCCGCTCGACGGGAACGTGACCAACGCGGTGGCGCGCTTCATGACTCACCTCAACGAGATCGATTCGGCGACCTACACCGGCCTCTACGAGCTGAAGTAAGCATCAGGACGTGGCGCGGACCCGTGCGGCCGCGCCGGCGTACAAGCCATTTGAAAACGGCGCGTCTTACAATGCGCCGCTCGCCACTGCCCGCCCATCGATGGATTCCGACCAAGGTCTGCCGCTGCCCCAGCGATACTGGGCCATTGCCGTCGTCGCGCTCGGCATCACGCTCGCGGTGCTCGACGGCGCCATCGCCAATGTCGCGCTGCCGACCATCGCGCGCAATCTGAACGCTTCTCCCGCCGACTCCATCTGGGTCGTCAACGCCTATCAGCTCACGATCACCATCTCGCTCCTGCCGCTCGCCTCGCTCGGCGACCGCATCGGCTACCGGCGCGTGTATATGGCGGGGCTCGCGCTCTTCACGGTGTCGTCGTTCGCGTGCGCGCTGTCCGGCTCGCTCGTCGCGCTCACCATCGCGCGCGTCGTGCAGGGCTTCGGCGCGGCGGGGATCATGAGCGTGAACACGGCGCTCGTGCGCATCATCTATCCGCACGATCAGCTTGGGCGCGGCGTGTCCATCAATGCGACGGTCGTCGCCATCTCGTCGGTGATCGGGCCGACGGTCGCCTCGGGCGTGCTCTCCGTCGCGACCTGGCCGTGGCTCTTCGCGATCAACGTGCCGATCGGCGTCGTGGCCTTCGCGATCGGCTGGAAGTCGATGCCGCGCACGCCGGGACATCGGCAGCCGTACGACTACATCAGCGCGATCATGAACGCGCTGTTCTTCGGCCTCGCGATCGTAGCGGTCGATGGCTTCGGGCACGGCGAGCATCGTCCGTATGTGATCGGCGAGATCATCGTGACGGCGGTCATCGGCTATTTCTTCGTCAAGCGGCAACTGACGCAAAGCGCGCCGCTTCTGCCCGTCGATCTGATGCGCATTCCGGTGTTCGCACTGTCGGTCGGCGCGTCGGTGTGTTCGTTCTGCGCGCAGATGCTCGCGTTCGTTTCGCTGCCGTTCCTGCTGCAGAACAATTTCGGCATGAGTCAGGTCGAGACGGGTTTTCTGATGACGCCGTGGCCGCTCGTCATCGTGTTCGTCGCGCCGCTCGCGGGCGTACTCGCGGATCGTTATCCCGCGGGGCTGCTTGGCGGCATCGGGCTCGCGATCCTGACTGTCGGGCTGGTGCTGCTCGCGAGCGTCGGCGGGCATCCGTCCGCGTTCGATATCGCGTGGCGCATGGCCGTCTGCGGGCTCGGCTTCGGCCTCTTCCAGTCGCCCAACAATCGACAGATGCTCGCCGCCGCGCCGCGTCATCGCAGCGGCGGCGCGAGCGGGATGCTCGGCACCGCGCGCCTCACGGGGCAGACGCTGGGCGCGGCGCTCGTCGCGCTGATCTTCGGCGTCGCGCCGAAGCAGGGTCCGGTGATCGCGATTGCCGTCGCGGCGGCGTTCGCGGCGGCCGCCGCCGTCGTCAGCGTGCTGCGTCTCACCGGCAAGCGCAGCATCGAGCCCGCCTGATTCGCCCTCTTCTCTCCCGATCCCCGCCGTTCGCTGGGCACAGCCTTTGCTGAAACTTCGAAAATGGATTCCGCCCACGCGGAATCATCGAAAACAGCAATGTAGGAGTGTGTTCATGGGCAATTCCCTCAACGGTTGCAAGGTCGCGATTCTCGCCGTCGACGGCTTCGAGCAGGCCGAACTCGTCGAGCCGCAACGCGCGCTCAAGGAAGCCGGCGCGCAGGTGGATGTCGTGTCGCAGAAGCCCGGCCAGATCCAGGGTTTCAAACATGTCGACAAGGCTGACAAAGTGAACGTCGATGTCACTTTCGACGCCGCCAACGCCGCCGACTACGACGCACTCGTGTTGCCCGGCGGCGTCGTGAACAGCGACGCGATCCGTCTCGATGCGAAAGCGCAAAGCTTCGTGAAGGAAACCGATCAGGCGAAGAAGCCAATCGCCGTGATCTGCCACGGCGGCTGGCTGCCGATTTCGGCGGGCATCGTCGCGGGCCGCACGATGACAAGCTGGCCGAGCCTTCAGGACGATGTTCGCAACGCGGGCGGCACGTGGGTCGATCAGGAAGTGCAGATCGACGGAAATCTCATCACGAGCCGCAAGCCCGACGATCTGCCCGCATTCAACAAGGCGCTGATCGAAGCGCTGGGAAAGGCGCGCGCCTGATCCATCGCACCGGAGCTACGCCGATGTCGAGACTATTGATCTCACTTACGTTGTCACTGGCCGCAATTTCAGTGTCTGCGCCAGTCGCGCAGGCGCAAAGCGAGAAGCTCTCGCCGATCGATCAGCAGTTTCTTCAGGATGCGGGTCAGGCGGGCGCGACCGAGCTTGCCGCGAGCAAGCTCGCGCTCACGCACGCGAGCGACCGGCAGGTACGGGAATTCGCACAGCGAATGATCGTCGATCACACGAAACTCGCGCGCAATCTGGACGTGCTCGCGAAACGTCACGGCATCACCGCGCCGGCCGCAGCGGATTCATCGCTGATCGGCAGTCTGCAAAATCTTCAGGGCGCGGAGTTCGACAAGGCCTATATTGAAAAGGTAGCCATGGACGGACATCAGAAGGCCGTCGCGCTCTTCAGGAAGGAGAGCGAAAGCGGTAACGACACCGCGCTGAAGGCGGCGGCAGCCAAGGCGTTGCCGGTCATCAGCCATCACTACGAGATGGCGCAGCAGCTCGCGAAAGCGAAGGCGGCGTCATGAGCGTCGCGTATGTCGCCGGACGCGCGGCCGCTCCCCGTTCCGCTTCCCGTCCCGCCTATGAGGACTCGACCATGCACATCACGTTTGCAGACGAAGCCCCCGTTTTCGACGGCGACGATCTCGCCATTCACTTTGCCGCGCTCATCGACGGTGAGCCGGTCGTATGTTCGATCACCGCCGAAGCGCTCGAAGATCATTTCGGCGCGAAGTCGGCTCGCGAGGAAGATCTGCTCGATGCATACGCGCGCGGCACGGCGCGCATTCGCGCAGTGTGCGCCGAAGTGCTCGACGACAACGGCGGCCAGCCCGCCGTGCTGAGAAGCGGATTGTTCCGCGTCGCCGGCATGGAGCCGGACTGAGCCGCTCACGCAGCGCGACGCATCCAATCACCCAAGCCAACAAGGAGGGAACATGTCACTGATCATTGCGGGCCGATTTCAGACCTTTCGCGCGGCCGAATCGGCAGCCCAGAAGCTCTTCGCGCAAGGCTTCGTGGAAGAAGACGTGACGCTCTTCTTCGTCAATCCGAGCGGCCAGCATGCGCGTTATCCCGTCGGCGGCGATGTCGGCACCGATGCGGGCGCGAGCGCGGCCCCCAAAGGCGCCGGCAAGGGCGTGACGATCGGCGCGGTCGCCGGTGCGGTGGTGGGTGCGGCGATCTTCGCGGTGTTTCATGCGCCGCTGCTCGTCTCGGTGATCGCGGCGGGCGTCGGCGCGTATGTGGGATCGCTCGTCGGCGCGATGTCGCATACGAAGAAGCCGAAGGACGCCGCGCACGCCGAGGAGCCCGCGCGACATGCGGGCGTGCTCGTCGCGGTGCATGTATCGCCGGAATCGCAGGATCAGGCGGCCGCGGCGCTGCGTGAGGCGGGCGGTATCGATATCGAGCGTGCTTCGGGACGATGGAAACAAGGTCGCTGGAGCGATTTCGATCCGCTGCAGCCGCCGCATCCGGTGGGTGAGTTCGCGCACACGCGCGCCTGATTTCTCGCTGTGCCCAATGACGACGCCCGCTTCTCGCGGGCGTTTGTTTTTCTTGCGTGTCAGACCCAGGGCGTGTGCGTTCGATTCGCCGGCAGATTCGCGCGCAGACGGCATTCGGCGGGCAGCAAACGCGCCTTGCTTTCGCTTGCGGCGGGCGCTTCGCAGATACGCCCATAGTCCGCGTGCGATGCCTGCGCGGGTTGCTCTTCGACGACGTGCTGACGCACATGCAATGTCAGCGCGGACGCGGCAATCGCCACAAGGATCAGAAACTCGCGATGCGCGAGCCGGTTCAAGAATTTCACTGCGTTCTCCTGTTGCCGTGTTCTGCGCGCGTCTCGAATCGGATGCGCGCTGTAATGCCGTGTCGGCAGCAAATCGCATGCCCCTCCGCAAGCGATGCGGGCACGCCGCGTGCGTATTGAATCGGCGAGCCGCATCCCGCAGGGAGGCTGCGCAGTGGCAATGTCGAAACCAATGGGAGGTGTTATATGAGCACGAACGTCGTATCGGTACTCAACGATCTCGTCGAAACCTCGAAGGACGGGGAAAAGGGTTTTCTCAAGGCCGCCGAGGATACGCGTGATCCAAGCCTCAAGCTGCTATTCCAGAATCGCGCGCAGAAGTGCGCGGAAGGCGCGCGCGAGCTACAGGACGTGGTCGCGCGGCTGGGCGGAAAGCCCGAAACCGGCGGATCGGTGGCCGGCGCGCTGCACCGCGGCTGGGTCGATGTGAAGTCGGCCGTGAGCGGCCACAGCGATCACGCGATTCTCGCCGAGTGCGAGCGTGGCGAGGATGCCGCGAAGAAGAACTATCGTCAGGCGCTGGACAAGGATCTGCCTGCCGATGTTCGCGCGATCGTCGAACGCCAGTATCAGGGCGTGCTGGAAAATCACGATCGTATCCGCGATCTGCGCGATCAGTACGCAGCCGCGAAGTCTTGAAGCAATGAAGCGAAAGCGGCCCGATGACGATCGGGCCGCATAAACGCAAACGGCCGCGCGATGCGGCCGTTTGTTTGTCGAGCGTCAGGTTACTGCGGCTGACCCTTGTCGTTCGTGCCGAGCGCTGAAGCCGCCGCCGCTGCCGACGCGCCCTTCAGCTTGTGCGCCTTGTCCTGCTGATGCAGATAGGTGCCCTTCTGCTTCTTCGCATGCGCGCCAGCATCCGCGCCTGCCGTGGCCGCATCGGACGCTGCCTGCGCAAACGCCGCCGTCGAGAATGCCAGCGCGAGCGCGCCGATCAATGCCATCTTTTTCGTCTTCATGAAGAGCTCCTTTTTTGCCGGGGCCTCTGAACGCCGGGCTACTGCGCATTCGTGAGCCACCTGTGTGAGTGCCGTCCTGAACGGTCGTACTCGTTTCTAAGTTTCGAAGTGCTGCGAGGTGATGCGCACTGCGTGAAGCGTCATGCGTGAATGTGCGACTGAAGCATCGGGCCATGCGACGCGAACCCTAGCCTCCATGCGAGAACCCGCGCTTCGTCCGATTCATCGCCGCTGATGGCGAATCGTCGAACCCCGCGCGGGTTCCGTACTGCTGGCACTCAACCGCGGCCCGCCGTGGCGAAGCCGGGCATACGAACTATGCCATTACTTGGCGGCAATTTTAAGATGGTTCTTCACGGAAGCAACACCCGACACGTTCGAGACGACTTCTTCGGCGGCGGTCTTGTCCTCTGCCGAAGGCACCGTGCCCGTCAGCGATACCACGCCCGAATGCGTCTTCACGTGGATGTGCGTGGACTTGACGTTCTTGGCGCCGAGCAACTCGGCCTTGACCTTCGTGGTGACGGCGCTGTCGTCGACCTTCTGGCCCATCGACGTGCCGGAACCGCTCGTCGACGACGCCGCAGTGGTTTGCGCGCCGACGTTGAGCGCGAACACGACACACGCGATACCACCGGCTGCCTTCAGGAATTGAGTCGTCTTCATGGCAATACTCCCATTTTTTCGATTTTGGTCTGGCGCCCCGTTCGCCTTTTCCGTGCGCGAGGCGGCTCTGCGATCACGTCCGCGCCGTAGCACGCGGATCGTGAACTCCGTACCGCAACTTGCGTGCCGGATCGACCTCACACGCTAAGCAGCCGCCGCGAGAACACGTGGAAAACGCCGCGCGGCAAGGCGTTCGTGCGTCTGCGAACAAATCTTCGACGGTTGCAAAATCGTCCGCCGCAGCGCACGCGACGCCGCCCGTTACGCGCGTCGCTTTTGTCTGAGCGCGTGTAAAAACTGCGTGAAAGCCGCGCGGCGAACAGTCCGGAAACGCCGGGCGGACTGCAAAAAACGTAGACGCGGCGCGAGCTTATCGAACGATGGCACGGCTGTTGCTTTACTGATCCGCAAACCAGCCCACTACGTCTAGAACAATCGAGGATTAGCAAGCAATGCCGCCTACACTCGAACTCCGCGCGAAACAAACCCTCGCGCTTACGCCGCGTCTGCAGCAGTCCGTGCGTCTCCTGCAACTCTCGTCCCTGGAGTTCCAGCAAGAACTGCGCAACGCGCTCGACACGAATCCCTTTCTCGAATACGACGAGTCGCAGACCGACGACAACGCCCTCGGCGCCGATAACGGCAGCTCGATGGGCGAATCGGCCTCGTCGACCACGGACAGCAACACCGCCGAAGCCCCGCTCGCGTCCGAATCGAACATGGAAAGCGAGCAAAGGGCCGATTCGGAATCGCGCGACGACTCCATGAACGAGTTCTCGTCCGATCCGTTCGGACGCGGCTCGTCGCGCAACAACGGCGACGGCGAAGGCTCCGATCCGGCGGACTGGGTGCGCATCGAGCCGTCGCTGCACGAAACGCTCCACGATGCGTTGCGGCTCTATCAGTTGAATGAGCGCGATCGCGCGATTGCGCAACTCATCATCGAAGCACTCGACGACGACGGCTATCTGCGCCAGGAATTGAGCGAGCTCGCGAATGTCGTCGAGATCGAACCCGCGCTGCACGAGGACGAAC
Organism: Caballeronia jiangsuensis; assembly: GCF_046030135.1. Lineage (NCBI taxonomy): Bacteria > Pseudomonadati > Pseudomonadota > Betaproteobacteria > Burkholderiales > Burkholderiaceae > Caballeronia > Caballeronia jiangsuensis. Next base: position 184,274 of record NZ_JAQQDB010000009.1, read on the forward strand.
TCAACATCGCGCTCAAGCTCGTGCAGTCGCTCGACAAGCCGGGCGTCGGCGCGCGCAATCTCTCCGAATGTCTGACATTGCAGCTCGAAGCGCTCGAAGAGGACACGCCGGGCCGCGCGGTTGCGCTCGAGATCGTCGGGCATCATCTGGAGCGTCTTGCGCGGCGCGAACAGGCCGAACTGCAAAAGAAGATCGGCTGCAGCGCGGATGAACTGCGCGTCGCGTGCGCGCTCGTGCGTCGCCTCGATCCGAAGCCGGGCGAGAACTACGGTCAGAGCGAGGACAACTACGTGGTGCCCGATGTGATCGTGCGTCCGGTGAAGAAGCAATGGGTCGTGACGATCAACCCGGCCGTGCTGCCGCGCGCGCGTATCCATCGCATGTACGCGGAGCTTTTCGCGCAATCGGCCGGCGCGAGCCGCTCGCCGCTCGCGCAGCAATTGCAGGAAGCGCGCTGGCTGATCCGCAACGCGCAGCAGCGCTTCACGACGATCCAGCGCGTTGCCGAATGCATCGTCTCGCATCAGAAGGCGTTCTTCGATTACGGCGAGATCGCGCTGAAGCCGCTCGTGCTGCGTGATGTCGCCGATGAGCTCGGCCTGCACGAATCGACCATCTCGCGCGCGACGGGCAACAAGTACATGTCCACGCCGCGCGGCATCTTCGAGTTCAAGCACTTCTTCCCGCGCGAATTGAGCACGGAAAGCGGTGGCACATGCTCGGCCGCGGCGGTGCGCGCGCTGCTCAAGGAAATGATTTCGAAGGAGAACACGCGCGATCCGCTATCCGATGTGAGTCTCGCGAAGATGCTCGCGGATCAGGGCGTGATCGTCGCCAGGCGCACGGTGGCGAAGTATCGGCATCTCATGAAGGTGCCGCCCGCGGAACTGCGCCGTCAGGCATGATGATTTCACGCTCTCAAGCGCTCGGCGACGACCCGGTCAAGCGAGGCGCCTGAGCGACAGGAGCGTAAGTGACAGGCCGTCCATTCGCGGACGGCCTTTTTTTGTCTCCGGTCAGCGCCACCCCGACGCCCGATGCGTGCGCTTTCTCGCGGCCGTCGCCGAAAGCTCCGCGCCGAGCAGAAACACCGCCGCCGAGTAATAAAGCCACATGAGGATGATCGCAAGCGACCCCGCTGCGCCGAACATGTTCGCCGTGCCCGCGTGCGCGAGATAGAACGCGAAGAGCCGCTTGCCGCCTTCGAAAAGCAGCGCGGCGGCGGTCGCTCCGAGCGCGGCATCGGCCCAGCGCATGCGCGTCGTCGGCAGAAACTTGAGCAGCACGGTGAACGCGACCATCAGCACGCCGATCGATATCGCGCGCCGCGTGAGGCCCGACAGCACGATGAACGGACTGCCGTCGCCGAGCACCCAATGGCCGAGTATTTCGACGAGCGCATCGAGCACGAGCAACATCGCGACGAGCAAACCGGAGCCGACCACGAGCCCGAAGGACATCAGCCTCACGCGCAGCAGCGTGACGATGCTCTCGCGCGTGCTCACGGCGGGCGTCGGCCAGATGACATTGAGCGCGCTATGCAACGACGAGAACGTCGCCGACGCGCCGATCAGCACGCCCGCGAGCGACAGAATCGCCGTGCTGCGCGCGATGTCCGCATGCCACGCGTTCGCGACGATCGCCTCGAGCGTGTGAGCCGCGTCCACGCCCACGACACCGCTGATCTCGTCGAAGAGCCGCCCTTGCACGGCATCGGCGCCGAAGAACACGCTCGCCACCGCGATCACGATGACGAGCGTCGGCGCGAGCGAAAACGCGGCAAAGAATGCGATCGACGCCGAGAACATCAGGCAATGATCCTGCGACCATTGCATGATCGGATCGACGATCCACGAAAACCAGCCGAACCGCGACGTGCGGCCCGAAGCGACAGGCGCGGATTGAGTGGCGGAGACGTCCTGATCCATCGGCGGAAAGCGTGAGCGCGGCTTGAAGTGTCAATCGACGATGTTAGCCCCGCGCTGCGAATCGTGTGTAAAAAACGGCGCGCTTCCGCTGGAAGCGCGCCGCGTTCATGTTGCGTTGTCCGGCTGCGTATCAGGGTCTCAGGGTCTCAGGGTCGATCGTCGGCCGGGTCGGCGTCCTCGTCGGCGAGGCCGCGGGCTTCGTCCTCGATCTCGTCGGGCAGGATATCGGCGTCGGCTTCCAGATTGTTGTCGCCGTCCGCCGACGCGGTCTCGCCGGTGCCGAAGCGGTCCGTATCGCTGTTCAACTCCGCTTTGGACTGGCCGAGCGCGTGCGCGTCGAGTTCATCTTCGATGTCGCCCGGATAGCGCTTTTCGCCCTGCACGTCCGAGCCGCTGTCCGACGAGTCGCTCGGGCCGAGCGCCCCGGTGCCGTGCCCCTTGCCGTACTCCGCGCCGTCGTCTTCGGGCGGGTTCAATGTACTTCCGCTCATCATGACCTCCTGGGATCGTGTCGATGATGAAACCGCAAGTCCCGTTCCGCGATCTCCCGGCTTGGCGCATGAAAAAACCCCGCGCTTCTTTCGAGGCGCGGGGCTGTATGTGAAAGACGACGTGTGGCGCGGGCTCAGGCCTTCGCCGCCGGGCGCTTGGCGCCGGTCGCGCCCTGCCTCACCGTATTGACGGTTTTTTCGGTCACCGATGTCGCTGTCGCGACGCTGCGCAAGTCCGACAGGAACGAATCGCGCCACACCGAAAGATTGTTCTCGCGCAACGGCGCCATCATGTCCGCGTGACGCGCCTGACGCTCGGCGAGCGGCATCGACAGCGCGCGCTCCAGTGCTTCGGACATCTGCGACAGATCGAACGGATTGACGACGAGCGCGCCGGGCAATTGATCCGCCGCGCCCGCGAACTGCGACAGGACGAGCGCGCCCGGATCGGCCGGATCCTGTGACGCGACATACTCCTTCGCGACGAGATTCATGCCGTCACGCAGCGGCGTCACATAGCCGACCTGCGAGAGACGGAACAGCGCCATCAGCAGATTGCGCTCGTATTTGCGGTTCAGATACTGGATCGGCGTCCAGTCGAGCTGGGCGAAACGCCCGTTGATGCGCCCCGCCTCGCCTTCCAGATTCTGGCGGATGCGCTGATAGGTCTGCACGTCCGAGCGCGTCGGCGGCGCGATCTGCACGAGCGACACGCGGCCATGCCAGCCCGGCGCGTTCAGCAACAGCCGCTCGAACGCCTGAAAGCGCTCGACGAGACCCTTCGAATAGTCGAGCCGGTCGACGCTCATGATGAGCTTGCGCCCGTGCATGCTGTCGCGCAGGCTTTTCACCTGCTTGCGGTTCGCGAACTGGTCGGCGGCCTTCGCGATGGCGTCCGGATAGATGCCGATCGGATACGCGCCCACTTTCAGCATGCGGCCGAACGCCTGCAGCATGCCGTCGTCTTCGTTGAAATGGCCGCGGCTCGTGCGCTCCACATAATCGATGAAAGACTGCTTGTCGTTGTCGGTCTGGAAGCCGACGACGTCGTACTGGCACATCGCCGCGATCAGTTCCTCGTGCGGCGGCACCGTGCGCATGATTTCCGGCACCGGAAACGGGATGTGCAAAAAGAAGCCGATCGGATTCGCGACGCCGAGCTTTCGCAGCTCCTGCGCGAACGGGAGCATGTGATAGTCGTGCACCCAGATGATGTCGTCGGGCTTGAGCATCGTCTTCAGCTTCGTGGCGAGGCTGGCGTTGACGCGCATATAACCCGCATATTCCTCGCGATCGAAGCGCGAGAGATCATTCCGATAGTGAAAGGTCGGCCACAGCGTGGCGTTCGAGAAACCTCGGTAGTACTGGTCGTAATCGCGGCGTGTGAGTCCGACCGTCGCGTAGGTCACTTTGCCGCCTTTCTCAACGACCGGAGCGCCCGCCTCGCCGACGATCTCGCCGCTCCATCCGAACCACACGCCCCCAGTCTCCTTGAGCGCATCGAGAACGCCGATCGCGAGGCCGCCCGCGCTGGGCTTGCCTTCCTGGATCGGTGCGACGCGATTCGATACCACGATCAATCTGCTCATTACAGCATCACCTCATCAGTTGTCGTTGCATGCTCGAATTGGCGATCAAGGGTATGCAAAAGCTGTGCCTTTTTGTCGGTTTTTGTAAATGAAAGTTTGTATGAAGATGTTACGGACGAACGAAAATACGCGGCGAACGCACGCCGCGTAGAAATTTTTATCCTTGTGCCGGGTGCGTCCGCCGGCCGGTAATCACGAGTCCTGCTCGGAGCCCAGGTCGCGTTGATAGTCGATCCCTTCGCGGCGCACGCCGCCCTGATTGTGCTCGCCATCGGGCGGCACGCCAGGCGCGGGGCGGTTCTGGCTGGCAGGATCGTGATCGGCGGGCGGCGCCGATGCGCCCTGGGCGCCGGCTGCCTTGGCGGCTTCGGCGCGCGCTTCGCGCTTGGAAGAATGACGCGCGGAGCGTCGGAGTGCGGGATGCCTCATGATGCCTCCAGAGAAGAAGGCCGTCGCGATAGTGACGTCGGCGGCGTCGGACCGTTGCGCTTGGGCAAGCGCGGCTTCAGAAAAAGCGACCGGCGACAGGACGTGTCGCCGGTCATTGTTGCGCCATCCGTTGTAATCTCTACGCTGGGGATGGAAACTTATTCAAACCTTGCACGAATTCTGGGCATTGTCCAACGTCTGCAGTCCTGCGTCCTTCTGCGTTGCTAATACACGTGCGGCGTTTCGCCCGGTCCCGGCGGTGGATCGCCGATCGGCTGCGACGGCGGCTCGGGCGGCTCGCGCGTCGGATCCGGATTCGTGTCGGGCGGAATCGGCGTGGGCGGCGGCTGATCGGGCGGCGTTACCGGCGGGTCCGGCGGCTGCGGCGTCTGTGCTTCGATACGATGAACATCGGAAGCGCGACTGGACGGGCTGTGTGGCATGGCGGGCTCCTTGCGGTCTTGTGATCGTACTTTCGCCATCCGTCGGCGCCTGCGCGCCACGCGCGGATGTCATTCGATCGGCAGCAAGGGGCATGCCCCTCATCAGTCTCCGTTGCGCATCTCCTGTCACATTATCGGCGTAGAAAACGCGCCTGCCAATGAAAAACGCCTGCGCACTTTAAAAGCCGCAGGCGTTGTTTTCGTCTAAAGATAAGCGACGTTCAGGTATTTTCGCTATCTGCCTCGTTCATGTCGCCGCCTTCTCCGACAGCAGCCTTGTTCGCGTCCTCGCCGTACTCGACGAGCCGGTTATAAAGCGTTTTCAGGCTGATGCCGAGGATTTCGGCGGCGCGCGTCTTCACGCCGCCGCACTGGTCGAGCGTGGCGAGGATGAGCTGACGGTCCGCCTGCGCGAGCGAGGTGCCGAACGGAATGGTCACCGCTGTGCCCGCCGATGGTTTCGACAGCGAAATCTGCAGCGGCACCGTGGCCGTGCTGTCCGAGTCCGTCGCCGACATGATGTACGCACGCTGCACGTAGTTCTTCAGCTCGCGCACGTTGCCCGGCCAGTTGTACGACGCCAGCATCTCGCGCACGGCCGGCGGGAAGCCTTTTTTCGTGTTGTAGCGGGAGTTCAGCTCGTCAAGGAATGCTTGTCCGAGCAGCTCGACGTCCTTGCCCCGCTCGCGCAACGGCGGCAGATTGATCGGAAATACGTTCAGCCGGTGATAGAGGTCGAGGCGCAGTTTGCCTTCGAGCACGGCCTGCTCGGGATCGCGATTGGTCGCGGCGATGAGGCGCACGTCCGTCTCGAGTTCCTTGGTCGTGCCGACGCGCATGAACATGCCCGTCTCCAGCACGCGCAGCAACTTCACCTGAAGCTCGATCGGCATTTCGGTGATTTCGTCGAGGAATAGCGTGCCGCCGTTCGCGCGTTCGAAATAACCCTTGTGCTGCCGATCCGCGCCCGTGAACGAGCCGCGCTCATGGCCGAACATCTCCGATTCGATCAGGTTCGGCGAGATCGCGCCGCAGTTCACCGCGATGAACGAATGCTTGCGGCGCAGGCTAAGCTCGTGCAGCGTCTGCGCGGCGACTTCCTTGCCGGTTCCCGATTCGCCGATCAGCAACACGGACGCGGCCGTCGGCGCGACCCGGCCGATCTGGTCGTACACCGTTTGCATCGCGGGCGAATTGCCGAGCATCAGACCGAAGCGGCCCATCCGGCGCAGCTCGCCGCGCAAGGTGCCGATTTCCGCTTTCAGGTCGCCGGCGCGCGGCAGGCGCGAGAGGATGGCCTTCACGCGCTGCATGTTGATCGGTTTGACGAGGTAGTCTGTCGCGCCCATCTTGAGCGCGCTGACGGCGGATTCAACCGTCGCGTGGCCGGTTATCACGATCACCTCGACGCCCGAGCGCGGGTCGAGATCCTCGAAAAGATCGACGCCCGTGCCGTCGGGCAGCTTGAGATCGGTGAACACGACGTCCGGCGTTTGCCGCACGAGCTGAATGCGTGCCTCGCGCAAATCGCCGGCGGTGGCCGTCGTCAATCCGTCTTCGCCGATGATCGCGGCTAGCGCCTCGCGGGTACTGGGATCGTCATCGACAATCAATACGTGTGGCATTGCGTCTCGAATTCTTCCAAAGCGTTTTCAGGTCACACGCCATGATGTGGCATGGTCTTCTCCGTGCGGCATGGACGCCGACGGGCCGGTGCGATTCGCGATGGCCGCTGATTAAAGGTAATCGCGCGACGCGAAATGCGCAAAAAATAGAATAATTTCCGATCATCCGCACGCTTGGTTCAAACCCAGCGTAAGTTTTTCCATTTAGACAACTTATGGCCGGAGTTTCACCGATTATAAGCGTTTATCACGCGAAAAAACGCACGCTGATTCAGCGCGCGTTTCTTTGGTCGCATCATTAAAAAGCGGTAGCGGGTTATAGCAGTCCGGCTCAACTCCGCGGAAAATGCCACGCATCCGGAGTGCCGCCGACGACGCCATGACCATTCACGGCCTTCGCGCTTGCGCCGGTCGACGGGCTCAGCACTTTGCCGCCCTCGTCTTCCCAGCGGTTCAGGTCACGCGCCGCGCGCCGTCCCGCGAGATCCTGCGACTGCACCCACTTCCACGCGAGAACGCTGCCAACTGCGAACAACGCGCCGAAAATTCCGATCGAGGGCCGTGCCATTGTGTTCTCTCCCATCATCAATAAAATTCGCCGCCGCGATTAAACGACGGCTCCGCGCATTCAAGATGAATGCGCGACGAATCAGCGGGAAACCAGAAGCCCCACCAGAAAGCCGACGCCCGCCGCAATGCCGAGCGACTGCCACGGATTGTCCTTCACGTATTTCTCGGTGCAATCGACGCCCGCGCGATAACGGCTTTGCGCGTTCGCCTGCGCATCTTCCAGCGCGCTGCGCGCCGAATCGACGTGATCGCGCAAACGCGTGCGCAGCGCTTCGACGCCCTCGCCGGGCAGCGTCGCCGATAAACGCAGCAATTCCTCCGAATCGTTCAGCAGCACTTTGATGTCTTCGATGATCTTTTGCTTGCCCAACGCAAGCTGGACAGTCGTTTGACTCATAAGATGTAGTCCTCGCCTAATTGGGTTTGTCTGAGCGCGCCGACGCGACAATCAGCGCGTTTCGGCGACAGGAAGGCGGGGCACGGCAAGGCGCCCGCCTGCTTCGAGACGTGCGCGCAGGCTGCGCACGACGCCGCTTGCCATCAGCGCGCCGCCCATCGCGCCGAACACGAGGCTCGTCACGTTCGCGGCGCGCGCGAGCGCTGGCGTGCCCGCCGCATAGCCTAGCACCGCGCACATCAGCGCGGTGACGAGCGCGACGGCGGCCCAGTGATAGATGTCGATCGGCTCGCCCGTCACGAGTTCCTGGCGATCACCGCCCGAACCGTACGCGCGTCGCGTGCGAAGCGGCCGTGTGGGCGTGGTGCGCTCGTGTGCGGGCCCGTCGAAAATAAAGAAGTCTTCCATGATGCTTTTGCCTCTCTCGCCCATTCTCGTGTGTGCGCCTCAGGGCGATGCTCGTCGGCGACTTTCGAACAAGTATCACGATGACCGAGCTTATGCAGCTTTCGTGCCAGTGGTGATGAACCGGAGTCTGGCGCTCGCCCGCCACATCCCGCCGCCGATGATCGGGTAACAATTACGCTGTGCCTTTGTAAATTCTCGGTGCGTAAAGGAGAACCTTTCCGGAAGTGCGCGGCACTCACCGCGCGGTTCAGACAAAATGCGCCCCCGGCCGGCCAGCGCATTGCCGCAATGTCGTTGCGAATGGTTAAATAGCGTTTATGAGATAGGCTCGTCTGTAAACAATCGGCGCTGCGAAATACCCGATGCAGACGTTCCTGGACCGACGCACTACGAGGAAGAGCGGCTCACGGCTAGCGTGAGCACGACGGGCAACGCGCACGGGCGCGTCATATGCCGATGCGCGCGGTCACCCACGGTTGCGCCGCTCGCGCGCGCCGAACCGCGCCCCGCCGGCTGCACGACCGGGGGCGCCCGCGCAGGCCGCCGCCCGCCCACGACATACGCAGAACTGGAACGATCAGGACACATGGCGTCAACCGATCTGGATCCGCCGCCCACCGCGGTCGGAGATACACCCGCGCAAAGAAAGCGCAACACGGGAGAAGTGCCGGGCCTGAAGTCCTATGGACTGCTCTACGGCTCGTCTCCCGTGATGCTGGAGCTGTATGCGCAAATCGAGCGCGTCGCCGCCACCGATGCGACGGCGCTCATCATCGGCGAGTCGGGCACCGGCAAGGAGCTCGTCGCCCGGACGATCCACGACCACAGCGCGCGCAAGGACGCGCCGTTCATCGCGGTGAACTGCGGCGCGATTCCCGACAACCTCATCGAAGCCGAACTCTTCGGTCACGAGAAAGGCAGCTTCACGGGCGCGGTGCAGGGGCGTATCGGCTATTTCGAGCACGCGAACGGCGGCACGCTCTTTCTCGACGAAGTCACGGAGATGTCGCCGGTGCGGCAGGTGAAGCTGCTGCGCGCGCTGGAAACGGGCACGTTCTTTCGCGTCGGCGGCAACGATCTCATCAGCTCGGATGTGCGCGTGATCGCGGCGACCAATCGCGATCCCGTCACGGCCGTGAAGGAAAACGGCTTGCGCGAGGATCTGATGTATCGGCTCGCGGTGTTCCCGTTGCGCGCGCCGCCGCTGCGCGAGCGCGATTCGGACCGCGAACTGCTCGCGCAGCATTTCCTCTCGGAGATGAACGCGCAGGAAGGCACGAGCAAGGTCTTCAGCAAGCGCGCGCTCGACGTGCTGCGCACGTACTCATGGCCGGGGAACGTGCGCGAACTGAAGAACACGGTCTATCGCGCGTTCATCCTCGCGGAGAAGACGGTGGAGATCGCGCATCCGCATCTCGCGTCGCGCGTGAAGAAGCCCGTCACGCAGGGCGATGCGATGAACGTCTGGGTCGGCACGCCGCTCGCCGATGCGCAGAAGCAGATCATCCTCGGCACGCTCAAGCATTGCGGCGGCGACAAGCGGCGCGCGGCAAAGGCGCTCGGCGTGAGCCTCAAGACCTTGTACAACCGCCTCGGCGCATACGAAAACGAGGATACCGAAGGCGGCGACGCGGCATCGGGCAGCGAAAACTGAATCGCCTGCCGGCTTTCATCGACATGACTTGAGAAGCGAGCGCGCACAGCCGCGCTTGCTTTTTTTTGTCCGCGACGAAACGCAGATCGAGGCACATTTCGTGCGCTTGCAATTTCTTGCAATTTTCCCGAACCGGTAATTAGAAGCATGCTTCAAAATGCGCGAAGCCCGCGCACCGTGCCGACTTTGCGTTGCCGGGCGGCGACTTGAGGGCGATACCTCAAGAAGATTCGAGCCCTCGAACCCCGATTGGCAAGCGTCGGGATACGGTAGACGAAGGAAAGCAACATGCAGATCAGGGTCCATCGGCGCAGCCCGCGCGCCGCCGCGCTCGCCGCGGTCATTTCAGGCGTCATCGCTTGCATGAGCCTCAGTGGATGTAACTCGCTCTATAGCGAAGGCGCGACGGCAGGCGCCGGTATCGCGGGCGCGGCGGTGGCGAACAGCGTCACAAGCAACGCGGCGGTGGCGACAGGCATCGGTCTTGGCGCGGTCGCCGCGGCCCGCGCGGGCGTGCAGTACACGCAGCGCGTCGCTCATACCAACACGCAGGATCAGATCGCGTCGGCCGCCGGTCCGCTCGCGGTCGGTGCGGTTGCGCCGTGGAAGGCGGTGCATTCGGTGCCGATCGAAGAAGACGAGAAAGGCCGCGTGACGGTGAGCCGCACGATCAGCAGCGGCGTGCTCGAGTGCAAGGAGATCGTGTTCTCCGTCGATCGCGACGCAACCAAGGACCGCGCGGCCGACAGCGCGTTCTACGTCGCGTCGGTATGCCGTGACGGCGACAAGTGGAAGTGGGCCTCGGCCGAGCCCGCTACGCCGCGCTGGGGTTCGCTGCAATGACGCTGTCGCTCGACGTAACTCTGGCGCTGCGTCTCGGCATCGTCGCGGCGGGCGCGGCCGTGTGCGTGTCGATGAGCGGCTGCGCGTCGATCGGCGCCGCGGCTGGCGCGACGGCCGGCATCGCGACGGGCGCGTTCACGACGAATCCGGCCATCGGGTTGGGCGTGGGCATCGCCGTTCAGGCCGCCACGGATGAGGCCGTCAAGCGCGTCACCAAATCGCTGCATCAGGATCAGCAGGTCATGATCGCGGTGACGGCGGGCATCTCTCAGGTCGGCGAAACCAGGCCGTGGAAGGTCAAGCACACCTTGCCGGTCGAGAACGGTCACGGTGAAGTGCGCGTGCTGCGCGAGTTCGGCAGCGCGCTCGCGACGTGCAAGGAATTCGCGTTCTCGGTCGTCGATGGCGACGATGCGAAAGCGCCCGCCGAGTGGTTCGTCGCAACGGCTTGCCAGCAGCCGAGCGGATGGAAATGGGCGTCGGCGGAGCCCGCGGTCGAGCGGTGGGGGAATCTGCAGTAGTTTCCCGACTGGTCTTCCGAAGAGCGCGGTTTCCTCACGGACACCGCGCTTTTTTCCATGACTTCAGCCGTTGGCGATCGCTTCCAGCGCGACGCGCGCGAGGAACCCGCTGCGGGTCTCGTGGCGCGCTTCGACATAGCTGTCGATCTTGTGCAGCACGAATCGCGGCAGGCTGATGTTGATGCGCTCCGGGCGGGAATCGAGCTTGGAGAGGTCCACTTCGACGAAGGCCCAGATGGCCGTGGCGAAATCCGGATCAGCGATCAACTCCTCAATGCTTCGCGACGTGATCGCGACTTCCGTGCCGTCCTCGATGATCGTCTCGATGTGGAAAAAAATGGCTTCCTTCGCATTTTTGATCGCTTCGTGGATCGTATCTCCGGCTGAAAAAACGCCCGGCACGTTGGGCACGGTCACTCCATAGCTGCTTTCAGGATCTTTATGAATGGCGAGGGCAAATTCCATTGTCCGGCTCCGTTACGACGAATACAGACGGTTGAGCAATCCGGCGCCTTTGAGAACCGATCTGGCCGTTCCGATCGCTACGTCTTTCTTTGGATGAACCACGGTTACGCGACCGATTTTGGTTGCGTGTCTGAAGTGGTGATGACTGCCTCGCGTGCGCACGAGCTCCCAGCCGTCATCCATCAGCATTCGAATCAAGCGCGATGAATCCATCTCGTCTCCGAATGCTGCGTGTGTAGCTTTACACACGCAGGAGTGATCTTCAAGACGAAAACGTTACGATTCAACGCGCTGCACGAACATTCAGCCGAACGGCCAACGCCAATGAAAAAGCGCGGTGCCGTCACCGGCAACCGCGCTTTCGATTCAATCCAACCCGAAGCCGCTTAAGCCTCCACATCCTCCAGACTCAGCATCTCCGTCTGGTCGTTATACGAGAAAATCTCCCCATAACGTCCCCAGTCGATGACCGCATCGAGCGTCTCCTGCGCGGCCTTGTCGGAGAGAAAGTCCTCCAGTTCCTGCTCGAAGCGCACGCGCGGCGCGCGATGTCCCGGCCGTTCGTTCAGCACCTTCTTGATCCGCGCGGCCAGCGGCACGTGCCGCAACAGATGCTCCGCGAACATCATCTTGCGCTCCTGCGTGCCGAACTCGGCGAACACGCGCGCTTGCGGCGTGAGGAAGATGTCGCCCTCGCGCACATCGGCGAAACCGAGGTGCTGCAGCACTTCCGCGATCGGAAAGAGATCGTCGACTTCGAGATGCAGCGTGCGCGCGATTTCGGGCATGTCCGCGCGGCCATGATACGGTTCGGCCGCGAGCGTTTCGATGAGACCCGCCATCAGGTTGGTCGAGACCGACGGCAGCCAGCTTCCGAGCTCCAGCCCCTTCTTCTTCGCTTCGTCCATCTGACGCGCGGTCATTTTCGCGTAGATATCGTCGACGAGACGCCTGAACGCCGGGTCCAGACGATTGCGCGGATGCTTGAACGGCACCTTGATCTCGGCCATCACGCGACCGGGATTCGACGACAGCACCAGAATGCGGTCGCACATGAACACCGCTTCCTCGATGTTGTGCGTGACGATCAGCACCGACTTGATCGGCATGCGCCCCTGCGTCCAGAGATCGAGCAGATCGGTGCGCAGGTTTTCGGCGGTCAGCACGTCGAGCGCGGAGAACGGCTCGTCCATGAGCAGAAGCGTCGGATCGACGACGAGCGCCCGCGCGAAGCCCACGCGCTGGCGCATGCCGCCCGACAGTTCGCGCGGATACGCGTTTTCGAAGCCGTCGAGACCGATCAAGTCGATCGCGGCCAGCGCACGTTCACGGCGCTCGCGCGCGCCCACGCCCTGCGCTTCCAGACCGGCTTCCACGTTCTGGAGCACGGTCAGCCACGGAAACAGCGCGAACGTCTGGAACACCATCGCGACGCCCTTCGCGGGTCCGCTCAGGGGCTTGTCCAGATAGGTCACTTCGCCGGCCGTCGGCTCGATCAGCCCGGCGATGATGCGCAACAGCGTCGACTTGCCCGATCCCGAACGCCCGAGCAGTCCGACGATCTCGCCTTCGCGCAGCGAGAGGTTCGCATCGTCGAGCACGAGCAATTCGCCTTGCGTCTTGTTGAAGCCGCGGCTCACGTTCGCCACGCGCAGGATCTCCGCGCCGAGTCGCGGCGGCGTGCCTTGCGGGCGCTGGAAGCCCTGCGCCGCCGACGTATTTTTCAGGTTCTGCATCGGAACTCGTCCTCAATCCAGCCGAAGCCTTGCTTCGGCGTAGGCGTATAGCGGGCGCCACAACAGTCGGTTGAACAGCGTGACGAACAGCGACATCACGGCGATGCCGAGAATGATTTTCGGGTAGTCGCCCGCGGCGGTCGTCTGGGCGATGTAGGCGCCGAGGCCGTGCGCGACGACCTCCGTCTTCCCCCACGACACGGCTTCCGCGACGATGCTGGCGTTCCACGCGCCACCCGAGGCGGTGATCGCGCCGGTGATGTAGTAAGGGAAGATGCCCGGCAACATGCACTTCTTCCACCACTGCCAGCCGCGGATCTGGAAGTTGCTCGCGGCCTCGCGATAGTCGTTCGGATAGGAGGACGCGCCCGCGACCACGTTGAAGAGGATATACCACTGCGTGCCGAGCACGATGAGCGGCGACAGCCAGATATCCGGGTTCAGATGAAAGCGCACGATCACCACGACGAACACCGGAAACAGCAGGTTCGCCGGGAACGCGGCGAGGAACTGCGCGAGCGGCTGGATTTTCTCCGCGAGCGCCGGGCGCAGGCCGATCAACACGCCGATAGGCACCCACACCACCGATGCGAGCGCGATCAGCACCACCACGCGCAAGAGCGTGATGAAGCCGAGCACGAACACGTGGCCGACTTCGCCCCAGCTCACGCCGGTCGCGACGAACGACGCGACCTTCCACACGACGAACACCGTGATCAGCACCACGACCGTGCCCCACGCGATATCGCCCGCGCGCGTGGACGGCACCTTCGCGCGCAGCGGCAAGCCGACGTTTTCCAGCGCGCCCTGCAGGGACGGCAGCCTGATCGGAACGCGCGCCGCCTTCGCGAGAATCCAGCCCGCCGGCACGAGCAGACGGTGAATCAGGCGCGTGCGGCGGATCAGGTCAAGGAGCCACGAAGACGGCTCGTCGCCCGAGCTCGTGTTCTCCATGCGGAACTTGTCGGCCCATGCGACGAGCGGGCGGAACATCAACTGGTCGTAGGCCAGGATGACGATGGTCATCGCGAGGATCACCCAGCCGATCGCGCTCAGGTTGCGCTCGCCGATGGCCGCGGCCAGATACGCGCCTACGCCCGGCAGCACGATCGTGCGGTTGCCGACCGTGATCGCCTCGGAGGCGACGACGAAGAACCAGCCGCCCGACATCGACATCATCATGTTCCAGATGAGGCCCGGCATCGAGAACGGCACTTCGAGCTTCCAGAAGCGCTGCCAGTTGGTGAGGTGAAAGCCGCGCGACACTTCATCCAGATCGCGTGGCACCGTGCGCAGCGACTGGTAGAAGCTGAACGTCATGTTCCAGGCCTGGCTCGTGAAGATCGCGAAGATCGCCGCGCATTCGGCGCCGATCACGCGCCCCGGGAACATCGCGAGGAAGAACGTCACCGTAAACGAGATATAGCCCAGCACCGGCACCGACTGGAGGATGTCGAGGATCGGCACGAGCACGATCGACGCACGCCTGCTCTTCGCCGCGAGCGTGCCGTAGACCAGCGTGAAGATGAGCGAGGCGACCATCGCCAGCAGCATGCGCAAGGTCGTGCGCAACGCGTATTCGGGAAGGTTCGCGGGGTCGAGCGAGATCGCCTGGGTCTGCAATGTCGAGATCGGCGCCAGGGTCTCGTGGAATCCGACGGCGGCGAGCGCGATGATGCAGATGATCATCGGGAACGCGATGAAGTCCCAGCGGTTGGGCAGGATCCGCCAGGCCGACGCATTCGCCGTGCGATTCAGATTGAAACCAAATTCCATGCAAGGCCCTCCCCGTAAGGCTTTGTTCCGACCGCGCGTGCGCGGGATGTTGCTTGAGACGGCGAACGAACCGTCCGGCGGGCAAGAAGCCTTTGCCCGGGACAGCCTCATGCTCAACGCACGCGGCCATCGATACGACGACACGTTCAGCACGAATGACGGCGCCGGGCAGTCGCCGCGTCAGACGTTTCCCCGCGCTGAACCGAGCGACACTACACCAACCCGTGTGACAGGCACAACCTTCATGCGGTCCGGCGCGCCATTCCTGCGATGTTTCTGTTGCTCTTCGGCACGGCATGGGCAAAATGAAGGGGCTGTCAGCGTCGAATGCGCCGCGCGCCCGCGTGCTTTCGCTTCCTTTCAGTCTGGCTGCGGCGCGCCCAGGTCGGATTGCCCGGCGAACGGCGCTTTCGCGCGACGCGCGTCCGTTATGTTGGACGCACGTCGCCCGCCTTCAGAAGGCACTTGATAGGCGGCGGAAAACATCGTCCAATCTTGGCTTATCACGAACAATAATTTGAGCGCCGATGCGATGCGAGACGCCCGATCCGAGCCGGAAAACCGCCTGAGCCACACTCGCCGCCCCGTTGCGAGCGAAAGCCTGAAAGCGGTTGACATGATGCGCCGTAATCCGCGCACCCGCCTTGCCCGCTTCGCGCAGACCGGACCGCTCGGGCGGCACGGCGCGTTCAGCCTGCGAACGGCGTGAACTTCCATTGCGCCCGAGATCGATGAACAAGCTCATCCTGCACCGTGTGATCGCGACGCTCGGCCTCGCGGCGCTGGCATTCGCGTGCTGGATTGCCGCCGGCTTGTTGTCGGACCGAATGGTACAACAGGAGATGACGGCGACGGTGCGCACCGAACGCCAGATGGCGGCGTCCATCGTCGACAACATGGCGCAGATCATCGCGAGCGATCTGGCGATGTCGCGCGCCATTCCCGCGACGCTCGCCCAGATGGACCTCACGCAGAGCGCGCTCGCGGAGTCGCGGAATTATGCCTCGAACCCGGCCGGGACGGAACTCGAACGCCGCAAGGACTGGACCGCGCGCCCCGCTCTCGCGAAGGTCAATCACTTCCTGCACGACGCGCAGGGCTTCTCCGGCCTCGACTCCATCTGGCTCGTCAACGAAAAGGGTTTCTGCATTGCATCGAGCAACGCGGGCGACGACGACAGCTTCATCGGCTACGACATGAGCGCTCGCGGTTATGTGGCGCGCGCGCTGCTCGGCGGCTTCGTCGAGATGTATGGCGTCGGGCGTCTGTCCGGCGAGCCGGGCATCTTCATCGCGGCGCCGGCTTACGAGGACGGCATTCTGGTCGGCGCGGTGATCGCGAAGGTGAGCATCGACCGGCTGCGGCACTGGGTCTCGCGCGCCGGCACCTTCGTGACCGACGAGAACGGCGTCGTCGTGATGGCGCACGACGGCAGGCTCGAATACCAGGCGATGCCCAGTGCGCCCATCGCGCGCATGACCGAGCGCGAGCGCATCGAGCACTACCGGCGCGAGTCGTTTCCGGAGCTGCGCGTGTCGCATATCGGCGAGCAGATGCGCGCGTCCGAGCACTGGCTCGCGCCCGCGCTCGCGCAAACCTTCTACGCCGCGAACGGCAGCAACGTGCCCTCGCTCTACGACGAACGCACGGGCCTCAACTCGGGCCTTTCGGCGCATATCGTCCATCCGCTCACGAGCTGGCCGGAGATCAGCCGCAATCACAGCCGCGACCGCTTCCTCGTATTTCTGACGATGCTCGGCGTCGTGACGCTCGCGATCGTGATCGCCACTTCGTACTCGCGCGAGCGGCGCCTGCACCGCGCGACGCGCGATCTCGCCGAGCAGTTGCAGTCGGCCAATACGCTGCTTTCGGCCGAAGCGCGCCATGACGCGCTCACGGGCGCACTCTCCCGGCGATATTTCCTCGACACGCTGCGGCACGAAGTCGAGCTCGCGCGCTCGGTCGGCACGCCGCTTTCGGTCGCGATCGCCGATCTCGACCACTTCAAGCAGATCAACGATCGCTTCGGCCACGCGTCGGGCGACCGGGCGCTCGAACATTTCGTCGAAGTGTGCCGCGCGCAGCTTCGTCCGAGCGACGCGATCGGTCGGCTCGGCGGCGAGGAATTCGGCATTCTGCTGCCGCAAACCTCGCTCGCCGATGCGCAAGCCGTGCTCGAACGTCTGAGAAAGCGCTTCCATCACGAGCACTGCGCGCATCTGCCGGACGATGCGGTGCTGTCGGTGTCCATCGGCATCACGGAGCTCGCGCTCGACGACGCCCTCGAATGGATTCTCTCCCGCGCGGACCTCGCGCTCTACGAGGCGAAGTCTCGTGGGCGCGACCGCAGCGAAGTGCGCCCCGCCGATCCCGGCCCGTCCGCGCGGCACACGGAAGACACGCTCGCGGGCAAATGAGCGTCGTGGCATCGCACGGTCATGCGCATGTCGCGACGCGCACGCATCCCGCAGGTATCATCGATATTCGAAATCGAATGCCGCTGGCGTGAATCGGGAGGTTTGCATGAAGGGAAATCTGGTCATCGTGTGCCGGGATCAGGACGCAGAAACGTTCGACCACCTGCTCGCCGAGTACGGCTCGTTTCAGACGCGGCTTTCGTCGACAGCGTGGTTTCTGAAGATCGATCTCGCGCCCGAAGTGATTCAGGATGAGATCCTCTCGCGCCTCGGCAAATACACGACGCACTACATCTTCGAGGCGTCGACGGTGACGTACAACACGGTGGACAGCGAAGCAGCGTCGGCGCTCGAAACCCTGTTCGACTGACGCCGCGCCGCTTCTGCCACTCAGCGCGCCGTTACGACACGCGCTCTTCGTGCTGCGGGCCGGCGCGGCGCTCTTCCACCGGCCGCGTGGCGATGTCGAACGGAAAGGTCATCGCGACCTGCAATCCGCCATCGGCACGATTGCCGATCTCGCACTCACCGCCCACGCGACGCGCAAGCCGCTCGACGATGGCGAGTCCGAGCCCGCTATGCCCGCTGCCGCCACGCGCCGGATCGAGCCGCACGAACGGCCGGCTCGCCTTGATGAGATCGTCCGGCGCGATGCCCTTGCCGTGATCGGACACCGACAACACCCATACCTTGGCTTCCCGCCGCGTCTCGATGACGACCGGCGGCGCGCCGTACGCATGCGCGTTGTCGAGCAAATTCGAAAGCAGCCGGTCGAGCGTGGCCGCCGGCAGCGCGAAAGCGAGCCCTGCTTCGAGTTTCAGGCGAATCGGCTGCGCGCCCGGCGACACCGCGCGATACGCCCGCGCGATACGCTCACACTGCTCGTCGACGGGAACGGGCTCGCTGCCGTCCGGTCGGTCGTGCGCGAACACGAGAAACTGATCGACGATATGCGCCATCGAATCGACATCGCGCACAACGCCGTCGCGCATCTTCGCGTCGTCCATCATTTCGGCGCGCAGACGCAGGCGCGCGAGCGGCGTCTTCAGATCGTGCGCGACGCCCGCGAGCATCACGGCGCGGTCGCTCTCCGTCTGCGAGACTTCGCGGACCATCTGATTGAAACCGTGCGTCAGCTGCCGCAATTCGCGCGGGCCGCGCTCGGGCACCGGCGGCGTCGGCTGGCCGCGCCCGAAGCGCCCGACCGCCTGCGCGAGCGAGCGCAGCGGATATTGCAGCTGCCACGCGCCGAATAGCGCGGCAAGCACGGCCGTCGAGAAAATCAGCGCGAGCCACACGAGCATGCGGTCGCGCGAGCGCGGCGGGCGCAGCGGCTGCACCGGCACGACAACCCATCCCGTGTCCTTCACGCCATGCACCCACACGCTCGGCGGCCCGCCGGGCTCGCTCAGGCGCACGTCGGTGCCATCGGGCAGACGGTCCTTCAGGTCCTCGACGAAACGCTGCAGCGGCGGCGGCATGTTCTCGTCGGGCTGCCTGGGCACGTCGGGACTCGCGAGCGGGACCACGCGCACGCGCGGTGGCAAAGGCTGATCCGGCGTATTCGCGATGTGCTGACGGACCGCCTCGACGAGGAAAACGGCTTCCTCCACGGCGAAGCGCGTCTGCACGTTGTCCCGCTCGAAGCGGATGATCGCGAACCACGCGACATGCGACAGCACCAGCATGCCGATGACGATGACGACCAGCCGGCCGAACAGCGTGTCAATTGCCCGGCGCATTTTGCTCGCCGTCCGGCACGAACACGTAGCCGCGCCCCCGCACCGTCTGGATGAAGCGCGGCGCCGAAGGATCGGACTCGAGGATGCGGCGCAGGCGCCACACCTGCACGTCGATGCCGCGATCGGTGCCGTCGTATTCCGGGCCGTGCAGCAGTTCGAGCAGGCGCTCGCGCGTGAGCGTGCGCATCGGGTTGTTCACGAAGATCTTGAGCAGCGCGAATTCGCTGCCGGACAGCGTGAGCGGCTTGTCGTCCTGTTGCAGCGTGCGCGACTGGAAATCCAGCCGGAACCGGCCGAACGAAAACGGCTCGCGCTGCTCGGGCGCGGCGGACGGAATCGTGCGGCGGCGGCGCAGCACGGCCTGCACGCGCGCGAGCAGTTCGCGCGGATTGAACGGCTTGCCGAGGTAATCGTCCGCGCCCAGTTCGAGGCCGACGATCCGGTCCACGTCGTCCGCGCGCGCGGTGAGCATGATGACCGGGATGTCGTCGCCGGATGCGCGCAACTGTTTGAGCGCGGTCAGCCCGTCGACGCCCGGCATCATCAGATCGAGCACGATGAGATCGGGCCGCTCGCGTTCGATGCGGCGTTCGAGTCCACCGGCGTCATGCAGCACCGATACCTCGATGCCCTGCCGGACCAGATAGTCGCGCAGAAGGTCGCGCAGTTCGGCGTCGTCGTCGACGACAAGTATTTGCGTAGTCATGAGATGGAGTTTAGCGCGTGAGTCGGACCT
Organism: Caballeronia jiangsuensis; assembly: GCF_046030135.1. Taxonomy (NCBI): domain Bacteria; kingdom Pseudomonadati; phylum Pseudomonadota; class Betaproteobacteria; order Burkholderiales; family Burkholderiaceae; genus Caballeronia; species Caballeronia jiangsuensis. The sequence continues at coordinate 204,044 of NZ_JAQQDB010000009.1, forward strand.
CGATTGATGACAGCCCTGCCATAAGGGTTACGGGGTGTTACGACGAAAGCGGGGCGTAAACCCGCGTAACAAGCCTGAACCCTGCCGTAACACGCGCCCTGCTGCGAACCCCTACGCTGTGTTTCACCGACAAGCGCAAGACCTCGACACACCAACCGATACGTCGATCAAGGCCTCGTGGCTTCGGCATCGAAAACAATCAAGGGAGTATCAAGATGGCCAAGCAATATCGCATCCTCACCGCCGCCGCTGCCGCAATCGCGCTGACGTTCGGCACGGCCTACGCGGCCACCAGCGACGCGCCGACTGCGCCGCCCCCCGGCGGCCCGGCCATGATGGGCGGCCACGGCGGTCCCGGCGGCCACCGCATGGAAATGCGCATGCAGAAGCAACTGGACGAACTGCACGGCCAGCTCAAGCTGAACGCGGATCAGGAAAAGCTGTGGCAGACCGCGCTCACGACGATGAAGCAGAATCATCAGGCAATGCGCGAAAGCCACAAGCAGATGCGCGATCAGTTCAAGTCGATGGAAAGCCAGCCGATCCTCGACCTGAACGCGATGCACGCGGCGCACCAGAAGATCGAGGCGCAGAACGCGCAACTGCGCGAGCAGACCACGACCGCGTGGCTGAACTTCTACAACGCGCTGAACGACCAGCAGAAGACCACCGTCAGCACGGCGCTCAAGAAGCACTTCGCGAAGATGCACGAGCACGAGCACAAGATGCATGAGCGCTGGGGCAAGCGCGGCGGCCCGGACGGCACGCCGGGTGCGGCGGCAGGCGCATCGGCTACCGCGAAACCGTAAGCGGCGTGCGGCAAAACAAAAGCCGCGGAGCATGACGCTCCGCGGCTTTTTTGCATCGGCGAACCGGGACTTACGCGAGGTCGAACAACAGCACTTCGGCGTTATCGCCCTTTTCGAGCGTGACCTTCGACACATCCTCGAGCTTCGCGGCGTCGCCAGCGCCGAGCGTCTCGCCATTCAGCGTCACCGCGCCGCGCGCCACGTGCACATACACACGTCGGCCCGCAGGCACGTCGAAGTCCGCGCGTTCGTCGCCATTGAAGAAGCCCGCGAAGATCCGCGCGTCCGCGCCGATCCTGACCGAACCGTCCACACCTTCGGGCGATGCGATCACGCGCAGCCGGCCGCGCTTTTCATCGTCCGCGAAGCGCTTTTCCTCGTAGCCCGGCGCGCCGCCCGGCGCATCCGGAATGATCCAGATCTGCAGGAAATGCGCGGTGTCCGTCGGCGAGCCGTTGAACTCGCTATGACGCACGCCGGTGCCTGCGCTCATGCGCTGCACGTCGCCGGGACGGATCGTCGAGCCGTTGCCCATGCTGTCGCGGTGCGCGAGCGCGCCGTCGAGCACGTAGCTCACGATTTCCATATCGCGATGGCCATGCGCGCCGAACCCCTGGCCGCCCGCGACACGGTCTTCGTTGATCACGCGCAGCGCGCCGAAGTGCGTGTGCTCCGGATCGTAGTAATCGGCAAAGGAGAAGCTGTGATAAGAGTCGAGCCAGCCGTGGTTGGCGTGACCGCGTTCATTGCTGCGGCGAATCTCGAACATGATGTTTGCTCCCGCCCAAGGCGTTGTTTTGCGATGGAGAGAATGTAAGGGCGGCGGAGCTTCGAAACAACGCGCCCGCAGGCACTACATCGTTCCACCCATGCATGTAATCAGACTCGTCCGGCTTCGCCTCCGCGCCCGCGTCGGCTTCGGGTAAAATACCGCGCTTTTCGGGGCGGCGGCGGACGGTCACCGGCCGGGGCGCCGGAAATCCGGCAGCCGCGAGCCCGTCGCCGCGCAACAATTGCGCGTTGGCACGGTTCGCAATTACGGCACCCCGCAATTTTGACCACATAGAATACCGTCCGCTGGACGCAAAGCAGGAGCGCGCCGGAGAAGGACAGCCGAACGCGCGGGAAGTACGCCGCCGGTTGGGAAAAGAGATGAATACATTCGTATCGCGCGCCGCGCCCGTCGCACTCCGTGCACGTTAGGCACCTCACTAAGGAATCACCATGTTGCAAGGCTACGGTCCGCTGATCCTCGCGGGCACCTGGCAGACCGTCAAGCTGGCGGTGCTGTCGCTCGTGTTCGCCTTTGTGATCGGCCTGATCGGCGCGGCGGCGAAGCTGTCGAAAAACCGCGTGGCGTCGGGATTCGGCACCGTCTACACGACGCTCATCCGCGGCGTGCCCGATCTCGTGCTGATGCTGCTGCTGTTCTACAGCATCCAGATCTGGCTGAACCTGTTCACGGACGCGATGGGCTGGGATCAGATCGACATCGATCCGTTCCTCGCCGGCATCCTGGTCCTCGGCTTCATCTACGGCGCGTACTTCACCGAAACCTTCCGCGGCGCATTTCTCTCCGTGCCGCGCGGCCAGCTCGAAGCGGGCGCGGCTTACGGCATGACGCCGTGGCAGGCCTTCTCGCGCATCATGTTTCCGCAGATGATGCGTTTCGCGCTGCCGGGCATCGGCAATAACTGGCAGGTCATGGTCAAGGCGACGGCGCTCGTGTCGATCATCGGTCTCGCGGATGTCGTCAAGGCCTCGCAGGATGCCGGCAAGGGCACGCTGCGCTTCTTCTTCTTCACGCTACTCGCGGGCGCGGTGTACCTCGCGATCACCACGATCTCGAATCTCGTGCTGATCTGGCTGGAGCGGCGCTATTCCATCGGCGTGCGCAAGGCCGACCTCTAATCGGTCCATTCAAGGGCGGCAGGGATCATGATCCAAATCATCCAGGAATACTGGAAGAACTACCTCTTCACCGACGGCTACCGCATCACCGGTCTCGCGATCACGATGTGGCTGCTCGTCATCTCCATCGGCTTAGGCTTTTGTCTTTCTGTGCCGCTCGCGGTCGCGCGGGTGTCGAAGAACAAGCTGCTGTCGCGCTCGGTGTGGCTCTATACCTACGTCTTTCGCGGCACGCCGCTCTACGTTCAGCTGCTGCTCTGCTACACGGGTCTCTACAGTCTGCAGGTCGTGCGCGACCACATGCTGCTCGCCGAATTCTTCCGCAGCGGCATGAACTGCACGCTGCTCGCGTTCACGCTCAACACCTGCGCGTACACGACGGAGATTTTCGCGGGCGCGATCAAGGCGACGCCCTACGGCGAGATCGAAGCCGCGCGCGCCTACGGCATGTCGGGTTTCACGCTGTATCGACGGGTGATTCTGCCGTCCGCGTTGCGACGCGCGCTGCCGTATTACAGCAACGAAGTCATTCTGATGCTGCACGCGACCACCGTCGCATTCACGGCGACCGTGCCGGACATCCTCAAGATCGCGCGCGACGTCAATTCGGCGACGTATCAGTCGTTCGAGGCGTTCGGCATCGCCGCCCTGCTCTACCTCTGCATTTCGTTCGCGCTCGTGTGGCTGTTCCGCCGCGCCGAGTATCGCTGGCTCGCTTACCTGCGACCGCAAGGCAAATAAGACCATCGAGTCAGCCAAGGACCCTTCATGAATTCCCAGATGCACAAGCTTTTCGTCGACGATATTCACAAGCAGTACGGCAGCAACGAAGTCCTGAAGGGCGTTTCGCTCAAGGCGAAGGCCGGCGACGTGATCAGCATCATCGGCTCGTCGGGCTCGGGCAAGAGCACGATGCTGCGCTGTATCAATTTTCTGGAGCAGCCGAACCAGGGGCGCATCTTCGTCGACGGTACCGAAGTCCGCACGATGAAGGACAAGACCGGCGCGCTGAAGGCGGCGGACCAGAAACAATTGAGGCAAGTGCGCTCGAAGTTGTCGATGGTCTTCCAGCACTTCAACCTCTGGTCGCACATGAACGTGCTGGAGAACGTGACCGAAGCGCCCGTCAACGTGCTCGGGCTCTCGAAGAAGGAAGCCGAGGAGCGCGCGCGCACGTATCTGGAGAAGGTCGGGCTCGCGCCGCGCGTGGAGAAGCAGTATCCGTCGCATCTGTCGGGCGGACAGCAGCAGCGCGTTGCGATTGCGCGCGCGCTCGCGATGCATCCCGACGTCATGCTCTTCGACGAACCGACTTCCGCGCTCGACCCCGAACTCGTGGGCGAAGTGCTCAAGGTCATGCAGACGCTCGCCGAGGAAGGCCGCACGATGATCGTCGTGACGCACGAGATGGCGTTCGCGCGCAACGTGTCGAATCATGTCGTGTTTCTGCATCAGGGGCGCATCGAGGAGCAAGGCCATCCCGACGCGGTGTTCGGCAATACGAAGAGCGAGCGCCTGAAACAGTTCCTGTCGGGTAGCCTCAAGTAAGCACCCGGCACACGCCGGCTTCCGCAACCTTCCACTCCAGAAAAGGCGCCCAAGAGGCGCTTTTTTTGCGTCCGGGCGCAGTTGTATCGACCTCTTTCGCGCTCTTCTCCGACCTAGCGCCACGACGCCCGCGCGTCAATAGGCGACAAACCTGACTCTGAAACTTACATGCCGCTAAAGCCCTGATGGCATAAGGCTTTGCGGGGTGTTTCCCATCCTGTGGGTAGTGTGTCTACCACATGGGCATTGCATTTTTGACACAGACAGTCGCATAACGTCAAATTTCTTTGGCGCTTATACCGTATTTTGTTAAATTGGTAACCAAAGTACCAAAACGAAGTACCCAAAAAGTAGTTTTACTTCAAAAGTCCAAAAGAAACTGAGGAACGACACCGATCGACGGGTCGGCGTCAGGTTCGCGCCCACGACGCGCGAATCGCCTAGCACCACAGCCCGCGCGTGTCCTTCCTCTGAAAACAATTTTCGGTTGGGTGCGCTCGCATCGAACCACACAGCAGCACTTGGGTTCTATTTCTTGACAGGGTTGGAGGAGATGATGAAGAAAGCTTTGCTCGCGTCGGCAGCACTGCTGACGTTCAGCGCGGTCGCGCACGCTCAGAGCAGCGTGACGCTGTATGGCCGCCTGGACGCGGGGCTCGAATATATGAACGGTGTGCCGACCGGTCCGGCCGGCGCGCCTGCCACTGGCTCGTCGCACCGCTTCAAGGCGGAAAGCGGCGACTGGGGCACGAGCTTGTGGGGTTTGAAGGGCGTCGAAGATCTGGGCGGCGGCTACCGCGCCGTGTTCCAGTTGGAAGGCAGCTTCAACACCATGACGGGTCAAGGCCCGGGCGGCGGCGGTCTCTTCAATCGCTGGGCGACGGTCGGTATCGCGAACAACCAGTTCGGTACCCTGTTGCTGGGTCGTGAGCTCTTCATCGCGAACGGCGTGTGGGACTTCGATCCGTTCGGCCAGTCGAACTGGTCGTCGGCATCGCTGGTGCGTGGCCGCAACTGGCCGCAATCGAGCAACAACATTTCGTACCAGTCGCCGAAGTTCGCGGGCCTCGACTTCTACGGTCAGTACTCGCTCTCCAACGCAACGAACTGGAACGGTAACGGCACGACGCCGCAAGGCCGTGAAGCGGGCGCGTATGTCACCTACACGACGCCGCTCTTCCAGATCCGCGGTATGTACGACGAAATCCGCAACCCGGCGAACGGTACGCTGGGCGGCGTGTACAACCCGATCGACGGCGGCTCGGGCGGCAACGGCGCGTACGCGTATTCGCGTGAGTACACGGCGATGTTCAACGTGTTCCTCGGCCAGTTCAAGGTTCAGGGCGCTTACCAGGCAATCCGCAGCTCGGGCATGACGGGTCAGTTGCCCGGCCAGCCGACCGCGCTCGATCACGAATGGGGCGGCGTGACGTGGCAAGCGACGCCGGCGGCAGCGCTGATCGCCGCGGTCTACCACGTGAACGGCAACAACGGTGCGGGCAACGCGACCATCTACACGGTCGGCGGTTCGTACAACCTGTCCAAGCGCACCCTGCTCGATCTGCAGGTCGCGACGGTGCAGAACAGCAAGACCGCGAACTATGGCCTGAACGCCAACAACTACGGTTCGGCTGCTTCGACGGACAACCCGTTCCCCGGCCACAGCCAGACGGGCGTGTACGCAGGTATCCAGCACTCGTTCTAATCGGCGAGTCTGACCAAAGAGTCTTTTTTAGAAGGTTTTCACGCTGCTGCGAGAGGCGCGTATCGGTGCGGTGCCCGAAAGGGTATCGCACCGTTTTTTATTTGGGCGCGCGGTTGGCCGGGTGCGCCATGCTTAGCATGACGAACATCTATCCGGAAGCTCTTTTGGCCCCTGCACGACATTTGTCAAATCGACAACCTTAACTACAGAACCGCGCCTCATAAAACGTAGTTCTGCTTCAAAATCCCCCAAAAAACGAGGAATGCCCCCGATCATCGCGTCGTCGCGATGCTTCGTCGTGCGCACGTTCGCGTGTGTCTTTCCTCGATAACCATGTTCGGTTCGATGCACCCGCATCGGGCCAGACAGCAGCCATCGGTTCAATTTTTGACAGGGATTTGGAGGAGATGATGAAGAAGGTTTTGCTCGCTGCAGCGGCACTTTTGGCGTTCAACGCAGCGTCGCACGCTCAGAGCGGCGTGACGCTATATGGCCGCCTGGACGCGGGACTGGAGTATATGAACGGCGTGCCGACAGGCGCCGGTCCGAACGGCTCGGCCACCGGTACTTCGCATCGCTTCAGGGCGGAAAGCGGCGACTGGGGCACGAGCTTGTGGGGCATGAAGGGAAGCGAGGATCTGGGCGGCGGCAACCGCGCCGTGTTCCAGCTGGAGAACGGCTTCAACGCGATGAACGGCCAGTTGCAAGGCAACCTGTTCAATCGCTGGGCGACGGTCGGTATCGCGAACAACCAGTTCGGCACCGTGTTGCTGGGCCGGGAGCTCTTCATCGCGAACGGCGTGTGGGACTTCGATCCGTTTGGCCAGTCGAACTGGTCGTCGGCGTCGCTGGTGCGTGGCCGCAACTGGCCGCAATCGAGCAACAACATTTCGTACCAGTCGCCGAAGTTCGCGGGCTTCGACTTCTACGGCCAGTACGCGCTCTCCAACGCGACCAACTGGAACGGCAACGGCACCACCGCGCAAGGCCGTCAGGCGGGCGCGCAGATCACGTACACGGCGCCGCTCTTCCAGGTGCGCGGCATCTACGACGAAATCCGCAATCCGGCGAACGGAACGCTCGGCGGCGACTACGCCACGAGCAATGGCGCTTACGCGTTTTCGCGCGAGTACACCGCGATGCTCAACGTGTTCCTCGGTCAGTTCAAGCTGCAAGGCGGCTATCAGGCGATCCGCACGTCGGGCATGACGGCTCAGTTGCCCGGCCAGCCGACCACGCTCGATCACGAATGGGGCGGCGTGACGTGGCAGATGACGCCGGCCGCGGCGCTGATCGGCGCGGTCTATCACGTCAACGGCAACAACGGCGCGGGCAACGCGACCATCTACACCGTCGGCGGCTCGTACAACCTGTCAAAGCGCACCCTGCTCGATCTGCAGGTCGCGACGGCGCGCAATAGCAAGACAGCGAACTACGGCCTGAACGCCAATGGTTTCGGCTCCTCGGTCGCGACGGATAACCCGCTCGCCGGCCACAGCCAGAGCGGCGTCTACGCAGGCATCCAGCATTCGTTCTGATCGACGGATCTGAACGAACCCTCGCCGCCGGGCCGCAATTAAAAAGGCCGCCGATGTTTGCATCGGCGGCCTTTTGCGTTGACGCGATGAAACGGCTAGTCCCGCGCCATCCCCGACGCGCCGTGGCTCAGCCAGTCGAGCACGGCGGCGGCGTCATCGTCGCCCGACTGACGCGCCTTCGCGACCGTCTCGCTGATCTTCGCGCCCGGCTTCGGCGCGGCACGGCGAATCGCCACGCCGACCGCGAGAATGTCGATGATCACGAGGTGCAGGATGCGCGAGATCATCGAAAGCTGCGACTCGCGGATTTCGATGTGATCCGTCTCCAGCGCCACCGTCGCGCGCTTGGCGAGCGGCGTGTTGCTCGACGTGATCGCGATGACCGTCGCGCCCTGTTGCATCGCCACTTCGAGCACGCGCAGCAGTTCCGGCGCCCTGCCCGACTTCGACACGGCCACGATCACATCGCCCTTGCCGAGCAGCGCGGCCGACGCCGCCTGCATGTACAGATCGCCGTAGGCAATGGTCGGAATGCCGAAGCGGAAGAACTTGTAGTGCGCGTCCTGCGCGACGATGTTCGAATTCCCGAGCCCGTAGAACTCGATGCGCCGCGCGCCGTTGAGGATATCGATCGCGCGCTCGACGTTCTCGAAGTTCAGATGCTCGCGCAACTGAAGAATCGCGGAGACCGTGTTGTCCAGCACCTTCGCGCCGAAATCGGTGGCCGTGTCGCCGAGATGCACCTGGCTGTGGCTCACCGGAATCGTGCCCGTCAGGCCGGTCGCGAGCTTCAGCTTGAAGTCGGACAGACCCTGGCATCCGAGCGAGCGGCAAAAGCGGATCACGGTCGGCTGGCTCACGTCGGCCTTGCGCGCGATGTCGATGATCGGATCGTTGATGATCGAGCGCGGATGATTGAGCGCGAGATCGGCGACGCGCCTCTCGGCGGGCGTCAGCGCATCGCGCATCTGGCGAATCCGCTCGAACACCGCCGACGAACCGCTGTTCGCGCGATTCGACAACTGCTCGGAGAGAATCGCGGAGACGCCGAGAAACGCCGGATATTCCGCTGTGATGATGTACGTGGGAATGCCCGACAGATATTGCTGAAAGCGCCCTTTCGCCTCGAAACGCTCGCGAAACGGCGACTTGTGGAACAGCTCGCCCAGCTTCAGCACGATGCCGCCGCCGATATAGATGCCGCCCAGCGCGCCCAGCGTCACCGCGATGTTGCCCGCGAACGTGCCGAGGATCGCGCAGAAGCAATTCACGACTTCGAGCGCGAGCGCTTCGCCTTGCAGCGCGCGGTTCGTGACGTCGGCGGCGTTGAAATCGTCGGCGACCGTCACGTTGTCGCGCTCGGCCAGCGCCCGATAGATCAGCTCGAGCCCCTGCCCCGCGCACACGCGCTCGAACGACACGTGCGGAAACTTGCGGCGCGCATAGCGCGTCACGAGGTCTTCGCGCTCGTCGAAGGGCGAGAACGTGGCGTGGCCGCCTTCGCTGCCGAGCGCGATCCAGCGGTCATCCGCCGGAATCAGACCCGACACGCCCAGGCCCGTGCCCGGTCCGAGCAGGCCGATCACGCTGTTCTGCCGGCGCGAGCCGCCGCCCACCTGCTCGCGCTGCGTGTCGGTCAGGCCGGGCAGCGCCATCGCGAGCGCGGTGAAGTCGTTCACGACGAGCAATGTGTCGAAGCCGAGCGCGCGGCGCGTCGCCTCGATCGAGAAGCTCCAGTCGTGATTGGTCATCTTCACGTGATCGCCGTCGACCGGATTGGCGATCGCGATCGCCGCATGATTGACGCGTCCGACCTTCGTGTCCTTCAGATACTGCTGCATCACCTCCGCGATGCCGGGGTAATCGGCCCCCGGATATACGCGGATCTGCCCGATTTCGCCAGGCGCGGTCTCCAGCGCGAAGCGCGCGTTCGTGCCGCCGATGTCGGCGAGAAGCCGCGGTCCGTCGGCGTGCTGAGCCGCTGCCTTATGCACACCAGTAGACATCGAGCTTCACTCCTTCAGCGTGGGCCAGCGTCGAGATGGCGTTCTTTTGCGGGGCGGCGAGCGCCGCGTTGAGTACGTCGAGTTTCTTCTGGCCGGCGATGAAGAGATACAACTGTCCGATCTGCTTTAACGCCGACATCGACAGGCTCACGCGCGCGTGCGGCGCCGCGCCCGGATGCACGGCGATGAAGCGCTCGGGCGTCGAGATCGCGACATCCCATTCGGGCGCATCGGCGAAGATCGAGGCGGTATGGCCGTCTTCGCCCATGCCGAGCACGGCGACATCCGGCAGGCGGCGGCGCGGATCGGCGTTCAGTTCGGCGATGTGCGTTTCCAGCGGCTTGCCGGTATCGACGAGCGGCAGGAAGTACGCCGATGCGCCCGCGTTCTGCAGGAGCGTGTCGCGCACGAGCTGTGCGTTGCTCGCGGAATCGGTCTCGGGCACCCAGCGGTCATCGACGAGCGTCACGTCGATGTGCGCCCAGTCGAGCGGCTCGCGCGAGAGCGTCTGCAAGAACGGCTTCGGGCTCGTGCCGCCCGATACCGCGAGCGTGGCGTGAGCGGTTTGTCCCGTGGCGCCGGCCGATGCCGCGCCTCGCGCCGCGAGGGACGCCTTGAGCGCGTCGCTCACGGCTTTCGCCAGCGCGTCCGAGTGGGCGCGCGGATCGTCGAAAGTGCGAAGCTCGATCATTGCTCCTCCTGCTTGTTCTGGTTTATCGATCCGCTTGCTGCCCGCGCCGTCGCAACGACGGGCGAAGCGGTCTCTTGTATTCCCCATGCTCGCCGCGCACCTCTTCGGGGCCGCGTCGGCGTCACGCCATCAGTTTTCTTCTTCGAGCCAGCAGGTGCCCGCCTGAGCGAGCATCGCGCTCGACGCCGCCGGCCCCCACGTGCCCGCCGCGTAAGGCTTCGGCTTGTTGGTGCCCGATGCCCACGCGTTCAGGATCGGCTCGACCCAGCGCCACGCCGCTTCCTGCTCGTCGCGCCGCACGAAGAGCGCGAGGCGGCCGTGAATCACGTCCAGCAGCAGGCGCTGATACGCCTCCATCTGTCCTTCCTTGAAGAACTGATCGAACGCGAGATCCAGATGCACGCTCGCGAGATTCATGCCTTCGCCGGGCTGCTTCGCGAGGCAATACAGCCGGATGGACTCATTGGGCTGCAACCGGATCACGAGACGGTTCGAGCCCGCGCGCAATGCGTTCGCGCCGAGCGCCGAATGCGGCACCGCGCGGAAGTTCACGACGATCTCCGCGACACGGTCCGCAAGCCGCTTGCCCGTGCGCAGGAAGAACGGCACGCCCGCCCAGCGCCAGTTCTCGATCTCCACTTTCAGCGCGACGAAGGTTTCCGTCGTGCTGTCGGGACGCACGCCCGGTTCGGTCGCGTACGCCGGCACCGCCGTGCCCCGGACGACACCCGCATGATATTGCCCGCGCACCGCGACGCGGCTGATGTCGCGCTCGTCGATGGGCTTGAGCGCCCGCAGCACGCGCAATTTCTCGTCGCGCACGGAGTCGGAATCCATCGAGTGCGGCGGCTCCATCGTCACGATGGAGAGCAGTTGCAGCAAATGGTTCTGCACCATGTCGCGCAGCGCGCCCGTATTGTCGTAGAAGTCGCCGCGCGCTTCCACGCCCAGCTCTTCCGCGATCGTGATCTGGATGCTCTCGACCCATTCGCGGCGCCACAGCGGCTCGAACAGCGCGTTGCCGAAGCGCAGCGCGAGCAGGTTCTGCACCGGCTCCTTGCCGAGATAGTGATCGATCCGGTAGATCTGCTCTTCCTGGAAGATTTCGCCGACGGCGTCGTTGATCGCGTTCGACGATTTCAGATCGTAGCCGAGCGGCTTTTCGAGCACGATGCGCGAGTTCTGGTTCAGCCCGACAGCGGCGAGCGCGCGGCAGATCGGCACGAAAAGCTTCGGGCCGGTCGCGAGATAGAAGACGCGCGTGCCGTCGAACTGTGCGAGCACGTCGCGCAGCAGGACGAAATCTTCCGCGCGTCCGAGGTCGAGCCCGACGTACTCGAAGCGATCGACGAAGCTGCGCCATACGGCGTCGTCGAGACCATCCTTCGATACGTGCGGCTTCACGTGACTCTCGACCCACGCGCGATATTCGGCTTGCTCCATCGCTTCGCGCGCGACCGAAACGATCCTGCCCGCCGGATTGAGCATGCCCGCGCGATGGGCCTCGAAGAGCGCGGGAAGAATCTTGCGCATGGAGAGATCGCCGGTGCCGCCGAAGAGTACGAAGGTGAAGTTCGAGTCGCTTTGCATGAGTCTGAACGAGGGTTCCAGAACTGGATGTGAGTCGAATCGGGGCGTGCCGCCCAATGAGACCACGAATGACGCCGTAGTCCGATAAAATTTTTTTTGACACTGAATTGTAGTTTAACTACAATCCAAATCAAGAGGAAATGTCATCGACGGAAAATAAGACATGTCAATCAGTCAAATCTGGTGACGGCTTTTTTCCGGTCAGACGTTCTGTGCGCATGTTAACGGAGCCCGCGGCTCGCCGCTTTTCACAGAGAAGCGTCCCTTGCGGCTCCCGTGCGCCCGGCCTCGCGCCTCGCCGTCGAGCGCGCCTTTCGGGGCAAGTTCGAACGGCCCGGCAAAAATCAAAAGAGGAGACAGCCGTTGCGATTGAACCCACTCATCTCTTGAGAGCCGTGCGGCCGTAAATCGGTCTGCCGGCCCGGCACGCTGCGTTCGTGGTGACCCGCGCTGCCGCTTCCCCGCCGACATCGCCGATTTCCGGCCATCCAGTTTTGCCGTTTTTTTGACAACGCTTCTTACCCATGCTTCTGGCGGCATCGGGAGCCAATCGTTTCTTGTTCTGGTGTCTGGAGGAGATAAACAATGAAAGTCCGTAAGCTCATGGGCGCGCTGTGCGCCGCAGGTCTTCTGTGCGGCGCAACGGCGTCGGCGGTTCAGGCTGCCGAGGCTGTTTCCGTGCTGCACTGGTGGACGTCCGGCGGCGAATCCAAGGCTGTCGGCGTGCTGAAGGACGACATGACGAAGCAGGGTTACACCTGGAAGGACTTCGCTGTCGCGGGCGGCGCGGGCGCGGCCGCGATGACCGCACTGAAGACGCAGGTGATCTCGGGCAACGCGCCGTCGGCGGCGCAGATCAAGGGTCCGCTGATCCAGGAATGGGCCGAGCAGGGCGTGCTCGTGCCGATCGATTCCGTCGCGGGCGACTGGAAGAAGAACCTGCCGCCTGAGATCGACAAGATCATCCACGCGGACGGCCACTACGTCGCGGCGCCCTTCTCCGTGCACCGCGTGAACTGGCTGTACATCAACAAGGCCGCGCTGGACAAGGCCGGCGGCAAGGTGCCGACCAACTGGAACGAGTTCTTCCAGGTCGCCGACAAGATGAAGGCCGCGGGCATCATGCCGATCGCGATGGGCGGCCAGCCGTGGCAGGACCTGACGCTGTGGGAAGACGTCGTGCTTTCGCAGGGCGCGGACTTCTACAAGAAGGCGATCGTCGATCTCGACCAGAAAACGCTGACCTCGGACAAGATGGTTCAGGTGTTCGACACGGTCCGCAAGATTCAGGGCTACTTCGACAGCGGCCGCACGGGCCGTGACTGGAACCTCGCGACGGCCATGGTCATCAACGGCAAGGCCGGCATGCAGTTCATGGGCGACTGGGCGAAGGGCGAATTCGCCGGCGCGAACAAGAAGGCGGGCACGGACTACATCTGCGCGCCGGTGCCGGGCACGGAAAAGGCCTACACGTTCAACGTCGACTCGTTCGTGTTCTTCCAGCAGAAGGGCCAGAAGGCCGCGACGCCGGGTCAGCTCGCGCTCGCGAAGACCATCATGACGCCGGAGTTCCAGGAGCAGTTCAGCCTGAACAAGGGATCGATCCCGGTCCGTCTCGGCGTGCCGATGGACAAGTTCGACGACTGCGCGAAGAAGTCCTACTCTGATGAACAGACGGCGATCAAATCGGGCGGCTATGTTCCGTCGCTCGCGCACGGCATGGCTCAGGGCGATGCAGTCGCCGGCGCCATGACCGACGTCGTGACGAAGTTCATGAATTCGTCGCAGGATTCGAAGAGCGCGGTTGCCGCACTCGCGAACGCCGCCAAGACGAAGTAAGGCAGTTTCCGCCCGGCGCGTGTGCCCATGCATGCGCCGGGCGGCGCAAGACGCAGCAGGACTGCATCTGTAACGTCGCATCTTTCAGCGCCAGCAGGCATTCGCCACAGAAGCGCCTTTCAGTGCACCTAAACGCACCTCAACGCACCCAAGCGCCGGCGCATCTTCCAGGAGTCGAGTCGTGACTGCCTCCATCACCGCGGACAAGAAGCCGCAAAATCCGCCCCGTCGCGTCTCACCGACGGCGGCGCTCGCCGATCGCCTGATTCCGAAGCTGGTGCTCGCTCCCAGCGTCGTGATCGCGCTCGTTTTCGTCTACGGCTTCATCGCCATCACCGGGTATCTGTCACTCTCCGAATCGCGGCTCATGCCGCGCTACGATTTCGCGGGCTTGGACCGCTATCGACAGCTCTTCGCCAACGACGTCTGGTGGACTTCCGCCGCCAATCTCGGCTGGTTCGGCATTCCTTTCATTGCGATTTGCGTGTTCCTCGGCCTTTTCCTTGCGATCCTTCTCGACCAGAAGATCCGCAACGAAGGCGCATTGCGCGCGATCTTCCTCTACCCGATGGCGCTCTCGTTCATCGTGACGGGCACCGCCTGGCAGTGGATCCTGAACCCGGGCCTCGGTCTGGAGAAAGTGTTCCACGACTGGGGCTGGACGAGCTTCTCGTTCAACTGGCTGGGCGACCCGGACAAGGCGATTTTCTGCGTCGTGATCGCGGCCGTGTGGCAATCGACAGGCTTCGTGATGGCGCTCTTCCTCGCCGGCCTGCGCGGCGTCGATAGTGAAATCTTCAAGGCGGCGCAGATGGACGGCGCGGGTTTGCCGACCATCTATCGCAAGATCGTGATTCCGAGCATGCGGCCGGTGTTCTTCTCCGTGCTGCTGATTCTCTGCCACATCACGATCAAGACCTTCGACCTCGTCGTCGCGTTGACGGCGGGCGGGCCGGGCACGTCGTCGTCGCTGCCGGCGATCTTCATGTACACGTTCTCGTTCAACCGTGGTCAGCTCGGAGTGGGCGCCGCGTCGTCGATGATGATGCTCGCCACGGTCGTCGCGGTGCTCGTGCCGCTCATGTATCTCGAATCGAGGAGCACTCGCAATGCAGCCTAAGATGACCCTGAGCCGCGCCGTCATCTACGCGGTGCTCATACTTTTCGCGCTCTACTTCCTGTTCCCGATCTACGTGATGCTGTCGACGTCCTTCAAGGATCTCGACCAGCTTCGCACGGGCAACCTGCTCACGCCGCCCACGCACTTCACCTTCGATCCGTGGGTCAAGGCGTGGTCGGGCGCGTGTACCGGCGTGCGTTGCGACGGCATGGAGCCGTTCTTCATGAACTCCGTGCGCATGGTGATTCCGGCCGTGCTGATCTCGTCGTTCATCGGCGCGTTCAATGGCTATGTGCTCACGCACTGGCGCTTTCGCGGCGCGGACGGCCTTTTCACGATGCTGCTCGTCGGCTGCTTCATCCCCTTCCAGGCAATTCTTCTGCCGATGGCGCGCCTGCAGGGTTTTCTCGGCCTGTCGAACACGACGACCGGCCTCGTGCTGGTTCACGTGATCTACGGCATCGCGTTCACGACGATGTTCTTCCGCAACTTCTACGTGAGCATTCCGGCCGAGCTCGTGAAGGCGGCGCGCATCGACGGCGCGGGCTTCTTCACGATCTTCACGAAGATCCTGCTGCCGGTGTCGCTGCCGATCTTCATGGTCTGCCTGATCTGGCAGTTCACGCAGATCTGGAACGACTTCCTGTTCGGTATCGTGTTTTCGGGTGTGGATTCCATGCCGATCACGGTCGCGCTGAACAACCTCGTGAACACGTCGACGGGCGTGAAGGAATACAACGTCGACATGGCGGGCGCGATCATCGCCGCATTGCCGACGATTCTCGTCTACATGATCGCGGGACGTTATTTCGTGCGCGGGCTGACGGCCGGCGCGGTGAAGGGTTAATCGACTTCGTTCGATAGAGATATAGAGGATTCACATGGCAAGCCTTTCCATCCGTGACGTGTACAAGACCTACCCGAACGGGGTGCCGGTTCTCAAGGGCGTCAACATCGACATCGAGGACGGTCAGTTCCTGATCCTCGTCGGCGGCTCGGGCTGCGGCAAATCGACCTTGCTCAACATGATCGCGGGTCTCGAGACCGTGACGCGCGGCGACATCATGATCGACGGCAAGACGGTCAACAATCTCTCGCCGAAGGATCGCGACATCGCGATGGTGTTCCAGTCCTACGCGCTCTACCCTTCGATGAGCGTGCGCGACAACATCTCGTTCGGCCTGAACATCCGCAAGGTGCCGAAGGACGAGCAGAAGAAGATCGTCGATCGCGTCTCGGAGACGCTGCAGATCGGTCATCTGCTCGATCGCAAGCCGGGGCAGTTGTCGGGCGGTCAGCGCCAGCGCGTTGCAATGGGCCGTGCGCTCGCGCGCGACCCCGTGATGTTCCTGTTCGACGAGCCGCTTTCGAACCTCGATGCGAAGCTGCGTATCGAGATGCGCTCCGAGATCAAGCTGCTGCATCAGCGCCTGGGCACGACGATCGTCTACGTGACGCACGACCAGATCGAAGCGATGACGCTCGGCGACCGCATCGCCGTGATGAAAGACGGCATCGTGCAGCAGTTCGGCGCGCCGCAGGAAATCTACGACTCGCCTTCCAACCTGTTCGTCGCGGGCTTCATCGGCGCGCCGCCGATGAATTTCATCGCTGGCAAGCTCGTCGAATCGGGCTCGGGTGTTGGTTTGCAGCTCGATACGGGCGTCGCGCAGAAGGTGTTGAATCTGCCGTTCGACGCGGGCCGCCTGCGTGGCAAGGTCGGTCAGGACGTGATCCTCGGTCTGCGCCCCGAGCGCATCACCGATTCGCGCAGCGCGCACGATGTGTCGGATGCGAGCCTGCAACCGGTCGACGTGCGCGTCGATGTGATCGAGCCGACCGGGCCGGACACGCTCGTGTTTGCGCAGGTGAACGGGAAGCGCATCGTGTCGCGTGTGCACCCGGCGTCGAATCCGCAGCCGACGTCGAACATGACGCTGCTGTTCGATGTGTCGAAGGCCGTGTTGTTCGATCCGCAGACGGAAGAGCGGCTGGCTTGAGGTTGCTGTTCGATTGACGAGACGCCACGGTTCGCCGTGGCGTTTTTTTTGTGGAATTGGATTGATCTGGATCGGCTGGGTTTTCGCCGGATCCCGTTTGCGCG
>NZ_JAQQDB010000090.1:0-2347 GCF_046030135.1 Caballeronia jiangsuensis
TGCAGGCACGCTCAGCTACGCGACCGATCTGTTCGATGAAGTCACCATTGCACGGCTGGGTGAACGCTTCACGCGATTGCTTCAACAAGCGCTCGATCAGCCCGATGCGCCGCTGCATGCGCTCGAACTCGTGTTGCCCGAAGAGCACACATTGCTCGAAGGTTGGAACGACACCGCTGCCGCCTATCCCGAACACGTGTGCATTCATCAGCTCTTCGAGCAACAGGTTCGACGCACGCCTGATGCCATCGCGCTCGTATTTGAAGATGAATCGCTGACCTACGCGCAACTCAATGCGCGTTCAAACCAGCTTGCGCATCATCTGATCGCACTGGGTGTGCATCCTGAAGACCGCGTGGCGCTGTGCATGGAGCGCGGCATCGGCATGGTCGTCGCGTTGATGGCGATACTTAAAGCAGGCGGCGCATACGTGCCGCTCGATCCCACCTCTGTCGCCGAGCGGCTCGAGTACATGCTCGACGATGCGCAAGTGTCGCTGCTCATTACTCAACCACAGCTTATCGAACGCTTCTCGGAGATCGCACGGAACGTGACCGTCGTCTGTCCCGACACCGAAGCGAGTCGCATCGAAACCTGCGCGGACACGGATCCCGCCGCCGACGTGCTCTCCCGTCACCCGGCCTATGTGATCTACACCTCCGGCTCCACGGGCAAGCCGAAGGGCGTCGTCCTGAGCCACCGGAACCTTGCCAACTATCTGAGCGGCGTGCTCGCGAGAATGAACGTCCGCGCGCAGAGCAGCATGGCCCTGGCTTCGACCATCGCCACCGACCTCGGCCATACGATCCTGTTCGGTGCGCTGGTGGCGGGCCATGAACTGCACGTGCTGTCGACCGAGCGGACCTCCGATGGCTACCTCTTCGGCCAATACATGCGTCAGCGCAATATCGATGTGCTGAAGATCGTGCCCGGTCATCTGCGCGCACTCGTCGACGTCACGCTCGATACGCCTGCATTGCCCGCGCAACTGCTGGTGCTGGGCGGAGAAGCGACCCGGTCGGACTGGATCATGTCCTTGCAGGCGCTCAAGCCCGGCCTGCGCGTTCTCAATCACTATGGGCCGACGGAAACAACCGTGGGCGTGCTGACCCACGCGCTGAACGATGCCATCTCCTATGGCACGTCGATTCCCATCGGACAGCCGCTCGCCAATACGCGCGCATACGTGCTCGATGAAAACCTGCGCCATGTGTCGATCGGCGTCATCGGCGAGCTTTATATCGGCGGTGCGGGTCTTGCGGACGGTTATCTTCGGCGCGCGGCGCTTACCGCACAACGGTTCGTCGCCAGTCCCTTCGTGCCCGGCGCACGCATGTATCGCACGGGCGACCTCGCACGTTATCGCGCCGACGGAAACATCGAGTTCCTTGGCCGCAACGATCATCAGGTCAAGATTCGCGGCTTCCGTATCGAACTCGGTGAGATCGAAGCGCATTTGACCGATCATCCGGCAGTGCGCGAAGCGGTGGTTATCGCTCGTGCGCGGCATGAGGAGTCGCAAGATCAGCGACTCGTCGCCTATGTCACGCTGACATCCGATATCGATGTCAGCGCCCTGCGCGAATACCTCGCCTCGCACTTGCCCGACTACATGGTGCCTTCGGCCTTTGTCGTGCTCGATGCGCTTCCGCTCACCCCCAACGGCAAACTCGATCGTCGCGCATTGCCCGATCCGCAAGCCGATGCCTTCGCGCTGCGTCCCTTCGAAGCGCCGCAAGGTGCGACCGAAATCGCGCTCGCCGATCTGTGGGCCGAACTGCTCGGTCTCGAACGCGTCGGTCGGCAGGACAACTTCTTCGCGCTCGGCGGTCACTCGCTGCTCGCAGTGACGCTCATCGAGCGTATGCGTCGCGTCGGCCTGCACGCCAGCGTGCGCGATCTGTTCGCCACGCCCGTGCTCTGTGCGCTCGCGGCTTCGCTCGAACACGGTGCGGTTACCGCCGAGATCGTCGTGCCAGCCAATGCGATCACTCGCGACTGCACCGCGCTCACGCCAGCCATGCTGCCGCTGATCACGCTCACGCAGACGGATATCGATCGTATCGTCGCTCAGGTGCCCGGTGGCCTCGCCAACGTGCAGGATATCTACGCGCTCGCGCCGTTGCAGGAAGGCATCCTGTTCCATCACATGCTGACCACCGACGGCGATCCGTATCTGCAAACCGCGCGCATCGCCTTCGATAGCCGTACGCGGCTCGATGCATGGCTCGATGCATTGCGCGAGGTCGTCAAGCGCCATGACATCCTGCGCACGGCCTTCATCCACGACGGCCTCAGCACACCCGCGCAAGTGGTCTGGCGTGACGCGCCCCTGTCGATCGACGAG
>NZ_JAQQDB010000091.1:0-2305 GCF_046030135.1 Caballeronia jiangsuensis
TTCGTCTATCGCCAGGGGCGCGTCACGCCAGACCACTTGCGCGGGCGTGCTGAGTCCGTCGTGGATGAAGGCGGTGCGCAGGATGTCGTGGCGTCGCACGACTTGCTTCAAGGCATCGAGCCACGCATCGAGCCGCGCACGGCTATCGAAGGCGATGCGCGCGGTTTGCAGATACGGATCGCCGTCGGTGGTCAGCATGTGATGGAACAGGATGCCTTCCTGCAGCGGCGCGAGCGCGTAGATATCTTGCACGTTGGCGAGGCCGCCGGGCACCTGCGCGACGATACGATCGATGTCCGTCTGCGTGAGCGCGATGAGCGGCAGCATGGGCGGAGTGAGCGCGGTGCAGTCACGAGTGATCGCATTGGGCGGCACGACGATCTCGGCGGTAACCGCACCGTGTTCGAGCGAAGCCGCGAGCGCACAGAGCACGGGCGTGGCGAACAGATCGCGCACGCTGGCGTGTAATCCGACGCGGCGCATGCGCTCGATGAGCGTCACGGCAAGCAGCGAGTGGCCGCCGAGGGCGAAGAAGTTATCCTGCCGACCGACGCGTTCGAGGCCGAGCAATTCAGCCCACAGATCGGCGAGCGCGGTTTCGGTGGCACCCTGAGGCGCTTCGAAGGGACGCAGCGCGAAGGCATCGGCTTGCGGATCGGGCAATGCACGACGATCGAGCTTGCCGTTGGGCGTCAGAGGCAGCGCATCGAGCACGACGAAGGCCGAAGGCACCATGTAGTCGGGCAGGTGCGAGGCGAGGTATTCGCGCAGGGCGCTGACATCGATATCGGATGTCAGCGTGACATAGGCGACGAGTTGCTGATCTTGCGACTCCTCATGCCGCGCACGAGCGATGACGACCGCTTCGCGCACTGCCGGATGATCGGTCAAATGCGCTTCGATCTCGCCGAGTTCGATACGGAAGCCGCGAATCTTGACCTGATGATCGTTGCGGCCGAGGAACTCGATATTGCCGTCGGCGCGATAACGTGCGAGGTCGCCCGTGCGGTACATGCGTGCGCCGGGTACGAAGGGATCGTCGAGGAAGCGCTCGGCAGTAAGTTCGGGCCGGTTCAGATAGCCACGCGCCACGCCTGCGCCACCGATGTAAAGCTCGCCCACCGTGCCGAGCGGCACCGGCCGGCGTTGCGCATCTAGCAGATAAATCTGCGTGTTCGCGATAGGCTTGCCGATGGTTTCCGTCAAACGCTCGCCCTTGTGCATCTGAATCCAGGTCGAGTACGTCGTCGTCTCGGATGGACCGTACAGATTGCACAGCCGCTCGATCCCGGTTTCGGCGAAGATTCGCTTCATCAGCGCGAGCTTCAGCGGCTCGCCGGCGAGGTTGATCGTCCGGACCGATGCCAGCGATGCACCCGCATCCAGCAGCGACGTGATAGCCGATGGCACCGTATTGATGAGGCTGACCTCCTGCGGACGCCTCATGAGCGCGAGGACGTTGTCGACCAGATGAACCGTTCCGCCTGTCGTCAAGGGCGCGAAGCATTCGTAGATCGAGAGATCGAAATTGAGCGAGGTTGCGAACAACGTTTGCGAAAGCTCTTCCGGCGTGAAGGCCTCGTGGCTCCAGGTCAGGAAGTTGACGGCGTTCCGGTGTTCGATCGCGACGCCCTTGGGTTTGCCTGTTGAACCGGACGTGTAGATCACGTAAGCAAGGTGATGCGAAGCGACGTCCGTTTGCGGATCGTCTTGCGACAACGAGCCGTCGAGCGATGCATCGGGATCGAGCACGGTGAGCGAGCCGATATCGCCCAGCGCTTCGCGTCCGGCGGCATCGGCGAGCAGCAGCCGGGGCGTGGCATCGGTGAGGATATGACTCAGACGTTCGCCCGGATACGCCGGATCAAGCGGCACGTAGGCGCCGCCAGCCTTGAGAATAGCCATCAACGCGACGACCATACCGATACCACGCTCCATGCACAGCGCCACGCGATCTTCCGGCCTCACACCGAGCGCGATCAGGTGATGCGCAAGCTGGTTTGCACGCGCGTTGAGTTGCGAATAAGTAAGCGACTCATCTTCAAATACGAGCGCGATCGCATCGGGCGTGCGTCGAACCTGTTGCTCGAAGAGTTGATGAATGCACACGTGTTCGGGATAGACAGCAGCCGTGTCGTTCCAACCTTCGAGCAGCGCGTGTTCTTCGGGCAATACCAGTTCGAGCGCATGCAGCGGCGCATCGGGCTGATCGAGCGCTTGTTGAAGCAGGCGCGTGAAGCGTTCACCCAGCCGTGCAATGGTGACTTCATCGAACAGATCGGTGGCGTAGCTGAGCGTGCCTGAG
>NZ_JAQQDB010000092.1:0-2286 GCF_046030135.1 Caballeronia jiangsuensis
GTACGCCCAGCCAGCGTAGCCCGCCCGCAAGGGGGTGAAGCTGCTTGAGCATGTTTGGAATGCAGGGCCCGGCAATTTGTTGATGTTATGCCGGGAATGCCCTTTCTCTGCTACGAGAGAGAGTGAGCCGAAGCGGCGGTGACTTGCTGACACTGGCTAGGTAACGTAGTCCGTGGGAAACGGGGTTTGCGGCGAATCGGTTACGCCAAGATGAATCTCTAGGCTGAGCATGGGACGGTTGAGGAACACGAACCTATTAATCCGCACCTGAGGGTTGAAATGTCACCCCTGCCTACACCGTTTAACAGGCAGGACGTGGATCGGTTTCAGTTACAGGTATGAACTGAAGTCGCGAGTGTCGATTAGACAAGTATGCTGATCGGCATGGGGTCCTGGAGAGCGCGTAGCTAGACCATGACATCCGCGACGACTTGCGGAAAGCAAGGACAAAGGCTGCGATAGGCAACCTCGCCCATGCGTTGAGTCCAGCATGTGAACTGGGGAAGGCTTGCCCAGATGCCAAGGGAGTGTGCCCCCGATGATGTGCGAGCTGGCGGAGCCCTCGTAGTAGTCCGAGACCGGGAAAGCCGGCCACATGGCGAAGGGGGGCAGTTTAAGTGGTTTGCTTGGGTCGATTAACTGACCACAATGAGGTGAAGACCTTTGATAATCAGTGAAATGCAAAGCAAACTGGCGACATGGTCGACGGAGAACAAAGAACGCAAGTTCGATCGTCTCCTGAGGCTGGTCGCCGACAGGGCCTGGCTCAGTGAGGCGGCTCGTATTACGCTGGCTTCCAGCGGAGCCAAGACGCCGGGCGTCGACGGCATCGACAAGGTTCAGATGGAAGAGAATCTCCACGCTGAACTCGCGACGATCCGTACTGAGCTGTTGGCGGGGTCGTATGACCCGCTGCCAGCTCGACGTGTATTAATCCCGAAAGCGAACGGCAAAATGAGGCCTTTGGGCATTCCTTGTCTTCGTGACAGAATTGTGCAGAGGGCCATTCTGATGGTGATGGAGCCGATATGGGAGAGTGATTTCCATCCGGCGTCATATGGATTCAGACCGGCCCGCAGCGTGCACCACGCGATTCGTGCGGTGAAGCTTCAGTTGCAGGACAGCGGGGAACAAAGCACGTCGGGGCGCTGGGTGATCGAAGGCGATCTCGCCAGCTACTTTGACACCGTTCACCATCGTCTTTTACTGAAGGGAATCCGAAAACGTATCGCCGATCAACGCTTGCTGGCACTGCTCTGGAAATTCATCAAGGCAGGATGCGTTGATCACGGTCTGTTTCGAGCAGCCAGCGAAGGCGTTCCGCAAGGCGGGGTAATTTCACCATTTCTTTCCAACATCATGCTGCACGAATTCGATGCCTGGATGGAGACGAATTACCTCAGCAAGAAAGTGCGCCAAGACCGGCACGTGTGGAACCTTAGCATCCGAAACCGGCGACCTATTGCCGCGAAGGAGAACCGGCAGTGGATACCTGCAATATCGTACTGCCGTTACGCTGATGATTTTGTGGTGATCGTAAAAGGAACCAAGGCGCACGCGGAAGCAGTTCGGGAAGCATGCCGAGGACTCCTTGAAGATCAACTCAAACTGACGCTGAACATGGAGAAGACCCATGTTACGCATGTCAACGATGGCTTCGTATTCCTCGGCCATCGCATCATACGTAAGCGAGGTCCACGCGGGCGCATGCGGCCTGTCAGCACAATACCGTGGGAGAAATACCGACTCTTTGCCGAGAAACTGATCAAGCAACTGTCGGGCGATTACGGTGCAAATCGGATGGACCGAGTGGAAAGCCTGAATCGGCAACTTGCGGGATGGGCAAACTTTTATCAGTACACCGACTTCACGGCCACGATGTTTAGCAAGCTGGATCGTACCGTCTTCTGGAAACTGGGATACTGGCTTGCGCATAAATATCGACGGGGCTTCCCGTCACTGATGCGTTTGCATGTCCGTGAACCAGAACCGGGGCAAGCAAAGACATGGGTCGTAGAAGGCCGAAATAGTCGTGGCTGGTATGGGGCGATAGCGCTTCGGCGTCTCATCACAAGCCGCAAGGGGCAGTTCAAATGGCGGACCCCGTCGGAAAATCCATACATCGCGTGCGGCGAGGCGCGGCGAACCATTGAGTCGCGCTACGACGAAGTCGCCTTTGCTATGAGCAGCATTTAAATGGAGAGCCGGATGCATCGAGAGGTGCAAGTCCGGTTCGGAGAGGAGAGGCAGGGAAATAGTCCGACTACGCCCTGCCTCTTACTCTAC
>NZ_JAQQDB010000093.1:0-2183 GCF_046030135.1 Caballeronia jiangsuensis
ACGGTCTTGATCTTTGGCGGAATTCCCGAGATTTCCTTGAGTTGCCAATTCGTCGGCGCTGACCGGTTCCAGCCTCGTACAAAGTTCTGATGAAGTCGCTGTAACGCCGGTCCCTCGACACGACACGCGTAGTCCTGGTACGGCTTACCGTAACGGTACTGATAAGACACGGCGCGATTTTCGATTGCGGACTCATGATCCAACTCGCCCGGCGCAACTCCGCCCCACAATTTATATGGCAATCTCATTTCCTCTCGCAGCGGATCGTCGATTGCGTGGTTCTGCGTGTCCCAGTAATCCGTCACTGAGTTCAGCCCCATGACATAGCCCACCGCACCGGTGCCATCATTGTGTGCATAGTCGATCAAAACAGGCTTCTGATGGTGAGTAGCGAAGCTCAATGCAGCGCCCTCGCCCGGCAGCGCGGGCACGTCGTCTTCGTCCTTCAGGCCTGCGTATGCATCTCCCGGGCTAGCGCTTCGGAAAACTATTTGAAGATTCGTGTGGTCTGCTGGTCCGTTTCGATTTGCGAGATTGCGCTGCCACCAGGCGGTGCAGTACTTCTGCCTCTCTGCGCTCTCATACGGAGAGTTCAATGACTGCACAAAGTTCGATATCGGACTGTTGGCCTTCGGCACATCCGTGTAGCCCGGCATATTGTTCTGAAACTCCGAGGCAAGTGTGTTGTGCCAGACCAGCATCCGTACCTTCACCCCTCGTTGCGCCGCTTTCTCCAGCACGTCGCCATAAGTCTGACCACGAGGCCATGTGTCGCCACCGCGCACGAGTTCCATTCCCGGATCGAAACCCCAGCAGACCAGTTCGACAGTGCCCTTCGCTTTCGCAATATCTTCTGCAATCGAAGCAAAGCCCTCTTGACCACAGATCATGAACTTTAACTTGTTGCCGTAGTATTTCTTGACTTCCGGCTCGTTTTCCAGAAACCACTGCGCAGAACCCATTGCCTGACGTACAACTTCATCAATATGAACGTCTGCCGTGTTTTGAGTTTTCAGGTTGCTCATGTTTTCGTTCTCCGCTTTCAGCTCATTCGCTCGCCGCGGTTGGTTCGATATTCAATGTGTGCAAAATCAGCGTTGAGTGCATCTTTGACGTTCAAATCGAATTGACCGCCGTTACTCAACTTCACCCGGTAAGTCGACGTCCCGGGTTGATGGTCCGGCACAATTACGCGACCGAATTCGTCAGTCACGCCTTGTGCAATTTTTGCGCTACCCTTGAATAGCTCATATGGCTCGTCCACATAGCGGTGGGCTTCGTCGTGCGCCAAGGCACCGAGTATGAAGTGCAGATCCTCCTTGCTCGGCCGCGATTCAGGCAAAGTTGGCAAGCGCTCCGAATCAGGCCCACTAAAGTTGCGACTCGCAGAATGGACCTCGAAGCTACCCGATGTGCCGGTTCGCACGCCTCCAAGACTCCAGCGCGTGTAGCTGCCCCCACCAACTATCTCTACCTCCTCCTTCGCGGAGATCGTGATGCGATTCGCCGTCACAGTCACATTAAGCTTCGCCAGCAGATTGATACTGTCTTTTAGAGCCTTTATATCGATATCGCCGCCCGCAGCAACCAGTCGCATACCGGCTTGCTGTACGAACAGTCGCAGCTTCGAGCGCACCGTCGCGAAGAGAGAAGCATCTGCTGCAATACCAATGTGACCACCTGTAGTCAGCGCGAGATGCTCACCGCTAGCAAGATGAGTCGTGCCGGCTGTTGTTGCCTGGATGCCGTTCGGGCTCGCGAAGGTTAGATGCGCTTCGGCAAGTTCCGGGAAAGCGTTCGGGCCTGATTTTGGTCCGCCCTTTACCGTCGCGTTCTGCGCCTTCAGCGCCGCTGTTACCTCCCTCTGGTCCGCGCCCGCGTCTTGCGCCTGATTCTGCTGCGCCATGCCGACGAGGTTCTCATGCGTGTCGCGCGCTTCGGTGAGCCGCTGCACCGTCTCGCCCATTTCTTTCGCGGGCGAGTTGGCACCACTGCGCGTCTCGGTCGTAATGAGCATGCCCCGATTCGCCCGCAGCACGCCCCACGCGTCCGTCGCGAGTTCCCAACCCAGCCCGCGCGCCTGCTGACGACCCGCGCGGTACTCGATGCGCGTGTTGTACCCCAGCACCAGCCGCGAGTTGGCCTGATCGCTCGCCACCTGAACCTGCTGCTGGCCGGGCGTA
>NZ_JAQQDB010000094.1:0-2177 GCF_046030135.1 Caballeronia jiangsuensis
TCGGCGGTGAGATCGTCCCGATTCAGATAACCGCGCGCCACGCCTGCTCCACCGATATACAACTCGCCCACCGCACCCGGCGGCACCAGTTGATAACGCTCATCGAGCAGGTACATGCGCGTATTGGCGATCGGACGACCGACCGGCACTGTCGATGACATACTCGCCTCGAGCCCGGTTTGATAGCACGAGGACCAGACCGTGGTTTCGGTAGGACCATAAAGATTCCACAACGACTTGACCTTCTCGCGCAGACGCGCAGCCAGTCCCTCGGACAAGGCTTCGCCACCGCACAGGGCGGTGAGTTGCGCGGAGCCGGGCCATTGCGCGTCGAGCAGCATGCGCCAGGTTGCCGGAGTCGCCTGCATGAAGCGGACGTCGTGCTTCACGAGCAGCGTTTGCAGCGCGAGCGGATCGGCTGCATCGCTTCTGCGGGCCAGCACCACGCACGCCCCGGTGCTCAAGGGCAGATACAGCTCCAGCCCGGCGATATCGAAGGAGATGGTCGTGACGGCGAGAAGCGTATCGGCTGCGCGCATTGCGGTGACATCGCGCATCGAACAGAGGAAGTTCAGCATCTCGCGATGCTCGACCATCACGCCCTTAGGCTTGCCGGTGGAACCGGAGGTGAAGAGCACGTAAGCGAGATGATGCGAAGCGACGTCTGTGTGCGGATCGTCTTGCAGGAGTGCATCATCGATCGCTGCATCGGGATCGAGCACGCGCAGAGAACCGGTATCTCCCAGCGCTTCACGGCCGGCGGCATCGGCGATCAACAGCCGTGGCGTCGAGTCGGTGAGGATATGACTCAGGCGCTCGCCGGGATACGCCGGATCGAGCGGCACGTAAGCGCCGCCTGCCTTGAGTATCGCCATCAATGCGACGACCATGCCGATGCCACGCTCCACACACAACGCGACGCGATCTTCCGGCTGTACACCGAGCGCGATCAGATGATGTGCAAGCTGATTGGCGCGCGCATTGAGTTGCGAGTAAGTCAGAGATTCATCCTCGAAGATAAGCGCGATCGCATCGGGCGTGCGTTGCACCTGTTGCTCGAAGAGCTGATGAATGCACAGGTGTTCGGGATAAGCAGCAGCGGTGTCGTTCCACGTCTGGACCAGCAAGGTGCGGGTCTCGATCGGCAACACGTCGAGCTGATTCACCGGCGTCTGAGGGGCCTGTTCG
Organism: Caballeronia jiangsuensis; assembly: GCF_046030135.1. NCBI lineage: Bacteria > Pseudomonadati > Pseudomonadota > Betaproteobacteria > Burkholderiales > Burkholderiaceae > Caballeronia > Caballeronia jiangsuensis. The sequence goes on from NZ_JAQQDB010000094.1 coordinate 1,189, forward strand.
AGCGCCAGCGCGAGACTCGACAGCGCTTGCTCCATGTAGCCGCACAGTTGTTCGGGCGACAACGGCGCGAGCGTCTGCGCGGTGAGTCCGAGGCTCTGGCCATCGTCTTCGACCGCGAGCATCAACGGATAGTTGGTGCGTTCTTCGGCGCCGAGCAGTTCGATACCGTCGAAGACCGGTTGCTCATCGGTGGAGGCCTGATTGTGGCGATAGTTGAGCAAGGCGCTGAAGAGCGGCGCGGGCGCGGCGACGCCACTGCATCGCTGTGCAAGCGCGAGCGGCGCGTGCTGATGCTGCAACAACGCGGCAAGCCGTTCATGCGTGTCACGCACGCTATCGATGACCGATGCATCGTTCACATCGAGACGAATCGGCAGCGTGTTGATCAGAAGCCCGAGCGCCTGATCGACCCCTGCCTGCATGCGTCCGAGCAGCACGGTGCCGAACACGACGTGACCATCCGGGTTCGCCGCACTGGCAGCATTGAGCACCCGCGCCAGCGCCAGATGGCACAGACTTGCGAGACTCACGCCGATGCTGCGGGCCTGAGTGCGCAGGCGTGCATTGAGCGATGCAGGCAACGTAACGCGCGCTTCGGCGACGGCCGAGCCGTCGTGATGAACGTCGGTGAGGCCGAAGGGCAATGTCGGTTCGCTCACGACGGCGAGCATGTCGCGGAAGAACGCTTCGTGCTCTTGCCGGGTCGCGCCGAGGCGAGCCTGCGCGACCAGGTCGCGGAACGGCTGAGCCGCGCCGAGCGTGTGTGCGCGGCCATCGAGCAGCGCGCCGATCTCCTTCTGGACCACTTCCAGTGTGACGTGATCGCCGATCAGATGATGCCAGACGAGCAGCGCCAGCCAGCGTGCCGAGCCGGGTTCGCGAGCGATGGTGAGTCGCAGCAGCGGAGCTTGAGCGAGGGAAAGGCGCTGTGAGCGCGCATCGAAATGTCGCGCCAACTGATCGGCAGCGTTGTCCTCCGTGAGGCTGAT
>NZ_JAQQDB010000095.1:0-1996 GCF_046030135.1 Caballeronia jiangsuensis
CGGTAGAGTCGAGATGTGGCGCGGTAGCGGTAGGCTCGGTTTGTCTGTTGCCGCCCCTTTCGTCTGGCGGTGCCCGAATACCCTTGCCCTAACCCCGTTTCCACATCCCGCTCATCGAACCCGTCGTGCAGATCTCCCGCAACGGGCTCTCGGACAAGACATCACGCCTTCGTACACGGCAAGTTACACTACCAAGGCCCTTGTAGACGAACGAGACCGAAGTGCCCGTAGAGATGCGGGGCTGGATAGGCCCCGCCCCTGCGACGTCTGAGCTTGTACTTGTTGCGTAACCACCGACGCAACCGCGCAGCGGTGTAGCTGTCAAGCGCCCGATACGCGCGACTGTCCGTCCCTACATTGAAGTAGTTCGCCCAGCCGCGCAGCGTGCGGTTCAACTTGCCCACCAACTCCGTGGTCTCCTGCCACACCGTCTTGAGGGCGGTCATCGCATGAATCTTCTCGACCATGCGACGGATACTCTTCTTCGACGGTCGCATGCCCATACGAGCCTGTCCAGTCGTCGCCGAGTACAGCCGCCCAAACGTGTAACCCAGGAAGTCAAATTCGCCTTCCGGCACCTTGCAGATTCGTGTCTTCTCCTCGTTGACCGTCAGCTTCAGTTTGCCCATGAACTCGCGCAGCTTCAGCAACGCCTCTTCGGCCTTGCCTCTCTTGCACAGGATCACGAGATCGTCCGCGTAGGTCACAATGCGACTGCCAAGACTGCGCTGAAGTCCGAGCTTCTTCCACGCCAGCACAAACCGGCGCATGTAGACATTCGCCAGCAGTGGTGAGATGGGAGACCCTTGCGGAATTCCGCGCCTGCTATCTCTGGCCTCCGTCGTGCGTGTCTTCCGACCTCGATCATCGGTTTCTTCTACGGGGCATTCCAGCCACATCTTGATCAGATGCAGCACACGCCGATCGACGACGCGTCGCGCGAGCGACAACATCAATTCGGCGTGGGGAATACTTCCGAAGTAGTCCGCCAGGTCAGCGTCAACGACATCCGTTTGCCCTCGATGCAGCCGCTCCTCCACCTCGATTACCGCTTGCTGGGCATTTCGCCCCGGGCGATAAGCGTACTGCTCTGGCGGAAGGTCCGCTTCGAAGATCGGTTCGAGCGCCAGCATCGCTGCTGTCATGCACACCCGATCCCGCAGGGTCGAGATACCCAGTGGCCTCAGCTTGCCATTGGCCTTCGGGATAAACACTCGTCTGATAGGGTCCGGCCGGTAAGTCTCCTGCCTGAGCGCAAGCGCCAGTTCACCGAGCCACTTCTGCACCCCGTACGCCTCGACTTCGGCGAAGTCCTGACGATCGACACCCGGCGCGCCCCTGTTGGAGCGGCACTGGGCGTACGCATGCGCCAGCACGTCTTCACGATAGATCTTGTCGTACAGCACGTAGAAGCGATACCCGGCTTCTGCCTTCGCTTTCGCGTGTAACGCCATCTGCAGCTTCTGAACACGAATCGGAGTTGATAGGTTGCCCAATCTCCACGTCCTCACTACGTATTGCGTTGGTCTTGAACTGAGGCCCCTTCCCTCCACCAGCATTACACCGGCTTCAACGGTAGTACGGGCCTCTCCGTCATCCCAAGGCGCCCGGCCTGTCCCTCACGGGCGTCCGGTTGGTCATCCCTGACCACGCCGAGGGATTTCCCGTGTTGCGTACGCTTTCCTTGTGTACATGCTGTCGCCACTACCCCGGCGCAGTGACTGGCGGCACTGCTTCGCTCATCCAGCCAGTCATATCAACCTTCCCCGATAGGGTGTTCGGGTCGGCCTGCGCATCGTCCTTTTCGAGGATTGCTCGGCGTTCACGCTTGTTACGGCCTGCACACTCGCGCTGTCACCAATTCGTGACACGCTTCACCAGAGGCTTCAGCCACTTCGTTACCTCCATAGCTGCTCCGGTTGCTTCCGGCTGGAGCGGTTGCCGGGCGGGGCTTACACCCGCTGGAAAGCGCCACCTTTTCACGGCGCACACCCGA
>NZ_JAQQDB010000096.1:0-1806 GCF_046030135.1 Caballeronia jiangsuensis
TCGACGTTGGCGAACTTCAGCGCGATCTCGCGAATCGACGGCAGACGCTTCATGATCGTCTCGGCGCCGATGTGCGACAGATCGAGCAGCACGTGATCCTTGTTCGGACCGACGCCGCGGCCTTCCTTGATCTCCTGGTCCATCGAGCGCGAGACGAAGTCGCGCGGTGCCAGATCCTTCAGCGTCGGCGCATAGCGTTCCATGAAACGATCGCCGTTGGAGTTGCGCAGAATGCCGCCTTCGCCGCGCACGCCTTCGGTGATCAGCACGCCCGCGCCCGCCACACCGGTCGGGTGGAACTGCCAGAACTCCATGTCCTGCAGCGCGATGCCCGAGCGCGCGGCCATGCCGAGGCCATCGCCCGTATTGATGAACGCATTCGTCGATGCCGCGAAGATGCGCCCCGCGCCGCCCGTGGCGAACAGCGTCGTCTTGCCTTCGAGGATGTAGACCTCACCCGTTTCCATTTCGAGCGCGGTCACGCCGAGCACATCGCCGTCGGCGTCGCGGATCAGGTCCAGCGCCATCCATTCGACGAAGAAGTGCGTTTTAGCCGCGACGTTCTGCTGATACAGCGTGTGCAAGAGCGCGTGGCCGGTACGGTCAGCCGCAGCGCAGGCGCGTTGCACCGGCTTCTCGCCGTAGTTCGCGGTGTGGCCGCCGAACGGACGCTGATAGATCGTGCCATCGGCGTTGCGGTCGAACGGCATGCCCATGTGTTCGAGCTCGTACACCGCGTTGGGCGCTTCGCGGCACATGAACTCGATCGCGTCCTGGTCGCCGAGCCAGTCGGAGCCCTTGATGGTGTCGTAGAAGTGATAGTGCCAGTTGTCTTCGCTCATGTTGCCGAGCGAGGCGCCGATGCCGCCTTGCGCGGCGACCGTGTGCGAGCGCGTCGGAAACACCTTGGACAGCACCGCCACCGACAAGCCCGCGCGCGCGAGTTGCAGCGATGCGCGCATGCCCGAGCCGCCCGCGCCGACGATGACCACGTCAAAGCGACGACGCGGCAGGGAAGTCTTGATTGCAGCCATGTTCTTTAAACTCTCCAGAGAATCTGTGCGGCGTAGCCGGCGCATCCGATCAGCCACAGGATGGTCAATACCTGCAAGAGCAGGCGCAAGCTCATCGGCTTGACGTAGTCCATCCAGATGTCGCGAATGCCGACCCACGCGTGGTAGAAGAGGCAAAGCAAGGCCACGAAAGTCGCGAGCTTCATCCACTGGGTCGCGAAGATGCCCGCCCAGCCTTCATAGGAGAAGTTGTGCGCGCCGAAGAACCAGAACAGCAGAATGACGGTATAGACGGCCATCACCACCGCGGTGATGCGTTGCGCGAGCCAGTCGCGCAGACCGTAATGCGCGCCGACAACCAGGCGCTTGGGGCCGACTCGATTTTGCGTTGCCATGTTTAGAACACTCCGAAGATCTTGAGGGCCATCGCGAGCGTGAGCAACAGCGAAACGATCAGCACGATGAGGGCGGTCTGCCTGCCGCCTTCCTTGTTCACCGCGACGTGGGTGTCGAGCAGCAGAAAGCGGATGCCCGCGCAGAAGTGATGCAGATACGCCCACGACAGCACGAGCGTGACGATCTTGACGATGGGGTTGGCGAGAAAGCCCTTGAACGCGTCGAACGAAATCTCCGACGTGAGGCTCTGATCGAGCAGGTACAGGATGAACGGCAGACACACGAAGAGCAAGAGCCCGCTCACACGATGCAGGATGGAAACCTTCCCTGCCAGCGGCAAGCGATACTTCGCGAGCTGGCCGATTCCGATGTTCCGGTATTCCGGCCTTGGTTTTTT
>NZ_JAQQDB010000098.1:0-1780 GCF_046030135.1 Caballeronia jiangsuensis
ATCGGGATAGGGGCAGGCCTCGCGGCCCGACCCCTCCCACACCACCGTGCGTACGGGTCCGTACACGGCGGTTCGGATCGGTTGATCGGCTAGGGACGCAGTGATGGAAGACCGAGGGATCGCAGAAAGCGATTGGTCAACGCCCGTTGCAGTGCAGGGCTATTACTCAGCCGCCATGCATTGTGGGGTGACCCGGCTGTCTGGGCAGCAAGGGACCGGTCCACCCCTCGCGCCGTCAGTTCCCGGAAGCGGGTGTTCCCGCGTCGCCACTGCTTCCAGAAGAAGCAGCGAACCCGGCGGCGCACCCATTCGTCCAGACGCTGAAGGACGCTCGGCGTTTCGCAGAATCCAAAGTAGCCGCGCCATCCAGTCAGGTAACGGTTCAGCATGCCGATCAGTTGGTCAACGCTGACCCCGTGCGAGCGCTGGGTCATTTCCCGGATTCGCTCCTTGAACCGGCTCAGTGCCTTGGGCGCGATGCGCCGTTTGACGTGATCCCGGGTCCCGAAGGTGAATCCCAGAAACTTTCGCGTGTGAGGCTCGGCCACTGCGCTCTTCGTCTCGTTGACCGTCAACTTGAGCTTGCTGGTGAGGAAGGCTTTCAGCCCCGCCATCACCCGTTGGCCCGCGCGTTCGCTGCGTACATAGACGTTACAGTCGTCGGCGTACCTCGCAAATCGCAGTCCGCGTCGCTCAAGTTCCCGGTCGAGGTCGTCGAGCATCAGATTGGATAACAACGGTGACAGCGGACCGCCCTGGGGCGTCCCTTCGTCCGTTGCGCCAACCAGCCCGTCTTCCAGCACGCCCGCCGTCAGAAAGGAGCGGATCAGCTTCAGCACTCGCCTGTCGCTGACACGCTTTGCCACCCTGCTCATCAGGATATCGTGGCTTACGCGATCGAAGAATTTCTCGAGGTCCAAATCTACAATCCATCGATGCCCCGACTGGATGTAGCTTTGCGCCTTTGCCACGGCCTGATGCGCCGAGCGTCCCGGACGGAAACCATAACTGGAATCCGAGAACGTCGGGTCCCACCGCTGTTGCAGCACCTGCAATACCGCCTGCTGAACGAATCGATCAAGCGCGCACGGAATGCCAAGCTTGCGCACGCCACCTCCATCCGGCTTGGGTATCTCGACTCGTCTGACAGGTTGTGGCTTGTACGTGCCTTCCAGCAGCATGGACCGTATCGTCGGCCAGTGCTCACGCAGGTACGCCGGTAGTGCCTGAACCGTCATGCCGTCCACGCCCGGTGCGCCTTTGTTTGCTCTCACACGTTTCAACGCCTGCTTCAGGTTCTCCCGTTCGCAGACTTCCTCCATCAGTCGGTCACTAGCCGACGGGCTTTCAGACTCGGGGTTTGCCGCCATAGGTTCAGCCCCTCGATCATCAGCCCTCGGGGCTTCACCCCTGCCTCCGCTATCGAGGACGCGATGCGTTTTCTGCTGCGCTCCCATGTCGAGTTCTCCGGCTTACTCGCCGCTCCTCTCCGTTTGGGCCTTCAGGCATCGCTGCCCTACTATGCCCGCTGCTGACTCCTGCGCGGTGGTCAACAACCCTTGCGAGCCGTTCAGTCCTGAGTCCAGGACACCGCGCAGGCCTCCCGAGGTAAGCCCAACCGCCTTCGCCACACACCCGCCAGATCTACCACCCCGGACCTTGATGGCTATGGACTTCGCGATCATTGGCTCGCTCGTCCGTCCGGGTAGGCCTCCCATCTGGTTTCTGTTCGTCAGGTCGTGGCTTTGCTACACGCTTCCTTCAGACCCCGCCTCACGAC
>NZ_JAQQDB010000099.1:0-1684 GCF_046030135.1 Caballeronia jiangsuensis
CACGCCCGGCCAGCAGCAGGTTCAGGTGGCGAGCGATCAGGCCAACTCGCGGCTGGTGCTGGGGTACAACACGCGCATCGAGTACCGAGCGGGTCGTCAGCAGGCGCGCGGGCTGGGGTGGGAACTCGCGACGGACGCGTGGGGCGTGCTGCGGGCGAATCGGGGCATGCTCATTACGACCGAGACGCGCAGTGGTGCGGGAACTGCCGCCAAAGACATGAGCGAGACGGCTGCCCGTCTCGATAGCGCGCATCAGTTGCACGATGCGCTGACGCGTATCGCGCAAGACAGCGAGGCGCAAGACGCAGGCGCTCACCAGTCCGAGATCGTCGAGACCATAGCATCGCAAAACAAGCAGATTCGAGGCGAGACAGCGGGCGATGACGCTTCCTTTCCACAACTGTCGGATTCACACCTCGTCATCGACGGTAAGGCGGGTGTGCAAATTACGACACCCGCGACGGTTCACATCGCGTCGCAACAGGCGGCAATCACAACGGAAGGTCATATCGGTATTGCCAGCGGACGTAGCTTTTTTGCGACCGTGCGCGACACCATTCGAATATTCGCGCAGGCCGGACCTATGCACCTTGCTTCGGCGGCGGGGGACATCGTATTGAACGCCCTGACGAAGTCCATCGTTGCGCGGGCCCAGAAGCAGATTCTGCTGGAAAGCGACGACATTCTGCTGCGGGCAAAGAAATTCCGGGTCGAAGTCAACGGCAGTTTCCTGAACATGGATTCCAGCGGCATCGTCAGTGGGACGACGGGAAAATTCATCGCTCATGCGTCGACGCATGGATGGCCGGGTCCGAAGGATCAGATGGTCGAACTATCGCACAAGAAGATTTGCGTCGAATGTCTGCTGAAGGCCGCGGGATTGGTGCCGCGCTAACCATAGAATTGAACGCTATTCCGTTATCGGCCTTTTATCGCGGACAGAAAAAATGATTCGTTTCTTAGGAATTCTCTGCCTATTTTTTGCAGTCCTTGTAGCTCAGATCAACCCAGCTCATGCAAAGGCGATCAGCGATGCTGACGTACTGACCGGTACTTTTGTGTTCGCTTTTAGCGATGACGAGGGTCAACCATTTGTTCGGATCACTCGGGATGATTGGAAGTATTCTGTTTCGCTGCATGAGCGAGACCGCGCGGAGTGGACGAAAAGTACAGACACGGCTCAGTTGCTCAGATCCAGAGACTTCAAATCGGATGACGACACCGTTAGATATTTCGTTCGGAAAGTACCGTTTCCCGATTCCTTGCGGGACCTCCCAGAGGGGACCCTTTGTCTTTTAGTAGATAAGATTGATCGCGTCGACCAAGGCTACGGTAGTTACGCGTTCTTCTATATTCCGAAGGATTTTGAGTTTGGAAATTGGGGGAGAAGTGAACGGCTGCCAGCCGGCTATTACGTTTTTTCTGATTTGGGCGCGGTTATCTATTTGAAGAAAGAATAAGGGCGTGGAAAGCAATGATCGGACTTCAATATGATCCAGAAATGGCCCGATCTCAGTCAAAAAGGTGACGGGCTTTCGAAAAGCAAGAAAGCATCTCAGCTTGGCAAGTTTTCTGGTGGAAGTTATGGAAATAAACGGTTCTGATTTAGCTCCGTATTTGCGCAGGGAAAAGTACTTATGAAAATCCCAATTCGATTGCTTCGCGGTTTTGCCCTCACGGCAGT